>NZ_NGFN01000043.1 GCF_002148965.1 Streptomyces swartbergensis | reverse complement strand
GACGCGATGTCCGCCTCCGTATCCCCTCCCCCCGGTAGGAGCGCCCCGTGTCCACCGTCGTCGAGACCGACGTCCTGATCGTGGGCAGCGGCCCCGCCGGTGCCTCGGCCGCGCTCGCCCTGAGCACCTACGGCGTGCCCAACCTCGTGGTGACCCGCTACGCGAGCCTCGCCGACACGCCCCGCGCGCACATCACCAACCAGCGCACCATGGAAGTACTGCGCGACCTCGGCGTGGAACAGGAGGTCGTCGCACAGGCCACCCCGCAGCACCTGATGGGCAACACGACGTTCTGCACCAGCCTGGCGGGCGAGGAACTGGGCCGGGTGCGCTCCTGGGGCAACGATCCGCTCGTGCAGGCGGAACACGAACTCGCCAGCCCCACCCGCATGTGCGACATGCCGCAGCACCTCATGGAGCCGGTCCTCGTGAACGCGGCCGTCGCCCGCGGCACCCGGTTGCGCTTCGAGACCGAGTACCTCTCCCACACCCAGGACGCCGACGGCGTCACGGCCACCGTCCGCGACCGGCTGCGCGGGGACACGTACGAGATCCGCGCCAAGTACCTGATCGGCGCCGACGGCGGGCGGTCCAAGGTCGCCGCGGACGCCGGGCTGCCGATGGGCGGCCAGATGGGCGTGGCCGGCAGCATCAACATCGTCTTCGAGGCGGACCTCACCCGGTACACCGCCCACCGCCCGTCCACGCTCTACTGGGTCCTCGCGCCCGGCGCCACGGTCGGCGGCATCGGCGCGGGCCTGGTGCGCTGCGTCCGCCCCTGGACCGAGTGGCTGATCGTGTGGGGCTACGACGTCACCGCGGGCGCCCCGGACCTGACTACCGAGTACGCCGAATCCGTCGTGCGCAAGCTCGTCGGCGACGACGACATCCCCGTGACCATCAAGTCGTCCTCCGCGTGGACCGTCAACGAGATGTACGCGGAGAGCTACGCGAACGGCCGCGTCTTCTGCGCCGGCGACGCCGTGCACCGGCATCCCCCGTCCAACGGCCTCGGCTCCAACACCTCCATCCAGGACGCCTACAACCTGGCCTGGAAGCTCAGACTCGTCCTCGACGGCACCGCGCACCCCAGGCTGCTCGACAGCTACACCGCCGAACGCGCGCCCGTCGGCCGGCAGGTCGTCACCCGCGCCAACCAGTCCATCCGCGAGACCGCCCCGGTTTTCGAGGCCCTCGGCGGGCTCTCCCCGCAGACCCCCGAACAGCTGTGGGCCAACATCGCCGCGCGCAAGGACAGCACCCAGGCCGCCGGGAAACAACGCGCCGAGCTGCGCGAGGCGATCGCCTTCAAGGCGTACGAGTTCAACGCGCACGGAGTCGACCTCAACCAGCGCTACGCCTCCGGCGCGATCGTCCCGGACGGCACGCCCGACCCGGGCTTCGCCCGCGACCCCGAGCTGCACCACCAGCCGTCCTCCCGCCCCGGCGCCCGGCTCCCGCACGCCTGGATCACCTCCGGCTCCCGCACGCTCTCCACCCTCGACACGGTCGGCCGGGGCCGCTTCACCCTGCTCACCGGCATCGGGGGAGAGGCCTGGGTGCGGGCCGCCTCGGCTCAGGACGTCCCGGTCGCCACCGTGGTGATCGGCCCCGGGCAGGCGTACGAGGACCCGTACGGCGACTGGGCGCGCCTGAGCGAGATCTCCGACGCGGGTGCCTTGCTCGTGCGCCCCGACGGTTTCGTCGCCTTCCGGCACGCGTCCGCCGCACCGGACGCCGGCGTACTGCTCACGGACGCGTTGCGGACCGTCCTCGGACACGCCTGAGCGAGCAATCACGGAAGTACCTGAGCGAGCAATCACGGAAGCACCTGAGCGAGCAATCACGGAAGCACCTGAGCGAGCAATCATGGAAGCAGCGGAAGCAGCGGACACCGACGACGAGGAGCCGGGATGACCACCGACGCGACCGGGACCGGCGTCACCGAGCAGGCCCTCGCCAGCCTCCGGGGGACCGCCGACCCGCGGCTGCGCGAGCTGCTCACCGGCCTCGTCCGCCATCTGCACGACTTCGCGCGCGAGACCCGGCTGACCCAGGAGGAGTGGGAGCGGGCGATCGCCTTTCTCACGGCGACCGGGCAGGCCTGCACCGACACCCGGCAGGAGTTCATCCTGCTGTCGGACGTGCTCGGGCTGTCCATGCTCGTGGAGACCGTCAACGGCCACCGCGCGCCCGGAGCCACCGAGTCGACCGTGCTCGGCCCGTTCCACATGACGGAGTCGCCGGTCCGCGCGCTCGGCGACGACATCGACATGGTGGGCGGCGGCGAGCCGTGCGTGGTCAGCGGCCGGGTGCTGTCCGAGGACGGCACACCCCTTCCGGGCGCCGTCGTCGACGTCTGGCAGGCCGACGACCAGGGCTACTACGACGTCCAGCAGCCCGGCGTGCAGCCCGCGGGCAACGGACGCGGACTGTTCACCGCCGATACCGAGGGCCGATTCTGGTTCCGCACCTGCGTCCCGGCGCCGTACCCGATCCCCACCGACGGCCCGGTCGGCGGGCTGCTGCGCGCGACCGGGCGGCACCCCTACCGCCCCGCGCACATCCACTTCATCGCCACGGCCGAGGGACACACGCCCGTCACCACGCACATCTTCGTGGCCGGCGGCGACTACCTCGACTCCGACGCGGTGTTCGCCGTGAAGGAGAGCCTGGTCCAGGACTTCGCGGAGAGCGACGACCCGTCCCTGGCGCGTGAGTTCGGCGTGGCGAACCCGTTCCGGCACGCCCGCTTCGACCTCGTCCTGGAGCGTGCCGCATGACGTTCCAGAGCGAGTTCTCGTACGAGACCCGGCCCGTGCGGGTCGTGTTCCGGCCCGGCGCGGCCGTCACCGCGACCCCGGGCGAGGCCGCGCGTCTGGGCCTGCGGCGGCTGCTCGTGGTGTGCGGCAGCAGGGGCGAGGCCGTCGCCCGGGCGGTCGCGGACGCGCTCGGTGACACTTGCGTGGGAGTGCACGCCGAGGCCCGGATGCACGTACCCGTCGAGGACGCCGACCGGGCCGTCGCGGCGGTACGGGCGGCCGGGGCGGACGGCTGCGTAGCGGTCGGCGGCGGCTCCGCGATCGGACTCGGCAAGGCGATCGCCCTGCGCACCGGACTGCCGCTGATCGCCGTGCCGTCGACCTACTCGGGTTCCGAGATGACCCCCGTGTGGGGCCTGACCGAGCACGGCGTCAAGCGCACCGGCCGCGACCCGGTCGTCCAGCCGCGCAGCGTCGTCTACGACCCCACACTCACCCTCACCCTGCCCGTACCGCTGACGGTGACCAGCGGCGTCAACGCGCTCGCGCACGCCGTCGAGGCGCTGTACGCCCCGGACACCTCGCCGCTGCTCTCGGTCATGGCCGAGGAGGGCGTGCGCGCCATGGCCGAGGCACTGCCGCGACTGGCCACCGACCCGGAGGACCTGGACGCGCGCGGCCGGGCGCTGTACGCGGCATGGCTGTGCGGCACGTGCCTCGGCTCGACCACGATGGGGCTCCACCACAAGGTGTGCCACGTCCTGGGCGGCACGTTCGGACTGCCGCACGCCGAGACGCACACCGTCGTCCTGCCGTACGTCCTCGCCCACAACGCCCCCGCCGCCCCGCACGCGCTGGCCGTACTGCGACGGGCCCTCGGCGCCGACGACGCGCCCCGTGCCCTGTGGGAGCTGGCCGGGCGCCTCGGTGCACCGCGGTCCCTCGCCGAACTCGGCCTGGCGGAAGGCGACGTGACACCGGCGGCGGACCGGATCGCGGGCGAGCCGTACGCCAACCCGCGCCCGGTGACGGCGGACGAGGTCCGGGCGGTGCTGCGGGCGGCGTACGAGGGCGGCCCGCCGGAGCGGGCCGAGGAATCCACCCTGTAGCGGATGCACAGGGGGCGCGGACTTGCGGACAGAAAGTGACCGCAAGGCTTCCTACGGTCGTCCCATGACACAGACGCAGAAGATCCTTGTCACGGGCGCCACCGGAACCGTCGGCCGCCAGGTCGTCGCCGAACTGCTCGCCCGGGGCCACGAGGTCCGCGCCCTGACCCGGGACGCCGCGAAGGCCGCTTTCCCGGCCGGTGTGGAGGTGGTCGAGGGCGACCTGACGCAACCCGACGGCCTGGCCCCGGCGTTGGACGGGGTCACCGGCCTCCACCTGATCACCTTCGGCGGGGCCGCCTTCACCCCGCTGGAGACCGGCCCGCGCATCCTGGAGCTGGCCCGCTCGGCCGGCGTCCGCCGGGTCACCGTGCTGCACGGCGGCGGACCCACCCCGCTGGAGGACGCGGTGCGTGCCGACGGCGGTGTGGAGTGGGCCGTGCTGATGCCGGTCGAGTTCATGGCCAACGCCCTGGAGTGGGCGGACGGGATCGTGGCCTCGGGTGAGGTGCGGGAGCCGTTCGTCTCCCGGTTGAGTGCCATGGTTCACGAAGGCGACATCGGCGCCGTCGCCGCGGTCGCGCTCACGGAGGAGGGCCACGCAGGCCAGGAGTACGTGATCACTGGCCCGGAACTGCTCACCGTCGGCGACAAGGTGGCGACGATCGCCGCCGCCGTCGGCCGGGAGATCACCCTGGTCGAGCTGACCGAGGAGCAGGCCGTCGAGCAGTGGCGGGCTGCAGGCCTCACGGAGGACGTCGTCGGCTTCCTGCTGGAGGCGTACGGCAACACCCCCGAAGTGGGCCGTACGGTCGCGAGCACCGTCGAGAAGGTCACCGGCCGCCCGGCCCGCACCTTCGCCCAGTGGGCGGCGGAACACGCGGACGCGTTCAAGGCGTAGGCGCCGAGCGGCCGTCTCCGACCGTTCCGGGACGGGTGTCTCGTAATGAGACACCCGTTCCGGATGCCGGTCCCGCAAGATCGACAAGGGGGTGTGACCGCAGCATGGTGCGGCCGTCGGCGTGCGCTGAAACCGCCGCTCGTACGGCCGTGCCACCCCGAAGAAAGGTGAACCACATGGCCCTCGCACTGCTCCGGCGCCGGCGACTCAGGGGAGCCTCCGCCCGAGCGGCGGGCCTCGCCCTCCCCCTTCCCCCCGGCGCGGGTGCCGTGGCCCGCGAGGTCGTCGACCCGATGGGCTCGCCCCTGGCGGCCGCGGACGTCACCGTCACCGCGCTGGACACCCACCGGGTGGCGGCCCGCGGGACGACCGACCCGTACGGCTACTTCCTCGCGGCGCTGCCGCCCGGCCGGTACAGCCTGCTGATCGCGGCGGAGGGCCTTCAGCCGCACCGCGAGACCATCGACATCGCGGTGGGCACGTCCACGCCCACCGAGCGGGTCTGGCTGCGTCCGGCCGAGTCCCTGCAGTTGCCGACGCCCGGAACGTGGCTCTTCGACCCGCCGCACACCGCGATCCGGTTCATCGCCAAGCACGTCGGCATGGCCCATGTCCACGGCCGTTTCGAACGCTTCGAGGGAGGCATCCGGATCGCCCAGGACATGACCGACTCCCGGGTGCACGTCCGCATCGACGCCTCCAGCATCAACACCGGCAACACCACCCGCGACAACCACCTGCGGTCCGCCGACTTCCTGGACGTCGAACGCTTCCCGTACATCGACTTCACGAGCGCCCGCTTCGCCTACCGGGGCGGTAGCAAGTGGACGCTGCTGGGCTCCCTCACGATGCACGGCGTCAGCCGCTCCGTCTCGCTGGACACCACCTACCTCGGCACGGTGAACGGCGGCTACGGTCAGGAACTGCGCTGCGCGGCCCTGGCGACGGCGGAGCTGCACCGCGAGGACTTCACGCTCAACTGGCGTTCGATGCTGGCCCGGGGCATCGCGGTGGTCGGTCCGACGGTGCAACTGGAGCTGGACGTCCAGGCGATGTACCGGACCCACGACACCCCGACCCCGCCGGAATAGGTCTCTGAGCTGTGCCTTTACCGAACAGCATGAGGGGGCCGCCGCTATCGGCGGCCCCCTCATCGTCGTTGTCAGGCCGGACGCCGGGAGCTCACCGGCTTCACGGATCTAGTGATACAGCTTCCCTGGGGAGGATTTGGGGAGATCTTTTAGGAATCGACTTCGGTCTCGAACCAGGCGTCCATCGCGGCTCTGCCGCGGCCATCAGCCTCCGGCATCATGTGCGCGTAGATCCGCAGGGTGATCGACGGATCCGCGTGGCCCAGCCACTGGGAGACTGCCACGATCGGCTCCCGCGCGTCCAGCATCACCGACGCGAACGTATGCCTCAGCACATGGAAGCCATGCTCCCGTGACGGCACGAACTTCGCCAACTGCCGGCCCTTCGCAGTGGGGTGCGCATCCGGATGCGCTGGGATGACACCCGCATGCACGAGGGCCGACTTCCAGTACCGCTCATTCCACGAATCCCGACGCACCGGACCACCCAGCGGAGCCGTCACGACAAGCTCATGCGTCTGCAGCGCTCGCTCCTCCGCCTGCCTGGCGTTCGCCGGAGGATCCGGGTTCCCCCACGGCAGCGTCACCTTCCCTGCGGGGAACTCCTCAAGATGCGCAGCGAGACGCTCGGCCAGGTGTCGGGGGAGCGGGACGCTCCGCGTCTTCTCTCCCTTGGGCAGCGCGTACACGAGCCTGTTGTGGACCTTCTTCAGCTGGCGCCGCACATGCAGCACGCCGGCGTCGGCGTCGATGTCCTCTACCGACAGACCGATCGCTTCACCTTGGCGCAGGCCAGCCCCCACCCCAAGGTCAACAAGGATCCGGAACCTCGGCTCCATCTCCGCCTGCACCGCGAGGATTCGGTCCTTCGTCCAGGCTCGGGCCTTCCTTGGGGGCGGGGGCGGCGGGCCGATGCTCTTCGCCTTACATGGATTCTTTGTGATCCGCTCGTCTTCGACTGCCGCCTGAAGGATGGTCGACAGGTAGCCCCACACGATGCCGATCGTTCCCGGCCCCAGTTCTCCGCTCAGTTCCTTCAGCCAGACACGCAGCTGTGGAACCTTGATGGCGTTGAGGCTCATATGCCCGAGTCGGCCGATGATGTGCTTGCGGATGGACTGCTCTTGACCTTCGAGCGTCCCTGGGTCGCCTTCGCGGGTCGCCCAGTACTCCTCGAAGTAGTCCGCGAGGAGGATGTTGCCGTCGCGCGGGTCGATGAACTCACCTTTGGACGACTCGTTCTGCGCCTTGGCCAGCCACGCCTTGGCGCCCTGCGGCCCCGTCAGACCGGCGAACGAGCGGGAGCGCACGCCAGGGATGCCGGTGACCTTGTACCGCTTCCCCTGGCCGTGGCGCTCCGTCGGGACGTTGCGCTTGCCGTCAGGGCCCTTCTTGTACCAGCGGTCCTCGATGTATCCCGGCATCGCTGCCCCCGTTCGTTCAGACCTTGCTCATCGACCCCGGCGACACGTCGTGGATCTCGCCACCGTACAGCTGGAACCAGCGCCCTCCGGAGAGGTGCTGCGCGGTGAGCTTATTCATGACGGCGGCGAAGCGGGTCACGTCGATGTCTGGGTCGACGAACGCCTTGAGATCTCCTTTGCGTTCCTCGAAGACCACCCCTTGGTGCTCCTTCTTCTCCAGGATGAACTCGATCCGGAGGGGGTGCCTGGGGCTGTTGGAGGACACGATCTCGTCGTCCCACAACTGGAACCAGCGTGCGGACCGCACCATGCGGTCGATCTCTATGTTGAAGTCGCGGACGACGTCTCGCAGGGGTGCGTCTTCGTCGAAGCGGATCGCTACTCTTCCTCGGTCTTCGTCGACGTGGACCGGCCTGCCGGGAGGCAGGTCGTTGACGGCCTCATAGGTGACGTGAAGCATGAGCCCTCCCCGGGGACAACGATGCACTCTGAGCCAGAACGGCCGGAAGTGCACGGTTGGTGAAGGGTACGTCTACGGGGAGTGCTCAACAAGCGGTTGCAGAAATATCTACTTGTGGACAATCTCGATCGATCCATCGAAGCAGCTTGACCGCCGCGTTACTCGCCGGCCTCGCGCCGGGCCCGCTCCTCGGCCTCGATCATGTAGCGCCAGCGGCGGAGGTCCTCGGGGGTCTTGCCGGCGAGGTGGCCGACGATGATGCGCACTTCGGCGTCATAGCCGGCGAGTTCGGTGGCCTCGTACTGCAGCCACTGTTCCGCTGCGGCCTCCCGGACGCGGTTGACCGGTTTGCCGAGCGCGTTGGCGATGGCGGCGAGCTGCTTGGCAGAGGGAGGGTTCGCTGGCGGGTTCTTCACGATTCGCTGCAGATACGCCTTCGAGACGGATTCCCCCGCGTTGGCCTTGTTGGCCCTGTCGGCGATGCGTTGGTAGGAGTCACCCTTGTCGAGCGCGTCCTGGATGAGTTGGGAGAGCGCGCCGATGGGTGCCGACTGCTCGGCCGCGCCTTGGTCAGGGGCGGGGGCCGCTGCCGTCATGTCATCTTCCTCTCGCGTCACTATGCACCGACTGTCTCTGTAGGGGTTGCAGGGCGCCGGAAAAATAGCAGGTCACCCCGTACAACCTTCCCGCCTTGGAGACGAAGCGTCTACAGAAGCATGGTATCCGGCCACAAGCTTTGCCAATACCGGTCGGTCACCTCGTCCAGATTGGTAGACGATTCGTCTCTGCTGTGCTTCACTCGTCTCATCAAGGCCGCTCCGCTCCACGGGGGAACCATTGAGCCGTAGATACACGCTGAAGAGCGCCCACATATTCCAGTGGGTCATGAAAAACCCAGGTCGGGGCGCCCCTTACGGGTACGACAGCCTGGCCGAGGCCAGCGGCTGCGGGTCCGGCCTCATCGAAAAGCTCGCCACTGGTCGACAGAAGACCGCCGACGTCAATGACGCGCACTCCCTCGTGGAGGCCCTCGGCGTCGCCCTGCTGGTCCTCTTCGCGCCCAATGCGTCTCCAGAAATGGACGAGGCGTCTCCCGACGAACCCCCCACCAAGAAGGAGTAAACCCGTGCACAACAGGAAGGGCCCCCGCCCCAGCCCCCCGAAGGGCTGCCTGTGGATCGAAGAAGCCGCCGCCCACCTGGGTCTCGAAGTCACGACCCTCCGCAAGTGGCGCCTCACCGGCAAAGACGTGGCCCAGAAGATGCCCGGCTTCAAGGTCGGCCGATACGTCGCCTACAAGGTGGACGACCTCGACGCCTACCTGAACCGCCAGTACCAGGCCGCCCTCACCCCCGCCGCTTCCCGCGTCTACGAGTCCCGCCCGCCGGAGCCGCGCCTGTCGCGCAAGCCGGCCCGCGCCGCCGCCTGAGCGGCAAAGAGGCCGCCCCGCGCCTACGGGACGACCTCGCAGTCCCCATCCAGAGCACGCAACGAAAGGGACCGCCGTGTCCATGATCTCACCTCAGCCCGAGACCAAGAAGGCCTCGCTCGACACCGAGCTGCGGAACGCCGCGGCGAAGCTGCGCAAGCACGTGAAGCACGCGACGGACAGCCCGTGGGTCACCAGCTCCGTCTGGTCGCCGCGCGCCACCTCCACCAGCGCCGTCTATTCCCACGCCCACCCGACGGGCACGGTCGACTCCGAGGTCGTGGCCTCGGGTCGCATCAAGTCCGGGTACGGCGGGATCCGCGAGCCGTGGAACGCCGAGTACATCGCCCTCATGCAGCCGGCCGTCGGCGCCGCGCTCGCCGACCTGCTGGAGGTCGAGGCCACCGTCGTGGCGTCCCGGATCGCCGAGGACGGCACCGACGAGTACGCCGCCGACTTCGGCACCGACCACCTCCTCCAGATCGCCCGCCTCATCAACGGCGAGGAGGCGGCCCGATGAACGACCTGACCCCGTTCGACGAGATCACCGCGAAGCTCCCGCAGTTGTCGCCCTTCCAGGCCGTGTGGAACGAGGCCGAGGAGCTGCTCCGCACGACGCACCCGGAGGGCTATGAGGTCGAGGAGATCGGCCGGATCGCCTTCGACTGCCTGCCCGAGGACGAGCGCCCGGCCGCGCTGGACGCCCTCTTCTACTGCTGGTGGACCGCGCTCCATGCCGACCGCGAGCGCCGCGCCGCCTACGAGGCGATGGAGGGCCAGCGATGACCGACTACCCCGAGATGCCGTTCTGGGTTGAGCAGCGTGCCAAGTTCCTCGCGGAGAAGAGCGCGAGTGCCGACCCGTCCGCGTGCGGCACCTGCCGCAGCAACGCCGAGGATGGCAACCCGGTCAAGCATGACGAGTGCCAGCAGCGCGCCACCCTGCTGCACGCCCCGGACCACCCGCATTACGAGCTGCTCGCCGGCTTCTCGCTGGAGGAGAACGCGAAGCTCCCGGCCCGCTTCCACGTCCCAGTCTTCGACGACTGCGGAGTGCCGAACTCGTGGCTGTGCGCAGTCTGCTGGGAGGACGGCGTCGTCACCGGCTGGCCCTGCGCCACGGCGACGAAGTACGGCACGAAGGTCTTCACGCCGCTGGGCGAGGCGGAGACGGCGCAGGAGAAGCAAGCCGTCGAACTGGCCTCCTACCGCGCCCTCGAACTCGGACACCCCGACGGCCGCGTTTCCGCGTCGTGCGGAAATCCCGAGCACCCCACCTGGCTCCGCGCTCCCAGCGATAGCCGCGCCTGCCCCTGGTGCGAGATCGAGCGCCTCAAGGCTGATGCCGGTCTCTGCTCCGACTGCGGGCATGTCGAGCGGGCGCACTCCGAGGACGGCGAGACGGACTGCACCGCGTCGGGAGCTCGCGTGCGGAAGTGCACGTGCTCGTTCTTCATCCCGGGCGGTGGGTCGTGACGAGCACGATGGAGTGGATCCGCCGCACCTACGACGTGCCCGCCCGGCACGGCATGCGGATCGAGTACGACGGCAAGCCCGCCACCATCAGCGGCGCGGGCGGTGGGTACCTCCGCTTCCGCATCGACGGCGAGAAGCGCCGCACCGTCGGCCACCCCTGCTACCGCATCGTCTACCCGGCCGTCCCTGAGCCTGTCCGGCCGCGCGGCTGGTGCAAGCACTGCATGCAGGACCGGGCCATGACCGCCGACGGAGTGATGGGCCGCCACCACTGGAGCGGCCGCAACTACTCGGCCTACGGCAGCAAGCGCTGGTCCGAGCCCTGCCCCGGCTCCGGCAAACCGCCGTGGAAGCCCGTCCGCAACCTGACCCACCCTGGCGAGCAGCGGACGGAGGCGTCCCGATGACCGACTCAACCACATCCCCCGCCGCCGTGCCCGCGCTGCCGGTGCCGGTCGGCGACCAGCCCCAGCCGCTCGACGACCAGCGGCTCGCGGAGATCGCGGCGCGGGTCGAGGCGCTCAACAGCTTCGGCCTGCCGGGCGGCACTTGGACGGCCAGCCCGCGCGACGACAAGAGCGTGACGCCGCCCGAGATGGCGCACGTCGTCGAGGACGTCCTCCGCACCAGCAGCGCCGTCTTCCGCTCGTCGGTTGCCGTCTTCGGCGAAGAGGACCACGCCGAGTTCGTCGCCCACACCCCGGCCGACATGGCAGCCCTGTTGGCAGAGGTCCAGCGCCTCAAGGCGGAACTGGCCGAGCAGACCCGCTACGCCGCCCGGCTGGAGTCCGAGATCTGCCAGTGCCAGCCCGAGCTGGAGACCGGCGAGTACGTGCACGAAACCGACTGCCCGGTCGTCGAGGTCCAGATGCAGAGCTTCGGCCTCCCCGCCCCCACCACCAACCGCGCCGAGGAGACCTCGTGAGCGACAACCCGACCCGCGTCCTCAACGCGCTCCTCGCGCTGAGCGACAACCCCGACGACATCCGGCTCGACGAGCAGGACGGGCGCACGTTCATCGTCCTCGGCAGCATCTCCATCGTCGTCTCCACGTCCAGCCAGGCCGCGATCGACAAGCTCGCCACCGTCGCCGCGCAAGCCGCCGCCGACAGCCGGGCCCGCCGACTGCGAGAGGTGGCGTGACATGGCGACCGTCACCGAGGCGCTGCCCGCGCGTCCCCGCAAAGCTTCCGCGGGCCGCCGCCGCAGGCACCAGCAACAACTGCCCTGGCGCCTCCACCAGATCGCACCCGACGCCGTCACCATCCTCGTCACACCGATCTGGATGGACGGCACTGGCCGCAGCGTCCGCCACTACCTCGCCCGCGCCTTCGACACCAACGGCCAGATCATCAAGTTCCAGGCCGGCGGGTCCCGGCGCATCGCATCCCTCCTGCAGGGCGCCTACCCGCAGGCCGACTGGAACCGCGCGCAGACGTGGCACGCCGACACGAACACGCTCACCGTGCGTCGGCCCATGTCCAACGCCGACATACGGGCCGGAATCCAGCAGCTGGAGGCGCGCGCAGTCGTCCTCGCCGCCGCGGTGGCCTTCGAGCGGGAGCGCCACCAAGAGCTCACCACCGCCCGCGACTTCGCCGCCACGGCAGCCGCCGGATACATCGACCGCAACTTCCTCAACCGGGGGACCCAGTGACCAGCATCCACACCCTGCCCCACGCCCCGTACATCGAGGCCGTGGAAGACGCCCTGACCGAGGCGAAGATGCTGCCCGAGCAGACGGACGCATTCGTCGAGGACTCCTACGACGTGCCCTACCTGCGCGGCGTCATCACCCTCACCCCGGAAACGTCCGACATCCCCGACGACCGGTACCGGCACGGCCTGATCCTCATCTGGGACTGGCACACCGGCCGCGACAAGTACTACGACCGCGGCCCCGTCTGGCAGTGGGCCCGCCTCAACGAGGACGGCTCCAACCGGGACCCGGAGCCGCTGCCCGTGCCCGGCTGGGTGGCGCCCGCCATGCTCACCGCCGCCGTCGCCACCCTCGCTCACACCGGCGCCCCGACGCCGATGAGGAGCCTGTGGCACGACCACCTGCGGGCCCCGATCGAGGCCGCCATCGCGGAGTGGGCGGCGTCGTGACCGTCGTGGCGGCGTTCATCCTCGTCGCCCCGATCTTCCTGCTCCTCTTCGGCGAACTCATCTCCGCCCGCATACGAGCCCGCAAGGAGGGCCAGTGAGCACCGCCATCACCATCGGAACGATCGGCAAGCACACGTCGGCCTACGCCCAACTCCGCGACCAAGCGCGGTTCGCCGAGGCCGACAACCAGCGACTCGTCGCCGCCGTAGAAGACCGCGAAACCCAGCTGCACACGGCGCTCATCCGAGGCTGCCAAGACGCCATGCTCATCGCCCAACTCCGGGCGGAGCGGGCGGCGCTACTGAAGGCGAACGAGGAACTGCGGGGCAAAACGATCCGCGCCAAGGCGGAGCAGGAGCGGCTCCGCAGGGCCGTCGTCAACGCCCGGCCCCCGCATCAGCGAGGTGCCGACCGACCTGGTCCGGCCGTACTCGCCGATCGTCTGCCTGCCCTACGTGTCCCCGGTGCCGTGGCGCGACACCAGCAACGACGACACACAGCAGCTGCCGATCCTCGACCAGCCCGACCACCCGGCCACCTGACCCGCCGCCCGCCGGATGACGACCGGCCGGCCCGGGGCGGCGCACAAGAAGAACCCCCGGACGCTCGAACCGCCCGGGGACTCCACCACCAAGGATCCCACAGGAGAACCTCATGATCGGTGAGACCACCGAGTACCGCATGGTCATCCACGGCGAGCAGCAGCACACCGTCCCCGACGCCATCCAGGCCGCGCCCGGACTGGTCGTGTTCCGGATGCCCAACGACCAGTCCCTGAACTGCGCGGCCCGCTGGCGCATCGGCCACCACGAAGGGCTCGCCATCGCCGAAGCGATGCGCCGCGAGGACGCCTTCAAGGGCGTCGAAATCCTCGTGCAGACCGGCATCGACTGGACGCAGGACACAGAAGCCATCCAGGCCGCCGTCAACGCCGACGCCGTCAGCGACCTGACCGCCAAGCTCAGCTGGGCCTGGTGCGAGTCCCCCGGCAGCTCCTACATGCCCGGCAACGTCACCCACAACGGCACCTACACCGACGCCGACATCGAGCAGGCCGCCGACGAGTACAAGGCCGACCGCCTCAACTCCTTCGAGATCTTGAACGCGATGACGCAAACCGTGCCGTGGATGGGCCTGGACACCGAGGACTTCAACGAGGCACACGACCGCATCGTCCGCGCGGCCGGCGCCGAGTAAGCCGCCACCACAACCCCATACCTGCCGCCTGCGCGCCCCCCTCGCGCTGCGGCATCCGTAGGGCCCGCTCCGCCGGAGCACCCCCCGCCCAGCGGAGCGGGCCCTACCCCAGCACACCCAAGTGAGGGTCACATGACCACCGAAAGCACCACGAAACGGACGACGCCACTGGCGTTCGTCGACTGCGAGACCACCCACCTCGACGCCGAGATCGGCGAGGTGTGGGAAGTCGCCGTCATCCTGCGCGAGCAGGACGGCGACGAGACCACCGACACCGAATACGTCTGGCAGTTCTCCGTCACCCTGGCGGGCGCCGACCCCGAAGCCCTGCGCATCGGCCGCTTCCACGAGCGCCGCCAACTGCCCACAGGCGAGGACTCGGCCGCCTTCACCGGCCAGATCCCGGCCGTCCTGATGAGCAGCGCTGAGGCCGTCAAGGCCATCGTCAACGTCCTGTCCGGCGCTGTGATGATCGGCTCGAATCCCGGCTTCGACGACCGGCACCTGCGCAAGCTCCTCGGCCCCGGCGCCGCGCAGTGGCACTACCGGCCGGTCGATATTGCGACCCTCGCGGCCGGATTCCGGCTCGGCCTGGCCGCATCCGGCGTCTACGGTGGCGACTTCCTCTTCCCCGGCGACTACCCGCAGTTGCCGTTCAAGTCCTACGAGCTGTCGCGTGCGGTCGGTGTCGAGCCGCCCGCCGAGGAGGCCGCGCACACTGCGCTCGGCGACGCCCGCTGGGCTCGCGACGTCTACGACGCGATCGCCGACTCGACGCCGATGCGCCTGGACGGCATCGCATGACCGCCGCAGTCGAGGTCGAGGCGCCGCAGATCGTCGACGGCCTGCCCGCCGAGGACTACCACGCGGACCGCACCTCGATCTCCTCCACCGGGCTCCGGGCCCTCCTCAACCCCGGCTGCCCTGCGCAGTTCAAGTACGACCGTGACAACCCTCAGCCGCCGAAGCGGGAGTTCGACCTCGGGCACGCCGCCCACAAGCTCGTGCTCGGGGAGGGCGAGGAGATCGTCGTCACTGAGTGGGACGACTGGCGCACCAAGGCCGCCCGCGAGGAGCGCGACGCCATCCGCGCCGCCGGCGCCGTACCGCTCCTCTTCCACGAGGGCGAGCAGGTGCAGGCGATGGCAGACGCCATCAGCAAGCACCGTCTGGCCGGTCCGCTGTTCAAGCCGGGCAACGGGATCGCCGAACGGTCGATCTACTGGACGCACCCCGGCACTGGCGTGCGGCTCCGTGTCCGCCCCGACTGGTTGGTCATCCGCCCCGACGTGACCTTCGTCGTCGACCTGAAGACCGCGGCCGACGCCAGCCCAGGCGGCTTCAGCAAGTCGATCGAGAGCTACAGCTACCACCAGCAAGGGGCGCTCTACATCGATGGCGTAGAGGCTGCCGGACTGGCCCCCGAAGGGGCGCGCTTCCTCTTCGTCGTCCAGTCGAAGAAGGCTCCCTACCTGGTGACCGTCGGCGAGCTGAAGGACCAGGACCAGGACATCGGCCGCGGGCGCAACGAGGAAGCGCTGCGCCGCTACGCCGAGTGCGTTGCCAACGACGACTGGCCCGACTGGACCGGCCACGTCGACACCATCCCCCAGATTGGAATGCCGGCTTGGGCGACCCTCCGTCAGGCCGAGGAGTATCTGTCGTGAGCAGCGAGAACGTGAAGCGGATACCGCTCACCAAGGGCTTCTACGCGCTGGTCGACGCCGAAGACTACGAGGCGATCGTGGCGAGTGGCCCGTGGCAGGCGAAAGTGCACGGCAGAACCGCGTATGCGAAGCGAGGAGTGCGCCTTTCTGACGGACGCCGCGCGACGCAGTACATGCACTCGCTGATCACCGGCCTGCCGATGGTGGATCACGTCAACGGGGATGGCCTCGACAACCGCAAGACGAATCTGCGGCCGTGCACCAAAACGCAGAACGCCGCAAACCACCGCATGAAGCGAACCAGCAACTCCGGCTTCAAGGGCGTCACCTGGTACCCCCGCAGCGAACGCTGGCACGCACGGCTCAGGGCGGGCCGGAAGACCAAGTCCCTTGGCTACTACGCCACTCGCGAAGAGGCCGCCCGCGCCTACGACATCGCCGCCATCAGCCACTTCGGCGAATTTGCCCACACCAACTTCCCAAGGGAGAACTACGCATGACCTCCAACGAGATCGCCCAGCGCGACGAGCAGCAGGCCGTCGCCACCACCGACCAGCAGACCAACACCCTCCCCGCCCCGGCTCCGACCGCGGGCACGACCGCCCTCATGCAGTGGGCGCAGGAAGCCGACCTCGCCTACCAGATGGCGCAGAAGCTCGCCGCCACCTCGTTCGTCCCTCAGTCACTGCGTGGCAAGCCCGGTGACATCACCGCGGCGATCCTCGCCGGCTCCGAGCTCGGGCTGAAGCCGATGGCGACGCTCAAGAGCATCGACGTCATCCAGGGCACCCCGGCCCTGCGGGCGCACGCCATGCGAGGCATCGTGCAGAAGCAGGGCCACGAGGTCGAACTCGTCGAGTCCACCCCCGAACGCTGCGTCATGCGTGGCCGCCGCAAGGGCACCGACAACTGGCAGACCGTCGAGTGGACGACCGCCCGCGCCAGCCAGCTCGGCCTCCTCAACAAGCCGGAGTGGAAGAAGCAACCGCAGACGATGCTCGTCGCCCGTGCAACGGGCGAACTGTGCCGGCTGATCGCCTCCGACGCCCTGCACGGCATGCCCTACGTCTCCGAGGAGCTCGAAGGCACCACCTACGCCGAGGTCGTCCCGCAGAAGGCGCCGCTGTCCGTCGCCGCCCTCACCGCCCCGGCTCCCACGCAGGCACCTGCGCCGGCCGCCGACGCCGCGTACAGCGTCGAACTGGGCGACAACGACCAGCCCACACCCGGCGCCTGGGACCAGGACGCCATCGACGACTCCACCGACTGGACGCCCGAACCCGACCAGCCGTAACCACCCCATCCGCGCGGGCCGACCCGCCCGCCCAAATCAGGCGGGTCGGCCCTCCCAAGAGGAGACCACACCACATGACGATCAACCACCGCGCCGAAGCGCTGCGACTGCTGACCGTGGCCCACGAGGACAAGAACACCACCTTCGAGGGCCACAACCCCGAAGCCGACCGGACCATCGCCGAGGCGCAGGTCCACGCCACCCTCGCCCGCGACGAGGACCAGGCCACCCGAACCGCCGACCTGAGCGAAGCGCTCTACTCCCTGCGCCGCCGCTTCAACGACGCCCGCGCCCTCGTCGCCCGGCACATCGCCGAGGGACTTGCCAGCCGAGAGAAGGACCGCTGGAAGGCGGCCATCGACCTCACCAAGGCGCTCGACGAAGCCCACTGCAACCTGGACGACCTCGTCGACGACCGACTCACCGCCGACGGCTGGGACCCGCGCTCCGCCTACAAGACCCCCGCCGGTCTCGCCCCGGCCGGATGGGCGGGCGCAACCCCCGAACGCGACCCGTGGACCAAGGCACCCGACATCACCGCCCAGGTTCCCGAACCGGTCCGCCGGGTCCTTGCCGAATACCTGGCCGCCGCACTCCTCAGTAAGGGGGACGCCCAGGGCGTGGGCCAGACGATCACCTTCGCCCTGAAGCACGTAGGCGCCGACTTGACCGGCGACATCGAGAAGCGCATCACCGAACTCACCCTCGGCGCCGACCCGTCCGACCCGCCCTTCTAGCCCGCACACGCGAACGGCCGCCCCGCGGGTATCGGGGCGGCCCTCACCCCAAGGGAATCACACATGACCGACGAGACCTCCGAGTTCCGCTCCACCTCCGTCGCAGAGTGGGCCGACGCCCTCGAGACGAGCAAGCTCCAGCCCGGGCCGACGTTCGGCTACCAGATGGTCGACGGCTCCTGGAACTGCGCCCTGCACCTCGCGATCAGCAGCGAGCTCACCAGCGACGCGCAGCGGCTCCTCGCCGCTGAACTCCAGCAGGCCATCAGCGACACCGTGAACCGCGTCCTCTACCTCACCCCCGTCAGCCTCAAGGTGCGCGAGGAGGCGGCGTCATGACCAAGCTCTCCACCTACCGCCCCGCAGTCCGCGACCTGATTAGCCTGCTGCGCTTCCGCTCCTCGTTCGGCCGCCCCTGCTACATCAAGCGCAACCAGCGGCACGCCGCCCTGATCGTGCCCGAGCTCCGCAACGGCCCCGACGGCCCCTACGCCCACCTCAAGACGTTCGACCGGGCCACCGTCCACGAAGCCGTCGTCCTCGGCGCCGTCCGTCTCGGCCCTGAACTCGTCGACGTGCCCGCCTTCAGCGGCAACCGCAACCACTGGGCGTTCGAACCCGCCCACAGGGGCCGCACCATCCAGCTCACGGAGGACGTCCGATGAAGGCCCTCACCATCCGCCAGCCATGGGCCGGGGCGATCGCCCATCAGACGAAGCGCGTGGAAAACCGATCGTGGAAGCTGCCCGCGAAGCATGAGGGCGCCCGCATCCTCATCCACGCCGGCGCCCAGCCCGACAAGCAGGCGCAGGTGTACGGCGAACACCTCGACGTGTACCGCGCGGTCGTGGCCGTCGCCACGATCACCGGCTGCCACTGGTCCGAGGACGGCCTCTGCTGTGGCCCATGGGGCTTCGACTTCGCCTACCACTGGACGCTCGCCGACGTGATCGCCCTCCCGGAACCGGTGCCCGCCAAGGGGGCGCTCGGCTTCTGGACGCCCGACGAGGAGATCGTCAACGCCGCACTCCGGCAGGAGACGGGGGTGGCGTGGTGACCACGCTCCCCGAGACGACGCTTCTGGTCTGGTACTGCCGACGCTGCGACAAGTCGTGCAAGGTCCAGCCGCCGGACCCCGAGCAGATCGGCTGCCGCTGCGAGAACCCCGTGCCCGGACTGCGCCCCACCCAGGTCACGATCATGCACGCTCCGAAACCGCGCCCCATGCACGCCCTCAGCGACGAGGAGGCGCGACTCCTGGCGCTGGCCCGGAAGGGCACCAAGGTCCGGGTCACGTTCGAAGGCGAGATCGCCGACGCCTGGCAGTGGTCCAACGGCATCTCGCGCGGCCTCGGCTTCGTCGTCAAGTCGCCCGATGGCCGCACCCACACCGTCAACGTCCAGCAGCCCGGCCTCCACATCGAAGCCATCACCGACGAGGAGTCCGCGTCATGACCGCCACTGTGCAGCCCGCCCTCGACGGCAGCGTCCCCGAGCCGGCGAAGACCCGGACGCAGCAGCGCATCGAGGACTACGAGACGTGGGTCGAGATCGTCCGCCCCACCTTCGTCGAGATAGCCCGGACCGGGCAGCCGTTCCTGTTCTGGAAGGTCGCCCGCGACCACGAGCTCCCTGACCCGCCCGATCGCGACCACGACTGGGGCAGGTTCGCGGCCAGCCTCCACAAGGACGGCGTGACCCGGGTCGACGGCTTCGGCCACACCCGCGACAAGTCCGCCGTCCGCCGCTGGCGCGGCACCGTCGCCGCCATGCAGGGGAGGGCCGCCTGATGGCCCTGTTCCTCGCCTGCTTCGGCTTCACGATCGGCACCGCTGCGGTCGTGTTCGCGCTCATCACCCGGCCCGCCCGGCGGACGGAGGGCGAGTCGTGACCCCCGAGCAGCTGTCCGCCGTCATCGACGCCTGGGTGTGGGTCGACCAGCAGGCCACCACCTACGGGCCCGGCCTCGCCGTCGCCGCGGGCGGCTGGATCGCCTGGAAGGCCGCCCGCCGCAGCATCGTCCACATCCAGTACCGGCGCCAGGTGGCCGCATGCCGCCGCCAACTCCGCGCCGAACGCCAGCAGATGGCACGCCTCCGCGACGCCATCAACAACGCGCCCCTCATCCCCACCCAGCCCGGCCACGACGACCAGCTCCTCACCGCCTGCTGGAACGCCTGGAACACCGACGAAACCGGCACCCGGAAGGAGAAGCCATGACCCGCCGCACCGGGGAAGCCCCACACCACAACAACCTGACCTGCTACACCGACTACGGCTGCCGCCTTCCCGACTGCGTTGAGCGAAGGCGCCAGTGGCAGCGCGACCTGCGGCGCCGACGCCGCGAAGGCCAGCCCGCCCTCATCGACGCCCAGCCCGTCCGGCAGCACCTCACCGCCCTCCAGGCCGCGGGCATCAGCGTCAACGCCGTCGCCCGCACCGCCGGACTCGACGAGTGGACCCTCCGCAACTTCCTGCCCTCCCCGTCAGGCAAGCGCCCCAGGAAGCACCGCGTCACCCCCGAAACCGCGCGGAAGATCCTGGCCGTCACCGCCGAGCAAGCAGCCGTCGGCTACACGGACGGCACCGGAACCAGGCGCCGCATCCAAGCCCTCGTCGCCAACGGATGGCCCATGCGCCGCCTCGCCGAACACATCGGCCTCAACCCGAGCTACGTCGGCGACCTGGTCCGGCGTACCGAAAGCGAGCACCCCATCCGCAGCGCCACCGCGGCGAAGGTCGCCGAGGCATACGAGCACCTGCGTGACGAGCGGCCGTCCCGACACGGCATCGAGGCACGGCAGATCCGGCGCATGCGGAAGCTGGCCGCCGAGAGGAAGTGGCCGACCGTCACCTACTGGGCCGACCGCATGGACGTCATCGACGACCCCGACTTCCAGCCCCTCTACGGCGTCACGAAGCGGGAGATCGTCGCCCAGGACGCGCACTGGGTCATGACCACCATCGGCCTCGACCGTGCCTCCGCCGCGGAACGCCTCGGCGTCAGCAAGGCGTACATCGACCACGCCTTCCGCGACCACCCCCAGTACGCCGTCGAGGCCGCCGCATGAGCGCCGGCCGCTACGCCTGGATGACCTCCGCCCTCTGCGCACAGGCCGACCCCGACACGTGGACCGAAGGCCTCGCCGGCGGCGGCAGCCAGACCGCGAAACGCATCTGCGCCGACTGCCCGGTGATCGCCGAATGCGACCAGCACCGCGCCGCCCTCGAAACCCACGACGGCGCCACCGTGCGCGGCGTGTGGGGCGGGCTCAGCCAGAACCAGCGGCGGCAGCAGACCGCGGCCTGAGGCGCACGACAAAGGGCCCCGCGCAAGCGGGGCCCCGGAGGAGAGGAGGGGAGATGCGGTCAGAGGAGCAGGTGGTATGCCCCGCCCTCGAGCACCTCATGGAGTTCGGGGTCCTTCTCCGCTACGCGGGCGGCGAACTCGGGGTCCTGGAACAGCGCGTCCAGCTTGTGCACCAGCTCGCTGAACGCCTTCTCCTTCTCGCTGGGCCCCTTGACCCGGCTGAACATCGCTGGCGTCACGACGTAGGCGCGACGCTCGCCGCGCTCTGTGAACGCGCCGGGACGACCGTCCTCGCGGACGCCGCGGATCAGGCGGGTGAGCTGGGCCCGCGCCTCGGTCATGGAGACCTCGGCCACGCCGTCGTCTGCGATCTGAATGCCCTGGTCAGCAGCCATGGTCAGAGTGTAAGTCATTTCCAATCCTTCCATTCTTTCCAATCTTTAAAGTAGTATGGCAGCGCCAGGTACGGCGTGCCAAGAGCCCACGACGACCCCTGCCTTCAGCCCAACCGAAAGAAGTCCCGATGCCCTGGTTCAGGATCGACGACAAGGCTCACTCCCACCCGAAGCTGATCAAGGCTGGGAATGCTGCGCTCGGTCTCTGGCTGCGCTGCGGCTCCTACGCCGCCCAGCACCTGACCGACGGCATCGTGCCCGGCGTAGTCGCCGAGCTGTACGGCACCAAGCCACAGGCAGCCAAGCTCATCAAGGCCGGACTGTGGCACGAACACGGCCACAACTGCCCCGACGGATGCCCCAACCCGGCGCCCGGCGACTACGTCTTCCACGACTTCCTCGAGGACGGCCGCAACACCTCCCGCGCCCGCGCCGAGGCCGAGCGGAAGAAGGCCCGCGACCGCCAGTCGAAGCACCGCGAAGGTGCCCGCAGCGACCACGGCCGAGCCCAAAAAGGCGACCGAAACGCCGACGAATCGAAGGACTTTACCTTCGATTCGTCCTCCAAAAAAAGTGAAAGTGCCTCGGAAAATTCTCAAAGTTCCGACAGCAGTGCAGGTCAGAGGGGCCCGTCACGGCGTGACGCTTCCGTCACGGGTATCCATGCCGGTGCCACTCCATACCCCAGTACTTCCTACGGAAGTACTGGTGCTGCAAGCGAGCCGCGACCAGACGGCCTCCCCGACCCCCTCGCCGAACTGAAGCGTGGCATCGCCAACGCGGGCCTCGCAGGCGTCGCCTGGGACCTCCGAGAATCCGGCTGGGAGTACACGCGGCAAGCCACCAACCGCGTCGGCGTGGCCGCCATGGTCGCCTACGCCGTCAACTCCGCCCGCCTCAAAGGCGTACCCGCCGGAGCCTCCGCCTGGGTCCAGGGCTGGAGAAGCCTCGAGGCCCCCGAAGCGCAGGGCGACGTCACCTACCTGCCCGCCGCCGTCGGACAGACCGGCCCGGCCAGCCGCAATCAGCAAGAAGTCGACGACTGGGCCAGCCGCGCCATGGCCCGAGCCCGAGCCCGAATGGATCAGGAGGACCAGTGACCCCCGACGAGACCGTGATGCTCGCCCGCTATGTGCGAGCCCTGTGCCCCCAGCAGAAGTTCGACGAGTACACCCCGGACGCCTGGCACGACGTCCTCGCCGACTTCGCGCTCGCTGACGCTCGTGCAGCTGCCGCTTCGGTGGCCCGTAAGCAGCCGTTCGTCAGCCCCGCCGAGATCATCGCCGAGATCCGCCGGACCCGTGACGACCGCGCCGCGGACATCCAGGGCCCGGGCCTCCCCGCCGAGGTCCCGGACGCAGACCCGGATGACGTACAGGCCTACCTCGCTGCCCTCCGCGGTCAGCGCACCCGGGCCGCCGATGGCCAGGTGATGAGACGCCGTCCGGTCGCCGAGTTGCTGGCCGGCGTGGGGCGGGAGATCCCGGACGAGGTGGCCGCGGTGCGGCGGCCGGGCCCACTCGGCATCGAGTGCCCTGCCTGTGGGGCGCCGATAGGCCGGCCGTGCCGGATGGAGAACGGCCGGGAGCGCGCCCCGCACTCTGCGCGGTCTGGCCGTGACGAGCAGGCGGAGATTGCGCGCCGCAGGGCGGCTTCTGCCCGGATCCTCGGCGGCCAGCAGGCGGACCAGGCCGACGTCGACGAGGAGGCCGCATCGTGACCGCCGCCGACTGGGAGCCCGAGCTCGAGGACATCAAGGCGATGCGCGCCGAGGGCGGGGGAGCGGACCTAAGGGCGTTCATGCGACAGCAGATCGACATCGGCAAGGCCCGCCGCGAGGAGCCCGCCAAGAAGCCGGCTGCGCCTCGGCCGCCTGGTCACCGGCCCGGCGCCTGGCCCACCGGCAGCAGCCCGCCGGGCCCGCCTCCGGAGTGGTCCCTGCCGAAAGCCGCCTGGGACGCGGCCGTCAAGCACTACCGCAACACCCAGCACTTCCCCGACCAGCCCTGCGACTGCGGCAACTGCCCGCCCGAGGAGACCCGATGAAGCCCGAGATCGAATTCAGCAACGCCGCCCAGCGGCTCCGCACGGCCTCTGACACGCCCTTGGAGGCCGACGTCGTCCAGTACGTCGGCGACTGGCTGGGCTGCCTGGCCATGCTCGACCCGTCCGAGCGGGGTGGCGACACGTGCGGCTGGTGCGGCAGCAACCACGCCCTCGACATCGCCCGCACCGTGAACGGGGGCCGTCGATGACCACTCGCCGCCCTGCCGCCCCGATGCCGGAGTCGATCCGTCACGGCCTGCGCGCCAAGCAGCACCCGGCCCGCTCCGTGCCCTGCCCGCACTGCGGGGCCGCCGCCCACCGGCCGTGCGTCCTCCGCACCCGCAACCAGGTCATGACCCAGCCGCACCCGCAGCGCATCTCCGCCTGGGCGCAGACCACGGCCTGCTGCCCGCAGTGCCAGGTCACCCCCACCGTGCCCTGCCACGAGGACGGGCGGGCTCGCCTCACCGTCCACAACCGCCGCTACCAGGAAGCCGAGGAAACCGCCGCGTGAGCCGCAACTGCAACATCGACGACTGCGCCACCCCGGCCCGACCCGGCCGCCGCCTCTGCGACAAGCACCGCACACGCATCCGCCGACACGGCGACCCCGACTTCACCGAGTGGACCGTCGCTGACGAGTTCGACGTCGAGTTGATCGTCACCGAACGCCGGCCCGTTGAGGGCTTGACCCGGCTGGAGCGGGTGATGGTCGCCCGCGGTCTAAGCGAGCGTGACGTGCCTGCCGAGGAGGTCGCCCGCATCGTCGGCGTCACCCCGCGGAGCGTCTACCGCTGGCGCTCCGAGGGCTTCCAGCCCGCCGCATGGGCCGCCGCATGACCGCCGCCACGGGCCCGACCCCGCCGTCGGACATGTGCACCTGCGCCCTGTGCGGCGGCAACCCCAACAGCCACACCACCCACCGACCCCAGGAAGGGAACGCCGCGTGAAGCCGATCCCGCTCGACGCGGACTTGCTGTTCGTCGAGAGCCTCTCCACCGGGACGGTGCACATCGCCGTCCGCTACGAGGCGCACCACCTCGCCGAGGACGAGGTGACGGAGGTGGTCTCGGGTGGCGCGGCCTTCGTGGCTTTGTCGATCTCCCCGACCGTGACGCGCTGCGGCAAGCGGACCTTCCCGCAGTTCGAACGAGACCACGTGAAGACCGGCCGCTTCCGCGACGAGCAGCTGTGCGCCGCCTGCTACCGCACTCTCGCCCCGGAGGACCAGGAGCGCGCCTTCGAGCATGCCCAGCCTGGCGACGAAGACGACGAGGAGGAGGCCGCATGAGGAACCGCTACGCCCGGTACCGCGCTCAAGAGGCGGTCGTTCACGGCGACGGCACCCGTCACTGCAACTGGTGCGGCGCCCATATCGACCCCGTCGACTGGTGCGGCGAGTGCCGAACCCTCGAGGCGCCCTGCGCCACCAAGGGCGGACCCCATCGCCGGCTCCGCAAGCGTGCTGACGCCGCCTTCTGCGACAGCGAGTGCCGCAGTGCCTACCACCGCGACACCGGGCCCGAGATCACCGCGCACCGCTACCGATGACCGCCCGGCCCGCCGCCCGCACGGCGGATGCGCCGCCCGAGATCCACCCCGACCAGACCGCCCTACCACTGACCCCCTTCCAGCCCACCTTGGAGAGCCTGTGATGACCGACCGTCCGAAGCGTGCGATGACGATGCGGGAGATCCGCGAAGGGCTCGGCCACACCGTCCCCGCCGACGGCATCCCCGAGCCCACTGTTCAGCCGACCGGATACGTGGTCTCCTGCCTGCCCGAGGGCCACGACGACCGGTGGACGTTCACCATCCAGGTCAAGTACGCGGGCGACGGCCTCTTCGCCGTCCGCCACGGCATCCGCGACTACGGCACCGACGGCACCTGGGACTACGAGCCGAGCTGGCCCGAGCACGGCATCGACGAGAGCGTCGAGTGGTTGAACGCGCACCGCTTCGACCACGACACGGCGCTCCGCCTCGCTAAGCAGCTGGCCCCGACGCTGACGTACCGCGGCCGGTCCGTCGCCGACGTCCTCGCCGAGGAGACCACTCGTGGCTGACTTCACGTCCGAGACGGTCACCCGCCGCATTCACCGCTGGGTCGTCCCTGCCGCCGAGCCGTGGGGTGCTGCCGCTGCCGAGATCGGCAAAGCCTGGGCGGTCGCCGAGCTGGCGTACCGGGAAGCCCACGGGCTCGACCGCGAACAGCCGCTCCACGACGACGCGTTGCGGTTCCACGTCCGAGACGAGGCGGTCGTCATCGAGTTCACGACCGACACCCCCGCCCCGTGACCGCATGCGGCCCGCGGCGGCGCCTATCCGCCGCGGGCTTGCCCCGCACCGTACCCGCCGCGGGCGGGKACCGGTCGATCGGCGAAACCCGCCCGCCGCGCGTTGACGCCCGCCTAGCCCCGCCGCGTACCCGCCCACCGAGGAGGACCTGCATGCCTGCCCGTATCGCCGCCGACTTCCGCATCGACGCCGTCGACCTGGCTCCGGCCGACTTCGACGAGTTGCGTGCCCGGCTGGAGGAGGTGGCCGCCGCCTACAAGGCCGACGTGACCGTCCTCCACCGCGAATACGACACCCAGCAGTAACCCCCGCCCCGCCCGCACACCGGGCACCGAACCCGAGGAGACACCCGTGAGCATCCACGACGATCACGTTCAGCACACCTGGAACCTCACCAGCGACGACGGCGACCGCTTCACCATCGAGCTGTGGACGGACGGCTACAGCGTCCGCGTCCACGGCAGCCCCGACGACGGCCACGACGACGACCGCGGCCGGGAAGCGATCGAGGAGCAGCTCCTGCCCAAGTACGCGGCGGCCGGATACCGGATCGCCAGCAGCTACGCCGTGAACGACCCGGCGTCCCTCGACGACGAGGAGCCGACCGGGGAGCCGGACGGCAAGCCCGAGGCGTGCCCCGAGTGCGGCGACCCCGTCGAGTACATCGCCAACCACTGCGCCGACTTCCGTGAGGGCGAGGCGTGGCTGTGCACCGGCTGCCGCTGGGGCCAGTGGATCACCGCCTGAACGAAGCGGCCCGGCTGGGTCATAGCCAGCCGGGCCTGTCCGCAGCCTCCCACACCCGCCGCCCGACCGGGACGGCCCCACACCAGGAGACACCTGTGACCAACACCGAGACCGCCCGCGAGCTGCTGTACCGGCACGGCCTGCCCGAGGACGTCATCGACGGCGCCCTCTGCCTGCACGCCCAGGAACTCGCCTCCGTGCAGCGTAAGGACGCTGCCGTGTGGGGCGTGGACACGGCTGCCGGGCAACACCGACTGGCCGCCGCCGACTTGATCGACCCGACGCACGCCGTGCCTGCCGCCGTGCCGCCTGTGGACCGGGCCGCGCTCCACGACCGCATCGCCGCCGCCTTGGCCCGAGAGGACGCCCGCACCTGTGGCTGGGGCCACGGGTTCCTGGACCGTTACGGCGCGGACGCTGAGACCGACGGGTTCGTCGACGCGGTCCTGGCCGTGCTGCCCGAGCCCGCCGACCGGGCCGAGTGGGACGCCCTGTGCCGCGACGCCGACCGGCTCCGGAAGGACGGGGTGCAGCTGCGTGCCCGCGCGGACCGCATCGACGCCATGGTGCAGCAGCTGTGCGCCGACCGGGCCGCCGTCCTGCTGGAAGCCGCCGACTGCGCCGAGATCGTCGCCCTCCGGCTCCGCATGAAGCACGACGTGGGGGCAGCCAACGGCGCCTACGAGGTGATGGCCGAGCTGCGCCGGATGGCCGCCGAGGCGCAGACCGGCACCGAGGCCCCCGCCCGGGACTGCCCCGCCTGTGAGGCCGGGATCGGCCACAGCGAACACTGCCCGACTCCCGAGACCCACAAGTGGGGCTGCGGCTGCCATACGGACCCCGCCGCCGAGGCGCAGCAGGACGGGGCCCAGTCGTGACCCGCGCGCCGCTGCGCTGGCAGCCCGACGACGGCAGTGCCGCGATCCTCGCCGCCTACGCCCGCCGCGGTGAACGCCCCGGCGCTGTTCTCCGCCGCGCCCTGCTGCTGTTGGCCCGCGCCGACGGGGTGTTGGACATCCGCGGCAGGGTGCCCCGACCCAGGAGGCGGCCGTGAGACCCCTGACCGCCCGGCAGCGGCAGGTGCTGCTGCTCGCCGCGAACGGCAACACCAACGCCGCGATCGGCCGGCGGCTCGGCATCCACCGCACGACCGTCGACCGCCACCTCAGCGAGATCTTCCGTGCACTCGGCGCCGCAGACCGCGCCCAAGCCGTCGCCATCGCCCTCGCCGTGGGGGAGATCGGCGTGCACCTGATCCACATCCCCGACGCGCAACGAGAGGCAGCCGCATGAGCCACGAGTTCGTTCCCGGCTCGCGGTGCCGCAAGGGCCGCCCGTCGATGACGCCGGAGCAGCAGGCCCTCACCGACGAACTGTCCCGCCGGGCCGCCCAACTGTGGGCTGAGGCCGACGGTGAACTGTCCATCGCGGAGGCCGTCGAGCTCGCCGCCTTCCAGCTCGGCGCCAAAACCACCCAGACCGTCACAGAATCCCGGAGTGAGTCGTGAACGCCGATCGCCGCACCGCCGAACAGGCCCCAGGAAAGCCGCTGAGCGCCCCTCTCGCGGCCTCAACCCCCGAAGTCGGTGTCTCGGGAGGCTCCGACCCCCTCAACGGGCCGCAGGCGGGCGCTCAGCGATTCCAGACCGAGCCGCAGACCCGCGGCCCCGTCGACTGGGCCCGCCAGCAAGCCGCCGAACGCGCCCAGCGGTCCGCCCCCGGCGACCTCCACACCCAGATCACCGCCGCCATCCGCGACACCCCCGCCCGCTACCCCGACGACATTGCCGCTGCTGTCTGGCGCGTCGTCCAGTCCGAAGTTGACCACCTGCGGGAGCAGGCAGAGGCGTGGCGCCGCAAAGCCGTCCGCCGCGCCATCCGCATCAGCAAGCTGCAAGGCACCCTCCAGGCTGTCACCGACCTCGCCAGCGAGGAGATCACCGCCCGCACTGAATGGGGCGACGGCTACCGGGCCGCGATCGCCGACCTGCAGGAAGTCCTCCGCGAGTTCGGGCACCTGCCGGTCACGGTCCCCGCGTCGTCTGGCGAGTGGCTGCGCGCCGGAACCCGCGACCTGTCCATCCCCGCCCACGATGCCGGCCCCAGCGTCCGCGAGGCCGCCGCCAACGACCGGCGCTGGTGGAACGGCGAGAAGACGGGGGAGCAGTGAAGCCGTACCGCGTCCTCGTCACCGGCAGCAGGGACTGGGAGGACGTCCGCACCCTGCGCCGAGCCCTCAACGACGTCCTCGCCCAACTGCCCAGTCCTGCCGTCCCCGTGATCGTCGTGCACGGCGACTGCCCCAACGGTGCAGACCGGCAGGCGTCTGCGTGGGTCCGAGACACCCAACGCGGCCCGCTGTTCGTCGTCGCCGAGGAGAAGCACCCGGCGAACTGGCAGATCAACGGCAAGCGCGCCGGGTTCATCCGCAACGCCCACATGATCAACCTCGGCGCAGACCTGTGCCTCGCCGTCATCCGCAACGGCAGCCGCGGCGCCAGCCACACCGCCGCCCTCGCCGAACAAGCCGGCATCCCCGTCCGGCGGTGGACCGCGTGACCACCGAGCAGCTCACCCTCGACATGCCGGCCGCTCCCGAGCCTGCCGCGCGCACCTACTGGGAGCACCGCGGGCCGAACCAGTGGGAGCCGGTCACGGTCCGTACCCGCTACGCCGTCCCCGTCCCGCCGCCGAACGTCCCGTTCCCGCACCTGCACCTCGGGCGGACCGCGCCGCGGAACGTTCTCGTCGAACGGGCGGACGGCAGCCGGGACGTGCGGCCCGTTCGGCTCCTCCGCACCAAGCAGCCACGCGGACGCGACGGATGACCCGGCCCCGCACACGACGGACGCCCCCGCACCTCACCCGAGGCGCGGGGGCGTTTCGCATGCCCGCCCCCGGCGCCCGGCCGGCATGCCAGAATGCCGCCTCCAAGCACCAAGGGGGGCGCATGTTAGAAGCCAAAGGCCACAACGGGCAGGTCCAATTCGACGGCCAGACCGTGACCATCACCCGCAAGGGCATCCTCGGCCGGCTCAGCGTCGGCAAGGGCGAGAAACGCTTCCACATCTCGCAGATCAGCAGCGTGCAGTGGAAGCCTGCCGGGCCGTTCGTCAATGGGTTCATCGCCTTCAGCGCGGCCGGCGGCAACGAGCGGCGGTCGAAGTTCGGCAGCCAGACCAGCAGCGCCGTCAACGACGAGAACTCGGTGCTGTTCGTTCGGGGCAAGCAGCAGGCCGCATTCGAGGAACTGCGGGCCGCCATCGAAACCGCCATCGCCACCCACCACGGGCCCGGCCCATCCGCCGCCCAGCCGACCGCGTCGACTGCCGATGAGCTCGCCAAACTCGCCAGCCTCCGCGACCAGGGCGTCATTAGCGACGACGAGTTCCAGCAGCAGAAACAGCGGATCCTCGGGCAGTGACGACGAAGCCCCCACTCGATCGAGTGGGGGCTTCCTGCTGCCCGGCGGAAGCGGGCGACGTTGAAGAACATGTCGGACATAGGGAATGTCCGGTCGACCCCACTCTAGGGCAACTACTGGTGCGCTACGGTGGGCGATGAGACACGAAGTTTGCACGGTCGGAGGGCAGTATGAGCGAGCAGCCGTGGACCATTGAGTCCATCCGCGACGCCCTCGGCAACCCCGCCCTCGCCCAGCGATTCCTCTCCGAGATCAACAGGGCGCCGGCACACGAGCTGCTACAGGTGTTCACCAAGTGGCAGGGCATCGCGCAACGCACCCTCGACGCCGTCCAGCGTGGGCGGGAGATCGCCGCTGCGGAAGCCCGCGGGGAAGAACCGCCCGGCGAGTGGATTGACGTCACCGAGCGTGTTCTCGCAGATGCTGCCCGAATCAGGTCACAAGGGGCTGCCTGACCTGACAAGGTGGAGCCGTGTACCGGCTCCTCTGCGACGAGACGCTCCTGGCCATCTGGGATTCCCTGCCCGATGACGCCAGCGCACAGCTCACCACCGCGCTCTCCGATGTCTGCCACGAGCCGTACATCGAAACCGAGCCATACGGCATCGACGACGGCACCCACCGCATCTTGGTCCGGCCCCTCGTCACCGCCATCCTCGCCGTCAACGAAGACGCGCGGACCGTGCGGATCTACAGCATCGAACGCCGGCACTGAACGCCGGCACTGAACGCAGGAAGGCCCCCGCTGCGCCATCTGCAGCGGGGGCCTTCCTGCGTTCAGAAGCGCGACACCTCGAGCGCGCCGGCACCGGCGGGCTACTGCTCCCGCGGCTCCTGCCACAGTCGCGCCGCCAGCAAGTCCACCTCGTCCTGCGACAAGCCCGGCTTCACCGCGATCATCATCCGTGTCCCGTCCGGCAACGTCGCCTCACGCATCTCCATATCCGGCTGCTCCGACTCGTTCATTCTTGGGCCTCCATCACTCCTCCGGCACGGTAACCAAGAACACCCCCGCCGAGTGGCTGGGGCGCTTCGGCATGGCGTATGCCGTCAGGCGGCTTCCGACTGCGACGATTGGAGGGCGGCTATCAAGGCGGCCAGTTGGTCGGCCGTCATTGCGGCTCGAAGTGCCGCAGCCGCATCCGATGGTCGGTCGAGCGGGATGCGAACGGAAGCATCCAGGCGTCCATCGGAACTGGCGAGACGGGCTGGCTCGCTGCGAGTGGGGCGCATCCGCTCTCTACGGGCGCGACGCGCCTTCCTCACCTCGGATACAAGCGACCACGCTTCTGCCGTCGGCTGCTGGAAGCTACGAGCCTCGTAATTGCGCGCTGCATCCTCCCACTGGCGGCTGGCGACACCCCAAGCCTTCCTCTCGTCAAAGCACGCCATCACCGCATTGCACCTGTCGCAGAGCAGCCCGCGAACAAACCGGACCTCGGTTCCGGCGTCCCAGAAGTGGTCGACGACGAGTCGCCTTCCTCCGGTCTCCGACTCTGGAGTGGTGCATAGCTCGCAGCGGCCGGCTGCTCGTGCTCGCAGTTGGTCGTACTCGTCGCAGGTCAGTCGGTGAAAGGTGAAGTGGTGGCACGTCGATCCCTCGGGATGATGGCGTGTCTCCGTCCGCCGAGGGCTCGCAGGCTGGGCGCTCGAATCCAGGGGGATCACTCGGCGAGAGCCTCCTCCAGGTACCGCTGAACGGGCTCGTACAGCCCGTAGGGCACGTACTGGGGGATCTCGTCGAGCGTCACCCAGGCGACGGCGTCGAGTTCCTCCTCGTCCGCGACGCGGGCTTCACCCTGGACGACCTTGCATGCGGTGTAGCTCATCATCCGCAGGGTCTTGGGGTGCACCCGCTCGCCGATCAGGTGGGACGCGGTGACAGCCAGGCCGGTCTCTTCGATGGTCTCCCGCACTGCCGCGTCCTCGGCGGCCTCCCCGGGCTCGATGGCGCCGGCCGGGAACTGCCAGGACAGCTCGCCTTCCTTCACGCGGCGGCGGACCATGAGCACTCGGCCGTTGTCAGTGATGATCGCGGCGGAGATGCCGGGCTTGTCGGTGGTGGTCTCGGTCATGCCAGCGCCTCCAGGATCGGCGGATAAATGATCTGTTCTGGGATGAAGCGAGTGAGGGCCGATCGAGGCACCCAGGCCACGTCGGCGTTTTCCAACGGGTCGCGGTTCGTCGCATCACCCATCAGGTATTCGCAGGCCATGTACTCGGCGACGACGCCCGTCGTCGGATGGATGCGAGAGCCCAGTGGCTCACGAACGGTGCATCGGACTCCCGTCTCGGCGTGCGTCTCTTCCACGGCGACGACTGCGGGAGAGGCGCCGGGCTTGACGACGCCCGCCGGGAACTGCCAGGTGAGGGAGTCCGAGCCGCGGCGGCAAACCAGCAGTACGTCGTCGTCCTTGACGACCACGGCGATGGCTACGCGGAGGGCCTGCGCCTCGACGCCGCCAGCAGGGCGGGTGAGGAGAGCGAAGCGTCGTCGCACAGAGTCGGTGGCCCTTTCGTAGGCGGTGTCGAGTGCTGCTTGGATCTCTGTTCGAGGGACGATGTCCGGCGTCGAGTGCCAACTGGCCACGGTCCGGACGGCAACCCCGAGGTGGTCAGCGAATCCGTCGTTCGTCATCCGTAGGGCCTGCTGCAAAGCGCACGCTGAGCTGCCGGTCCACGTGTCGATGACGTCCACTTTGCGCCCCTTGCCTGATCGTCTTGGGCGTTCTGCACTGCGACTGCACTCCTGCTGCATCGGCGCTGCACTGGCCGGTCATGGCGACTCAGCTAGGGCCCGGCTTGACTCAAGGGCATGCAAAGTCGTTGCGGAAGATCACTCTGGCCCGCCCTCTTCGGAGTCGGCGGGCGTGGCGTTGATGCGGTCGGCGATCCGGCGGGCCCACTCCCGGCTGTAGGGAGAGTGCTCGGAGATCGCCGTGAGCGGGACGCCGGCCCGCCGGGCGCCAGCCACGATCTCGTCGAGTCGTTGGCGAGTCTTCATGTGGGCAGCGGTCGCCCGATCGAGCTTTCGCAGCCAGAGCGCCTTCTCGGCGCTGGTGAGGTTGGGAGTGTTCGCTGCCATGTGCTGCATGTTCTCACGCGGGGGCGCCGCGCGGCCAGATTCCGCGTCTACTTTGTTGCGTCAGTTCTTGCGGCCCGGGGTGACCCCGTGCCATGCTGTTCCTGCAACAAAGTAGACGCAGAGCCCCCGGCTTTGCGGCCTACTAGCTGTGCCCACTCCTACCGGACCCAGTCCGCGGGCGCCGCACAAAAGAAGATCGGGCCGGACACCGAGACTCCTACCTCTCAGGCCGGCCCTACCACGAGGAATCTCTGAAAGGTCCCCTCATGGATAGGCAGCAGTCTACCCAGGCACCCCTGGGTTCGGTTCACCCCTTCCCGGCGGTCAAGCCGGGTTACCGCCTGGTGCCGGCCGCGATCGGCCGCAGCACCGGCACCCCGCAGATCGTCGGTATCTACTGTCCGAACTACTGCGTTGAAGATCATGTCGCTGACCGGCAGGTCGCGGTCGAGGACATCGCGCACAGCTCGGAGACCGCGCACACCGGCATCAAGTCGTTCGTCAGCGGTCGGCTGGCGCTGGAGCTGTACGCGACGATCAAGTCGGACCCCGCTTCTGATGACCCGCGGCTGCGGGAGGCGCACATCGTCCTCGACGACGCGAGCGACGACGCGCACCTCACCGTCGACGAGGCCGAGGAGACCGTCGGCCAGCTGCTCGGCCTGGCCGCCGACTTGCAGCGCCTCATCCGCACCGCCCGTCTGCACAACCAGCACACGGCGGAGGTGGCGGCATGACGATCGCTCCCGAGACCCCCACTCTCACCGCCCCGCTTCCTCCGGCCGCCGCCGCTGCGCTGGCCCACGCAGAGGAGACCCTGGCCGGCATGCTGGCCGCCAGCTACGCGTCGGCCGTGCAGACGTGCCGCGGCCTGTCGGCGTCGACGGGCTGGATGGCGCCCGGCGAGTTCGACCGGCTGGCGGACGTGCAGGACGAGCTGGCCATGCACCGCACCCGCCTCGCCAACGCTGGCCGCCTGGACCTGGTCGAGGGTGCGGCGTGAGCGCCGCCGACGAGTCGCCGCGTCCGGAGCCGACGCCGGATCTGCCGCCGCTGCCGCAGGACACCGCCGCCCGCCGCCGGGCGATGAAGGTCCGGAAGTGGTGACGGTGGGGCGCTGTTCCGCCGCCCACCCGGAGGACCCGACGCCGTGTGACGGTCCGGTGGTGGTCACGATCCTCGACCGCCGTAACACCGGGGTGGACGGCTGCGAGCACCATGGTGCCCGCTTGCTGGCTTCGCTGGAGGGCGGCCAGCGTTGGCGAGGCGGGTGCGGTGCATGGCCAGCTCGTCCTGCACGTCCGCCAGCCGGTCGAACTCGCCGGGCGCCATCCAGCCCGTCGACGCCGACAGGCCGCGGCACGTCTGCACGGCCGACGCGTAG
>NZ_NGFN01000429.1 GCF_002148965.1 Streptomyces swartbergensis | reverse complement strand
GAGCAGGCGCAGGAGGGAGCGCGGGCAGGGGGCGGGGGCCAGGTGCGCGGTTCCCGGGGCCGCGGCGTACACGCCCTGGCCGGTGCGGGAGCCGGGGCCGACGAGGTAGCCGCCGGCGCCCCGGATGTCGATGCCGGGCGCGAGGCGGCCCGCCGAGTTGGGGACGACCACGTCCGGCGGGCCGCTCAGCCAGAGGTGGCGACCGCCGGACGGGGTCACGACGACCACCGTCGGCGGGATGGTGAACAGGTGCCGCAGCGCCAGCTCGCGCAGGGCGGCCGAGGAGTCCGTGCCGGTCTTCACGTCCAGGTCGATGCCGATCAGATGGTGCGGGGGCAGGCCGCAGGCGATGCCGTATCCGGTCGCCCAGGGCGCCGCGGCGAACAGTTCGCGGATCCGGGCCGGGTCGCTGGAGGCGTCGTAGACCCCGTGGCCGAGCCGGCCGCACTCGCCGTGGCAGGTGGAAGGGGCGGGGTCGTCGCGGTGCGGGGAACGCAGCGCCGGGAGCTTGGTGCGGGACAGGGGGATGACGGCCAGTCCGCGTTCGGCGGCTGACAGGGCGTGTGCGAGGGCCAGCGTCGTGGCCTGCCGGTCGGTGGTGGCCATGCTCCTAGTTTCGTACGTACGTTCGAAAAAGGAAAGAGGGAGCGGGTGCGACGCGCCGGGGCTGGGGGTCGGACGGGGAAAGTGCTGGAACGCTCCGTCCCTTGCGGCACCTGGGTTCGAACGCCCCTTTCCGCTCCCGTTCGGGACGGAAGTGACGCAAAGGGGTTTATCGACATGTCATCACGCTTGAGTGCGAATAGTGGCTTCCGGTGTGGTTCGTCGGGGATTCGGTGGGCAACTCTGGACTCGCGACGTCGCGTACCGCACCGGGGCGGTCGGCCAACTTCCCTGGTGGCAGCAGTGCTTCACGCGCAGCCGGCCATGAGCCGGCGGTGCGCCCTTGGTTCCGAAGTCCTGGAGGGACAACAACATGGCACGTATCCGTACCGCCCGCGTCATCGCCGCGGTCTCCGCCCTTCCGCTCGCGGCCGTCCTCTTCACCGGTGTCGCGACGGCGGACAACGGCGCCTTCGCGGACAACGGATCGATCGCGTCCGCCACGGAGGCGGAGCAGGGCATCCTCGGCAGCGGCGTCGGCGGCGACAACTTCGGCAACTCCGCCACCAACCAGCAGCAGGCCGTCGGCGAGGGTACCTCCAACCAGAGCAACACCGCCCAGGTCAACGGCTCGGAGTTCACGGCCGTCAACCAGGGCAACGACAACACCGCCGTCAGCTTCGCCCCGCTGTGGTGATGAGCTGAGCGGGCCGGTCCACCGGCATCGGCCCTCCCCCAAGCTCTCGGCTTCGCTCGAGCAGGGGGGACCCCCATCCTGTGTGGGTGTGCTTCGTGGGGTGACAAGCGCCTGCGCGGTGGTACTTCGGTACCGCCGCGCAGGCGTTTTCGGCGGCTGCGGGGCCTTGACGGAACCACGCATCTGACGGACAGTCAGAAACCGTGAACGGTGAGCCGGAGGTCCACGAGGAGTTCGAGGCGCGCCTGAAGGCCTACGAGGGCCGCCCGGCCGCCGCCACCGGGGTCGGCCGGGACCCCGTCAACGAGCCGATGATCAGGCACTGGTGCGAGGCCATGGGCGACACCAACCCCGCGTACACGGGCCCAAACGCCATCGCTCCCCCCACCATGCTCCAGGCGTGGACCATGGCCGGTCTCTCCCGCCGCCCGGAACGCACGGCGGCCTACGACGAACTCCTCGGCCTGCTCGACGAGTCGGGCCACCACGCCGTCGTCGCCACCGACTGCGAGCAGGAGTACCTCCGCCCCCTGCGCCCCGGGGACGAGATCACCTTCGACTCGGTGATCGAGTCGGTGTCGGAGCGGAAGACCACGAAACTGGGGCCGGGGTACTTCGTCACCACCCGCACGGACATCAGGGCGGGCGGCGAACTCGCCGGCACCCACCGCTTCCGCATCCTCAAATACGCCCCCGCACGCCGGCCGAAGGACCCGAAGGACCGGAAGGACCCGAAGGACCCGAAGAACCGGAAGGACCCAAAGGACCGGAAGGCCCCGGAGGAACGCCGCCCGCGCCCCGTCGTCAACCGCGACAACGCCGGCTTCTGGGAGGGCGTCGCGCGCCACGAGCTGCTGATCCAGCGCTGCACCGGCTGCGGCACCCTGCGTTTCCCCTGGCTGCCGGGCTGCAACAGCTGCGGCTCCCTGGAGTGGGACACCGTCGAGGCGAGCGGCGAGGGCACGGTCTACTCGTACGTCGTCATGCACCACCCGCCCTTCCCGACCTTCGCGCCCCCTTACGCGGTCGGACTGATCGAGCTCGCGGAGGGCGTGCGGATCATCAGCAACGTGGTGGGGGTGCCGTACGACAAGGTGCGGATCGGCATGCCGGTGCGGCTGGAGTTCCGCCGCTACGACGAGGAGCTGGTGCTGCCGGTGTTCCAAGGGGTGACGCGGTGAACGCCGGCGACCGCCTCCCGCCCCTGGAGATCCCGATCACCCGCACCCTGATCGTCGCCGGGGCGATCGCCTCCCGGGACTACCAGGACGTGCACCACGACCCCGAGCCGGCCCGGCAGAAGGGCTCCCCCGACATCTTCATGAACATCCTGACGACCAACGGCCTGGTCGGGCGGTACATCACCGACCACTTCGGGCCCCGGGCGGAGCTGCGCCGGGTGGCGATCCGGCTGGGCGCCCCCAACCACCCCGGCGACACGATGGTGCTCACGGGCACGGTCGAGGAGGTCGACGGGGACCTGGTGACGGTCCGGGTCGTCGGGGCGAACGGCATCGGCAAGCACGTGACGGGCACGGTGACGGTGAGGGTTCCGGGATGAGCCTCAGAGGGCGGGACGGACTCGGCGGGCGCGCCGCCATCACCGGCATCGGGGCGACCGAGTTCTCCAAGGACTCGGGCCGCAGCGAACTGCGCCTTGCGGTCGAGGCGGTGCACGCCGCCCTCGCGGACGCGGGGCTGACACCCGCCGACGTCGACGGGATGGTCACGTTCACCATGGACACCAGCCCCGAGATCACCGTCGCCCAGGCGGCGGGCATCGGCGAGCTCTCCTTCTTCTCCCGGATCCACTACGGCGGCGGCGCGGCCTGCGCCACCGTCCAGCAGGCGGCCCTGGCGATCGCCACGGGCGTGGCGGACGTCGTCGTCTGCTACCGGGCGTTCAACGAGCGCTCGGGCCGCCGCTTCGGCTCCGGTGTGCGGCACCGGGAGCCGTCGGCGGAGGGCGCGGCACTCGGCTGGGCGCTGCCGTTCGGCCTGCTCACCCCGGCCTCGTGGGTGGCGATGGCGGCCCAGCGCTACCTCCACACGTACGGGCTGACCCCGGAGGCCTTCGGGCACGTGGCCGTCGTCGACCGCAAGTACGCGGCGACCAACCCGGCGGCGTACTTCCACGGCCGGCCCATCACCCTGGCCGACCACGCCGCGTCCCGCTGGATCGCCGAGCCGCTGCGGCTGCTGGACTGCTGCCAGGAGACGGACGGCGGACAGGCGCTCGTCGTCACCTCCGTGGAACGGGCCCGCGACCTGCCCCACCCGCCGGCCGTCATCGCGGCGGCCGCCCAGGGCGCGGGACGCGCGCAGGAGCAGATGACCAGCTTCTACCGTGACGACCTCACCGGCCTACCGGAGACGGCGGTCGTGGCCCGGCAGCTGTGGCGGACCTCGGGGCTCGCGCCCGCCGACATCGACGTGGGGATCCTCTACGACCACTTCACGCCGTTCGTGCTGATGCAGCTGGAGGAGTTCGGCTTCTGCGCCCCCGGCGAGGCACCGGACTTCGTGGCCAAGGAACGCCTGCCGCTCAACACGCACGGCGGGCAGCTGGGGGAGGCGTACCTGCACGGCATGAACGGGGTGGCGGAGGCCGTCCGGCAGATCAGGGGGACGGCGGTGAACCCGGTGCCGGGTGCGGAGCGGGTCCTTGTGACGGCGGGGACGGGCGTGCCTACGTCGGGGCTCGTACTGACCGCCGACCCTCAGGGGCGAACCCGCAGTACTACGGGCCCTCCGCTCCACCTATAGGAGGTGCGGCGGACCCCACCCCTACAACCTGAGGGGGACCCCGCTTCGGGACCTGCGGCCGATCCGCCCGAGGTGGCTCCGCTCATAGCGTTGAGCCATGACCACACTCGTCTGCACCAGCGCGTCGAAGGCCGCTGCACCAGCGGCGCGGACTCTTCCGTACCCGTCGTTCTCGTCGTACGTCAGGGCCCGCCAGCCGGTGCTGCTGCGTACCGCCCGCTCGCTCACCGGCAACCCGAGCGACGCGGAGGACCTGTTGCAGACCGCGCTCACCAAGACGTACGTCGCCTGGGAGCGTATCGAGGACCACCGCGCCCTCGACGGTTATGTGCGCCGGGCGCTGCTGAACACGCGGACCTCGCAGTGGCGCAAGCGCAAGGTCGACGAGTTCGCCTGCGACGAGCTGCCCGAGCCGGAGCCGGTGTCCGGCGGTGACGACCCGGCCGAGCAGCAGGCGCTGCGCGACGCGATGTGGCGGGCGATCATGCGGCTGCCGGCCCGGCAGCGGGCGATGGTAGTCCTCAGGTACTACGAGGACCTCAGCGAGGTCCAGACGGCCGAGGTGCTCGGTGTCTCGGTGGGCACGGTGAAGTCGGCCGTCTCCCGCGCGCTCGGCAAGCTCCGCGAGGACGCTGAACTGGGGCTTGTCCGTAGTTGAGCGGATGTGTCGGTCGCGGGTGAGCGGTTTCGTCGGCAGCCGTGACCTGATCGATCGCCCGGTCCTAGTGACATACCATGCGGTATGTGCGCAGAATCAGCGCAACCTTTACCACCGCGTAGGCAATGTCGCCACGGGAGGACGCCGTGCTGAGCACCATGCAGGACGTACCGCTGCTGATCTCGAGGATCCTGACCCACGGGTCGACGATCCACGGGACATCACAGGTGACCACCTGGACCGGTGAGGACGAGCCGCACCGCCGCTCCTTCGCCGAGATCGGCGCCCGCGCGGCCCAGCTCGCACACGCCCTGCGCGAGGACCTCGGCGTCTCCGGCGACGACCGGGTCGCCACCCTGATGTGGAACAACGCGGAGCATGTGGAGGCCTACTTCGCGATCCCCTCCATGGGCGCGGTCCTCCACACCCTGAACCTCCGGCTCCCGCCCGAGCAGCTGGCCTGGATCGTCAACCACGCCGCCGACCGCGTGATCATCGCCAACGGTTCGCTGCTGCCCCTGCTCGCCCCGCTGCTCCCGCACCTGAAGACGGTCGAGCACGTGGTCGTCTCCGGCCCCGGGGACCGCTCCCTGCTCGCGGACGCGACCGCGCGGGTCCACGAGTACGACGACCTGATCACCGGGAAGCCGTCCTCGTACGACTGGCCGCAGCTGGACGAACGCCAGGCCGCCGCCATGTGCTACACCTCCGGCACCACCGGCGACCCCAAGGGCGTGGTCTACAGCCACCGCTCCATCTACCTGCACTCCATGCAGGTCAACATGGCCCAGTCGATGGGCCTGACCGACGAGGACACCTCACTGGTCGTGGTGCCGCAGTTCCATGTGAACGCCTGGGGCCTGCCGCACGCGACCTTCATGACCGGCGTGAACCTGCTGATGCCGGACCGCTTCCTCCAGCCGGCCCCGCTCGCCGCGATGATCGAGAGCGAGAGGCCGACCCATGCCGCCGCCGTCCCGACCATCTGGCAGGGCCTGCTCGCCGAGCTGACCGCGCACCCCCGTGACGTCTCCTCCCTCACCCAGGTCACCATCGGCGGCTCGGCCTGTCCGCCGTCCCTGATGGAGGCCTTCGACAAGCTGGGCATGCGGGTCTGCCACGCCTGGGGCATGACGGAGACGTCCCCGCTCGGTACGATCGCCCGTCCCCCGGCCGGTGTGGCCGGCACGGAGGAGGAGTTCGCCTACCGCCTCACCCAGGGCCGCTTCCCGGCCGGCGTCGAGGCCCGGCTGACCGGCCCGGGCGGCGAACGCCTCCCCTGGGACGGCGAGTCGGCCGGTGAGCTGGAGGTGCGCGGCCCGTGGATCGCCGGCGCCTACTACAACGGCCCGGGCGCCGACCCGCTCCGCCCCGCCGACAAGTTCAGCGAGGACGGCTGGCTGAAGACGGGCGACGTGGGGACGATCTCCCCCGACGGCTACCTCACCCTCACCGACCGGGCCAAGGACGTCATCAAGTCCGGCGGCGAGTGGATCTCGTCGGTGGAGCTGGAGAACGCCCTCATGTCCCACCCCGAGGTCGCCGAGGCGGCCGTCGTCGCCGTCCCCGACGAGAAGTGGGGCGAGCGCCCCCTGGCCACGGTCGTCCTCAAGGAGGGTTCCACCGCAACCTTCGAGACCCTGCGCGCCTTCCTCGCCGACGAGGGCAACATCGCCAAGTGGCAGCTCCCGGAGCGCTGGACGGTCATCGAGGCGGTGCCGAAGACGAGCGTGGGCAAGTTCGACAAGAAGGTGCTGCGCAGGCGGTACGCGGAGGGGGAGCTGGACATCACCCGGCTCTGACCCGCTGACCCGCTGACCCGCTGACCCGCTGACGCACATGACACGTGTGGCCTGACTCCCGGGCACGCAAGGCCTGACCGCCGTCACCGTCGTACGGCGGTCAGCCCCCACCCCAGCACCAGCCACAAGCCCGC
>NZ_NGFN01000428.1 GCF_002148965.1 Streptomyces swartbergensis | reverse complement strand
CCCTTCGCCTGGGCCCTGGTCCGCCTCGACGGCGCCGACACCGCGCTGCTGCACGCCCTCGACGCCCCGGGCCCCGACGCCGTGCACACCGGCATGCGCGTCCGCATCCGCTGGGCGGAGGAACGCACCGGCGCCATCACGGACATCGCCTGCTTCGAGCCGTACGACGGCGGCCCGGCCGAACCGGCAGGGCACACGGGCGAGTTCGCAGACCCGGTCACCGGCATCGTCGCCGCCGCCCGCCTCGACTACACCTACTCACCCGGGCGCGCGCAGACCGCCTACATCAACGCCCTCTCCGGCCGCCGGACCGTCGGCGAGCGCTGCCCGTCCTGCCGGAAGGTGTACGTCCCGCCGAGGGGTGCGTGCCCCACATGTGGGGTGGCCACATCCGAACAGGTCGAGGTGGGTCCGCGCGGCACGGTCACCACGTTCTGCATCGTCAACATCAAGGCGAAGAACCTCGACATCGAGGTGCCCTACGTCTACGCCCACATCGCCCTCGACGGCGCCGACCTCGCACTGCACGGCCGGATCGGCGGCATCCCGTACGACGAGGTCCGCATGGGGCTGCGCGTCGAACCGGTGTGGACGGAAGGCGCCCGCTATCCCGACCACTACCGGCCGACGGGCGAACCGGACGCGGACTACGACACCTACAAGGAGCTGCTGTGACGAGCGCACCGGGGGACCGCCAGGTCGCCGTCGTCGCCTTCGCCCAGACCGATCACCGGCGCAGCAGCGAGGAGCTCTCCGAGGTGGAGATGCTCATGCCGGTGCTGCACGAGGTCCTCGACCGGACCGGCATGAAGACCGCGGACATCGACTTCACCTGCTCCGGCTCCAGCGACTACCTCGCCGGCCGCGCCTTCTCCTTCACCCTCGCCCTCGACGGCGTCGGCGCCTGGCCGCCGATCTCCGAGTCGCACGTCGAGATGGACGGCGCCTGGGCCCTGTACGAGGCCTGGACGAAACTCCTCACCGGTGACGCCGACACCGCGCTGGTCTACGCGTACGGCAAGTCCTCGCCCGGCTCGGTCCGCGACGTCCTCACCCGCCAGCTCGACCCGTACTACGTGGCGCCCCTGTGGCCCGACTCCGTGGCGCTCGCCGCCCTCCAGGCGCAGGCCCTCATCGACGCCGGCGACACCGACGAGCCCGCCCTCGCGGCCGTCGCCGCCCGCAACCGTGGGGCGGCGACGGCAAACCCGCACGCGCAGCTCAAGGAGCCAGCCCCGCAGGGCGACTACCTCGTACAGCCCCTGCGCACCGGCGACTGCCCGCCCATCGGCGACGGGGCCGCCGCCGTGATCCTCGCGGCGGGCGACCGGGCCCGTGACCTGTGCGCGCGCCCCGCCTGGATCCGTGGCATCGACCACCGCATCGAGGCCCACGGCCTCGGCGTGCGCGACCTGACCGACTCGCCGTCCACGCGCCTGGCCGCCGAACGGGCGGGCGCCTTCGAACGGCCCGTCGACACCGCCGAGCTGCACGCGCCCTTCACCGCCCAGGAGATCGTCCTGCGCAAGGCCCTCCGCCTCGGCGACGGGGTCGTCGTCAACCCCTCCGGCGGTGCCCTCGCCGCCAACCCGATCATGGCCGCCGGTCTCATCCGCATCGGTGAGGCCGCCGGCCGCATCCACCGCGGCGAGTCCGGCCGCGCCCTCGCCCACGCCACCTCCGGCCCCTGCCTGCAGCAGAACCTGGTCGCCGTACTCGAAGGGGAGCCCCGATGAGCAAGGAGCCCGTGGCCGTCGTCGGTATCGGCCAGACCAGGCACGTCGCGGCACGCCGGGACGTGTCCATCGCGGGGCTGGTCCGGGAGGCGGCCCGACGGGCCCTGGACGACGCCGAGCTGACGTGGGCCGACATCGACGCCGTCGTGATCGGCAAGGCGCCCGACTTCTTCGAGGGCGTCATGATGCCGGAGCTCTACCTCGCGGACGCCCTCGGCGCCGTCGGCAAACCCATGCTCCGCGTGCACACCGCGGGCTCGGTCGGCGGTTCCACCGCGCTCGTCGCCGCGAACCTCGTCGCGGCCCGCGTCCACGGCACCGTCCTCACCCTCGCCTTCGAAAAACAGTCCGAGTCGAACGCCATGTGGGGCCTGTCCCTGCCCATCCCCTTCCAGCAGCCCCTGCTCGCCGGAGCCGGCGGGTTCTTCGCCCCGCACATCCGCGCGTACATGCGGCGCAGCGGGGCGCCCGAGACGGTCGGCGCCCTGGTCGCCTACAAGGACCGGCGCAACGCGCTGAAGAACCCCTACGCCCACCTGCACGAACACGACATCACCCTCGACAAGGTCATGGCCTCGCCCATGCTCTGGGACCCGATCCGCTACTCGGAGACCTGCCCTTCCTCCGACGGCGCCTGCGCCATGATCCTCACCGACCGCGCCGGAGCCGCCCGGGCACCGCGACCACCCGCCTGGATGCTCGGTGGCGCGATGCGCAGCGAACCGACCCTCTTCGCCGGCAAGGACTTCGTCTCCCCGCAGGCCGGCCAGGACTGCGCGGCCGACGTCTACCGGCAGGCCGGCATCACCGATCCGCGCCGCGAGATCGACGGCGCCGAGATCTACGTCCCGTTCTCCTGGTACGAGCCGATGTGGCTGGAGAACCTCGGCTTCGCCGGCGAGGGCGAAGGGTGGAAACTCACCGAGGCGGGCGTGACCGAACTCGACGGGGACCTGCCCGTCAACATGTCGGGCGGCGTGCTGTCCACCAACCCCATCGGCGCCTCCGGCATGATCCGCTTCGCGGAGGCGGCGCTCCAGGTGCGCGGACAGGCCGGGGAACACCAGGTGGACGGCGCCCGCAGGGTCCTGGGCCACGCCTACGGCGGCGGCTCGCAGTTCTTCTCCATGTGGCTCGTGGGAGCCGAACCGCCGGACTCCTGAAAGGTCCCCCTCACGTGCCCTGTTGGCCATGGGGCACGATCGCTAGGCTGGCCGCGGACGACGAATCGGGAGGAGCACGGACGTGGCCGAGACCACCACCCAGCAGCGCCCGCTCACGGGCTGGGACAAGCCGGAGCTGGACCTCACCAACGCACAGTGGCAGTCCAGCAGCCGGGGGCGGGGGGATGTCCAGATCGCCTTCGTGGAAGGCTTCATCGCCATGCGGAACAGTGCCCGCCCGGAGAGCCCCTCCCTGATCTTCACGCCCGCCGAGTGGGGCGCGTTCGTGTCGGGAGCGCGGGAGGGAGAGTTCGACCTCACCTGACGCGACGCCGCCGACCTCGATCGCGGCACCATGCGAACCGTCCCGGACGGCCGTGACGCCACGGCCGATCCGGGGGTGTTCCGCCCGCGTTTGCGGACACGCGACCTGAGACATCCTCCCGGGGCACGCGCCTGAGCCAGGCTGGCCCGGGGGCACGGTCGTATCCCGGAAGGCGAGGAACCCATGAGCACCCTGCCGGTCATCGCGGCGGTCGACGGTTCGGACCACAGCATGCGCGCCCTGGAGTGGGCCCTCGACGCGGCCCGCCGGCGTTCGGCGCCCCTGCGCGTGGTGCACGTACGCCAGTACGCCCACTGGGCACAGCCCGAGGTGCTCGCGGCCGGACCGCCGGACCCGCAGGACGACCCGGTGCTCGACCGGGTCCGCGCCGACCTGGAGGGCCTCGGCGGGCTGCCGGACACGGAGTACGTCGGCCTGGAGGGCGCGCCCGGCGCCGTCCTGCCCGAACAGAGCGCCTCCGCCCAGCTGCTGGTCCTCGGTTCCCGGGGCCGCGGCGGCTTCGCCAGCCTGTTGCTCGGCTCCAACGGCATCGCCGCCGCCCGCGACGCCGAATGTCCCGTCGTGGTGGTGCCCCGGCCCGGACGCGAGGTCCAGGGCGGGACTGGAGCCGGCCCCGGCTCGCGCGTGGTCGTCGGCCTGAAGGTCGACGGCCCCGACGAGGCCACGCTCGAGTTCGCCTTCGCCGAGGCCGCCCGGCGCGGCGCCCGGCTCCAGGCGGTCGCCGCCTACCCGTGGCCCGCGCAGCCCTGGATGACGCCCGGCGAACTGCCCCCGCCGATCATCGACCAGGACGTCATCGAGGACGAGACCCGGATCCTCGCCGAGGGCTTCCTCGCCCCGTACCGCGAGCGGCACCCCGACGTCCCGGTCGAGCCCGTCCCGGCGGCGGGCGACGCCGCCGGACACCTCGTGGCGGCCTCCCCGGGCGCCGACCTCGTCGTCGTGGGCCGCCACCGGCGGCACCTGCTGGCACCCGCCCGCATGCTGGGCTCGGTCACCCACGCCGTCCTGCTGCACGCCGCGAGCCCCGTCGCGGTGGTCCCGCCGGCACCGCCGCAGGACTGACCCCGCTTAATGGATACCGGCAGGCCTATCATTAGGCCCATGCGGGAACCGATCGGCAGGGACGCCCGGCTCGCCCTGGACCTGGCCCTCACCATCCGGCACGACGGCAACGGCGGTGCCGCCGACGACCTGACCGAACCGGCAGACCTGACCGCCTGGGTCCGGGCACACCCCGAGGTCCTTCCGGACGCCGGCCGTTTCACCGCCGGCGCCGCGCAGCTCGCCGCCGTCCGAGACCTGCGCGCCGCCGTCCGCGCGCTCTTCGCCCGCGCCGTGCGCCCCGCTGAGCCGAGCCCCGCCGACGCGACCCGCCTCCTGCCCGTACCCGAGGCCGTACGGCGCCTCAACGAGGCCGCCGCCCGCACCCCCACCGTGCCCGTCCTGGACTGGCCCGAGGGCGCCGGACCCGACGTCCGCCGACAGCCCGTACGCGCCGGCGAGGACCTGACGGCCGCCCTCGCACACGCCGTGATCACGTTCCTCGCGAGCCCCGACCGCGACCGGCTGCGGGCCTGCCACGCGCCCCGCTGCGTGCGGTACTTCCTCAAGGACCACCCGCGCCAGGAGTGGTGCAAACCCTCGTGCGGCAACCGAGCCCGGGTGGCCCGCCACCACCAACGGCACCGGATGACGGCATAGGCCCGATCGGGTCGCCGCCCTCCCGACACTTCGCAGGCCGGGCCACGTACCATGGCGGCATGTCGTTCCTCCGCCGCCGCAGCGCCACGCCCGCCGGGCCCGACTTCGACGTACTGGCCATGGACCCGGGCGACTGGCCCGGCAACCTCGGTGCGGGACTGCTGCCCGCCCCCGACGGCACCTGCCAGGGCGTCTTCCTGCGTTACGACCTGTTCGGCGGCCGCGGCCCCGCCATGATCATCGGCAACCTGCCGGAGGGCTCCCCGGCCCGCGAGGTCCCCGAGGGACAGGTCCCCTTCGAGGTGGCGCAGCTGCTGCTGGCACTGGAGAACGACGAGGAGGTCACCGTCGTCAGCACCGAGGACGTGCCGGTGATGCAGGGCGACAACCTCCTGATCGTGCGCCGCGTCAAGCTCTCCGAGAGCCGCATCTCCTGCGTGCAGTTCGACCGCAGCGACAACGTCCTGGTGACCATCGCCGCCTGGGACCGCCCCATCACGGACGACCTGTACGCCCTCCTCAAACCACTGCCCGCGGAGCTCTTCCAGCAGGGCTGAACCCGGCGGCAGCCCGCACACGAAAGGGCCGCTGTGCGCCTGGCCAGGCACACAGCGGCCCTTTCGTCCCCGTCAGCGAGTGCCGACCGCCGCGCGCACGGCCCGCCGGGCCATCTGGCAGTCGTCGTGCAGCCGCCGCAGCAGCAGCCGCTGCTCCTCGCCGGACGGCACAGCACCAGGCTGGGCCGTAACCGGTGCCGCCGGGGTCGCTTCGTGCATCGAACGCTGCACGGCCGTCTCGTACGTACGGATCTCCCGGGTCAGCACCAGCATCAGGTTCACCAGGAAGGCATCCCTGGACGCCGGGCCCGCCGACTGGGCGATCTGGCTGATCTGCCGACGTGCGACCGGTGCGTCCGCGAGCACCGACCACAGCGTCGCCAGGTCGTACCCCGGCAGATACCAGCCCGCGTGCTCCCAGTCCACCAGCACTGGACCGGCCGGTGACAGGAGGATGTTCGACAACAGTGCGTCGCCGTGGCAGAACTGGCCCATGCCCTGCCGCCCGGCCGCCTGAGCGATGCCGTGCAGCAGCTTCTGGAGATCACCCAGGTCCCGGTCGGTGAGCAGGCCCAGCTCGTGGTACCGCGAGATCCGGGCCGCGTAGTCCAGCGGCGCGTCGAACGTGCCCGCCGGCGGCCGCCAGGCGTTCAGCCGGCAGATCGCGCCGAGTGCCGCCCTGATGTCCGCCCGCGGCGGCGCCTCGGCCGGGTGCCGCTGGAGCGCCGCCACTCGTCCGGGCATCCGCTCGATCACCAGTGTGCAGTTGTCCGGGTCCGCCGCGATCAGTCTCGGCACCCGCACCGGAGGGCGGTGCCGGACGAACGAGCGGTACGCCGCTATCTCGTGGCGGATCCGCTCTGACCAGGCGGGGGAATGGTCCAGTAAACACTTGGCGACGGCCGAGCTGCGACCGGTCGTACCGACCAGGAGCACGGCCCGTCCGTTGCGGCGCAGGACCTGCACCGGGGCGAACTCCGGGCAGATACGGTGCACCGACGCGATCGCCGTGCGCAGCTGCGCGCCCTGGGGGCCGGACAAGTCGAGTCTCCCGCTGAGCGGTTGGGTGCCGAGTACCGCGCCGCGCCGTGCCCTGCCCGCACCGAGCACGGGGGCCGCCGGCCGCGCGGGGGCGAGGTAGGGGCCGCTGTCCGTGGGAC
>NZ_NGFN01000427.1 GCF_002148965.1 Streptomyces swartbergensis | reverse complement strand
GGAAGTGGTGCCGATGTCCTCCCCCGCGACCGCTCCCCCACCCCCCGCCAGCCTCAAGCGCATCGTCACCGCCAGCCTGATCGGCACCACCATCGAGTGGTACGACTTCTTCCTCTACGGCTCCGCCGCCGCGCTCGTGTTCAACAAGCTGTTCTTCCCGGACTCCGACCCGCTCGTCGGCACGCTGCTGTCGTTCCTGACGTACGCGGTCGGGTTCGCCGCCCGGCCGATCGGTGCGCTGGTGTTCGGGCACTACGGCGACCGGCTCGGGCGCAAGAAGCTGCTGGTGCTGAGTCTGCTGCTGATGGGCGGGGCGACCTTCGCGATCGGGCTGCTGCCGACGCACGCCACCATAGGGACGGCCGCACCGGTCCTGCTCACCGTGCTCCGGCTGGTGCAGGGCTTCGCGCTCGGCGGTGAGTGGGGCGGTGCCGTGCTGCTGGTGTCGGAGCACGGGGACGCGCGGCGGCGTGGGTTCTGGGCCTCGTGGCCGCAGACCGGTGCGCCGGCGGGGCAACTCCTCGCGACCGGTGTGCTGTCCCTGCTGACCGCCGTGCTGTCGGACGCCGCGTTCGGCAGCTGGGGGTGGCGGATCCCGTTCCTGCTCTCCGGGGTGCTGGTGATCGTCGGTTTGTGGATTCGTCTGTCTGTCGATGAATCGCCGGTCTTCAAGCAGGCGTTGGCGCAGGCCGAGGCCCGCAAGGCGGACCGGGCCGCCACTGCCGAGAAGCTGCCGCTGGTCGCCGTGCTGCGGCATCACTGGCGTGACGTCCTGGTCGCGATGGGCGCGCGCATGGCGGAGAACATCAGCTACTACGTCATCACCGCGTTCATCCTCGTCTACGCCACCACCTCGGCCGGCGTCTCCAAGCAGACCGCGCTCAACGCCGTACTGATCGCCTCGGCCGTGCACTTCGCCGTCATCCCGGCGTGGGGCGCGCTCTCCGACCGGATCGGCCGCCGTCCCGTGTATCTGATCGGTGCTGTCGGGGTCGGGCTGTGGATGTTCCCGTTCTTCTCGCTGATCGACACCGGCGGCTTCGGCAGCCTGGTCCTCGCCGTCACGGTGGGGCTGGTGCTGCACGGGGCGATGTACGCGCCCCAGGCCGCGTTCTTCTCCGAGATGTTCGCGACGCGGATGCGCTACTCCGGCGCGTCCATCGGTGCCCAGTTCGCCTCGGTCGCGGCGGGTGCGCCCGCGCCGCTGATCGCGACCGCGCTGCTGTCCGACTACGGCAGCTCCACGCCGATCGCCCTGTACGTCATCGGCGCCGCCGTGCTCACGGTCATCGCGGTGGCGGCGGCCGAGGAGACCCGCCACCGGGATCTGGCCGACGTCGCCCCTCCCGCCGACGCGGACCGGACCACGGCACCGGCGGCGGACGCCCGTACCCCCTGAGACGTCCCGGCACCGGCCCCCGTGCGCGCCTCCCCGCGCAAGGGGGCCGCCTACGGGGGTCAGTGCTGTGCCGGCGCCGACAACCGGTGCAGCCGCAGGGCGAGTTGGATCTCCAGGGCGCGGGCCGGGCTCTGCCAGTCGTCGCCGAGGAGGCGGCCGACGCGCTCCAAGCGCTGGGCGACCGTGTTCACATGGACGTGCAGTTCGTCCTTGGTGCGGGCGGGACTCATGCCGCAGGCGAAGTACGCGTCAAGGGTGCGCAGCAGTTCGGTGCCGCGTCGTCGGTCGTACGCGACGACCTGGCCGATGGTGCGGTCGACGAAGCCGGGGATGTCCCGGTCACCGGCCAGGAGCAGCCCCAGGAAACCGAAGTCCTCGGCGGCGGCGCCGTCGCCGGAGCGGCCGAGGAGCCGCAGGGCGTCGAGGCAGCGCCGGGCCTCGGCGTAGGCCGTGGCCACTGCGTCGGGGCGGGTGGCGAGGTTCTCCGCGGGTGCGGAGGCGCCGACGGTGACCGGTGCGTGGACCGCTGTGCCCAGATGCCGGGCGGCGCGACGGGCCAGTTCGGTGGCGGTGTCGCCGGATCCGAGGGGCAGCAGCAGGACGGTGCCGCCGTCGCGCGCGGCGGCGAGACCGTGCCGGGTCGCGGCGAGGTGGGACGCGGCGGCGGCCAGGCGTCTGCGGGCGTCCGCCTCCTGGTCGGCATCGGGCGCGTCGCCCTCCAGACGCGCGGCCAGGACGACGTGGACGGCGTCGAGGTCGGCGTGGAGGCGGGCCGCGCGCTCCCGCAGCAGGCGCGGGTCGCGGTCGCGGGCGTCGAGCAGGTCGTCCAGGAGCTCGCCGCGGACGCGTTGTTCGGCCTCGGCGGCGGATCTGCGGGCCAGGAGCAGCAGGGAGGTGACCATGGCGGCACGCTCCAGGGTGCGCTGGTCGACGGGGTCGAGCCCGGGGTGGCCGCGCAGCACGAGCGCGCCGAGCAGTTCCCCGCCGGCGGCGACGGCGGCGACCCAGTCGTCCTCGTGCCGCACCGCGTGGCCCTCCGCGCGGGACGCCTCCAGGGCCTCGGCCGGTGCCGCGGTGGCCTCGGCGAACTCGACCGTGCCGTCGAGGACCTCGGAGACGGCGGCGGCCACGTCGTGGACCCCGCCGCCGCGCAGGACGAGCTCGGCGAGCCGGTCGTGCACGTCGGAGGCGCGTTCGATGACGCCGCTGCGGTCCTGGATGATCTCGTTGGCCCGCTCCAGGCCGGCGAGGGCCGAGCGGGTCTCGGCGAGCAGGTTGGCGGTGTCGATGGCGGCCGCGGCGAGGGCGGCGAAGGAGCCCAGCAGGGCGATCTGCTCCCGCTCGAAGACCCGGGCGCGGCGGTCGGCGGCGAACAGCACGCCGATGACGTGGTGTCCGAGGGTCAGCGGCACGCCGAGGATGGCGACGAGCCCCTCGTCCCGCACGCCGGCGTCGATGGTGCGGGTGTGCTGGAAGCGGTCGTCCTTGAAGTAGTCGTCGGTGACATAGGGGCGTGCGGTCTGTGCGACCAGGCCGCCGAGGCCCTCCCCCATGCCGAGCCGCAGCTGCTGGAACCGGGCCGCGACCGAGCCCTCGGTGACCCGCATGTAGGTGTCGCCCCTCGCCGGGTCGTTCAGGCTGAGGTAGGCGACGTCCGTGCCCAGCAGCGACCGGGCGCGCTGCACGATCGCCTGCAGTACGGCGTCCAGGTCGCGCAGCCCGGCGAGGTCGTGGGCGGTCTCGAACAGTGCGGACAGCTCGGCCTCGCGGCGGCGCCGTCCCTCCAGCTCCGAACGGACGCGCAGGGCGAGCGGCTTGGCCCGCTGGAGCGCGGCGATCCACTCCGCCGGACGCCCTTCGGCGCGCGCGAGCAGCACCGGCTGCTCGTAGGCGTCGGCGGACGCGCCCCGGGCCAGGAGCTCAAGATACGGCGTCTCCGCGGCGGCCGGTGGCGGTTCGGCGAGGCCGGCGGAGCGCTCGGCTGACTGCACGTGATCGCTGGACATGCTCACAGGATTCACCATGACCGGGCCGTCCCGTCAGCCCTGTGGATAAGTCCCCAGGGGCGCTCGGGGCCGCTCAGTGGGCGGTCCAGCCGCCGTCGAGCACGAGCGAGGTACCGGTCACGAAGGACGCCTGCGGACCGCACAGGTACGCCACGGCCTCGGCGACCTCCTCCGGTTCGATGAGCCGCTTGACGGCGCTGTCCTGGAGCAGCACCTCGGACAGGACGCGCTCCTCGGGGATGCCGTGCGCCCGGGCCTGGTCGGCGAGCTGCTTCTCGACCAGTGGGGTGCGCACATAGGCGGGGTTCACACAGTTGGAGGTGACACCGTGGGGTGCGCCTTCGAGGGCGGTGGTCTTGGAGAGTCCCTCCAGCCCGTGTTTGGCGGCCACATAGGCCGACTTGTAGGCCGAGGCGCGCAGCCCGTGGACGGACGACACGTTCACGATGCGGCCCCATCCCTGTCCGTACATGTGGGGCAGGGCACCGCGGATGAGCCGGAAGGGTGCCTCCAGCATCACGGTGAGCACCGTGTGGAAGACGTCGGGCGGGAACTCCTCGATGGGGCGCACGAGCTGGATCCCGGCGTTGTTGACGAGGACGTCGGTGCCCGCGGCGGCGAGTTCGGCGGCGTCCAGGTCGGTGAGGTCGAGGACGTTCGGTTCCACGGTGCCCGCGAGGTCACGGCCCTGTCCGGCGAGCGCCTCCAGGCCCGCGGCGTCCCGGTCGACCGCTCTCACCTTCGCCCCGGCGGCCGCGAGCCGCAGCGCGCAGGCGCGGCCGATGCCGCCGGCAGCGCCGGTGACGAGCGCGGTGCGGCCGCCGAGGTCGAGCGGGGAGGCGTGGGGTGCCGGAAGGACATGAGGCGCGGTCATGCCTCGACCCTAGGCAGCGCTCCTGCCGCGCCCCATGTGGTCACGCCCTACAGTTCAGCCGGCTGCAGTGGGGTCGAACCATGTGGGGGCGTCTGATAGGGCCTGCTTGATCCGCAACAGCCCGAACTCGTTCAGCTCGGGCAGGGCATCGATGTCGAACCAGCCCACGTCCAGCGACTCGTCGTCGTTGACCCGCGCCTCGCCACCGACGGCCCGGCAACGGAACGTGATGTCCATGTACTGGCAGACGTCGCCGTTCTCGTACGTGACGGGGTCCAGTGCCTGGACGAGGACGACCCGTTCGGCGACACAGCGCACGGCCGTCTCCTCGTAGACCTCCCGCACCGCGCAGGCCGCCGGCTGCTCCCCCGGGTCCGGGATGCCCGCGAGCACGGACCACTTGCGCGTGTCGGCCCGGCGGTTGAGCAGCACTCTGCCCTCGTCGTCGAAGACGAGAGCGGTGACTCCGGGGAGCCAGAGCAGCTGATGACCGGCCGAGGCGCGGAGCGTGCGGATGAAGTCGGGAGTAGCCATGCCGCCGACCCTAATGGGCAGCTTCCGGCGGCCCCGCGCCTTCCATGCGGCGTGCGTCCGGCGTACGGCTACACGTCACCGGCGCGTCGCCCGCGCAGACCGGCGCCGACGGCCCAGCCCAGTCCGCCGGCCGCGACCAGCACGAGGGCGATCTCCGGCAGGATGCCCAGCTGTGTGGCGGGGGTCTGCGAGGAGCGCAGCGGTACCTTCTGCACCAGTGAGTCGGCGACGAACATGCCGGTCTTCTGCGTGATCTTCCCGTCCGGCATGATGATCGCGCTGACGCCGCTGGTCACCGGCACGGTCACGGTCCGGCTGTGCTCGACCGCGCGGACCCGGGACATGGCGAGCTGCTGGTAGGTCATCTCGCTGCGGTCGAAGGTGGCGTTGTTGCTCGGCACGGAGATCATCTGGGCGCCGTCGGTGACCTCCGAACGCACGGTCCAGTCGAAGGCCGCCTCATAGCAGGTGACGAGGCCGACCTTGGCACCGTCCATGGTGAACACGCCCGGCTTGGTGCCCCGGCTGAAGTCCTGGCGCTGCATCGAGGTCCAGTTGCTGTTGATCGCCCCGATCAGCGAACGGAACGGCAGGTACTCGCCGAACGGCTGGATCTGCCGCTTGTCGTAGGTGTCGACGGGGCCCTTCGCCGGATCCCACAGGATCTGCTCGTTGTAGAGCTTGCCGTCCCGTTCGACGACGCCGCCGACCGAGATGGGCACGCCGACGGCCTTGGCCGCCGTGTCGATGACGGCGCGGGCGTCGGGGTTGGCGAAGGGGTCGATGTCGGAGGAGTTCTCCGGCCACAGCACGAAGTCGGGCCTCGCGACCTTGCCGGCCTTGACCTCCGCGGCCAGGCGTTCGGTCTCGCGCGCGTGGTAGTCCAGAACGGCCCGCCGCTGGGAGTTGAAGTCGAGCCCCGCCCGCGGCACATTGCCCTGGACCACGCCGACGGTGACGCTGCCGTCCTCGGCCTTGTCGCTGACCAGCGGCCGGGCGGCGACGGCGCCGACGACCGGGACGGCCAGGCTCAGCAGACCCACGGCCGCCGCGGCCCGCCGCACCGTCCCGGTCCGCCGGGTCTCCACCGCGAGGCGGACGACTTCGTACAGTCCGAAGCCGCACAGGACCACCGCGAAGCCGAGCACCGGGGTGCCGCCCACCGCGGCGAGCGGGAGGAACACACCGTCCGCCTGCCCGAACGCGATCTTCCCCCAGGGGAAGCCCTCGAACGGCACGCGCGCGCGTGCCGCCTCACCGGCGATCCACACAGCGGCCGCCCACACCGGCCATCCGGGCAGCTTCGACACGGCGGCGACACCCGCGCCGACCAGCGCGACGAAGACCGCCTCGATCGCCACGAGGGCGAGCCAGGGGCCCGGACCGACCTCCACTCCGGTCCACACCAGCAGCGGCAGCAGGAAGCCGAGCCCGCAGAGGTAGCCGAGGCCGAGCCCCGCCTTCCAGCCGCGGCCGCGCAGCACCCAGCCGAAGATCGCGAAGGCCGGCAGGGCCAGCCACCACAGGGTGCGGGGCGGGAAGCTGACGTAGAGGAGCAGGCCGGAGAGCGCGGCTGCGGCGGCCGGGAGGAGGCGCCCGAGCCGCCAGGCCCGGACGCGCGCCTCGGGCGCGATCCGCAGCTCCAGCTGGTCCGACTCGCCGACGGAGGTTGCGGTGACGGTCACTCCCGGAGTGTAAGGCGAGTGACCTCGACGCCGACAGCGCGGTCCACGAGGCGGCGGCGTCACACACGGCGGGCCCGAAGGCGCACGGCCTCGCCGCGTATCTGCCGCAACGTTCCTGCTCATTTCGTCACGACACATCCACAAACCGCCCACCAGGGGCTACGGWGTCCCGAAGCCTCAGTCGTGCGGCCGGTGGCGGCC
>NZ_NGFN01000426.1 GCF_002148965.1 Streptomyces swartbergensis | reverse complement strand
CTGGCACGGCGCCACACCCCGCGGCGGAACGGGCAGCGCGCCCTCGCCGCAGGGACACGAGCAGGCGGCTCTCCCCCCGGCCTCGGACCCCGCCGCCCACAGCGAGCCCACCCGGTGGGACGACCTGGTCGCCCACACCCCCGCACCCCGGCGCGGTCCGGCCACGGCGCTGGCCGCCGAGCGGGCGCGGCAGGCGCGGATGGCCGTGGTGGGGCCCGTGACGGAACGCTGGGCGCCGGAGCAGGCCGGACCCGTGCACGAGAACTGGCAGTTGGCCGCGCCGATCGGCCCCGCCACCGACCTGTGGGCGCTCGGCGCGCTGCTCTTCCGGGCCGTGCAGGGACATGCGCCCTACCCGGAGGAGTCGACGGCCGAGCTGGTGCAGATGGTGTGCGCGGAGCCGCCCGCGTACGCCGAGGAGTGCGGGCCGCTCAGGCCGGTCGTGGAGTCGCTGCTGCGTCAGGACCCGACCGAGCGCCTGGACTTCGAGGAACTGCGCGGCTGGCTGCGCTCGCTGGTGCGCTCGGCGCCCGAGCCGGAGGCCGGTGTGCACGTCGTCGCGGCCCCGCCCGTCGACGCGAGCCGGCTGCCCGTCGTACGGCGCCGCGGCGAGCTCGTGCGCAGGCGGCGGGCCGGGCTGCCCGCGCACCACGGGCGGCACAAGCGGGCCAAGAAGGACTCGCGGTCGCCGCACCGGCTCGGCCGCACCCTGCTCCTGCTCGTCCTGCTCGCGATGGCCGCGGCGGTCGCCTACGCCATGCTCTTCATGCCCAAGTCGGGGACCGACGGCGCGCAGGGCACGGACCGCACCGGTGCCGCCGGCGAGGTCAGCCAGGCGCCCGAGCCGGACGCCAGCGGCGAGCCCCGGCCCGACCGGGCGTCGCCCGAGCCGGAGAAGAGCCCGTCGACATCGGCCGGTTCCACCCAGACGCAGACCACCGGCCCCGAGGTCGCCGACGGCTTCACCCTGCGCAAGGACTCGGCGGGCTTCCAGGTCGCCGTCGCCGAGGGCTGGGACCGCACGCCGCGGAACGGCAGCGGTCAGGTCGTCTACGCCAAGGGCGACTTCGAGCTCATCGTCGTACCGGGCCGGGACAGCGCGTCGGAGTACGGCAGCGATCCGATGGCCTACCAGCGGGAGGAGGAACGCGAGTTGCAGCCCTACCGCGACTCCAGCTGGGCCACCTCCACCGGGCTGAAGACGATCGAGGTGGGCGGGCGGACCATGGCCGAGGGGCAGTTCACCTGGACCGGTGACGACGGGGGCGAGCTGTATGTGCGCAACCTCGCGATGCTGGTCGACGGGCGGTACCACGTGGTCCAGGTGCGCGGCCCGGAGTCCGAACGGGACGAGGTGACGCGGCTGTACGAGCAGGCGGCGGCGACGTACCGGGCGACGAAATGATCTTCTGACGCGACGGCCGTGCACCGGCGTTCACCTCACCGTTCCCTCCTGTCCCAGAACGCAACAACCGTCACAGTGCGGTCACCGTGGTACCCCGCTTGTTCCCTGGGAAAGGACGGGTCCTTACGCTGACCCTGTCAAGACCATTGCGGGGCAACGTGAATCAGATGCAGGGCCTGCTCGTCGCGGGCCGCTACCGGCTCGCCGACTCCATCGGCAGGGGCGGTATGGGCCGGGTGTGGCGGGCACATGATGAGGTGCTGCACCGGTCCGTCGCCATCAAGGAGCTGACGGCCGCCCTCTACGTCTCCGAGAGCGAGCAGGCCATCCTGCTGGCGCGCACCCGGGCCGAGGCCAGGGCCGCCGCGCGGATCAACCACTCCGCGGTCGTCACGGTGCACGACGTGCTGGAGCACGACGGCCGACCGTGGATCGTGATGGAGCTGGTCGAGGGCCGCTCCCTGGCCGACGCGGTCAAGGAGGAGGGGCGCGTCGAGCCGCGCGAGGCGGCCCGCATCGGCATGTGGGTGCTGCGGGCCCTGCGCGCCGCGCACGCCGCCGGGGTCCTGCACCGCGACGTCAAGCCGGGCAACGTCCTCCTCGCCCGGGACGGACGTGTTCTGCTCACCGACTTCGGCATCGCCCAGATCGAGGGCGACACGACCATCACCCGGACCGGAGAGGTCGTCGGCTCGGTCGACTACCTGGCGCCCGAGCGGGTGCGCGGCCACGACCCGGGCGCGTCCTCCGACCTGTGGGCGCTCGGCGCGACGCTCTACACGGCGGTGGAGGGCCGGTCGCCGTTCCGCCGCACCACACCCCTGACCACCATGCAGGCCGTGGTCGAGGAGGAGGCCGCCGAGCTTCAGTACGCGGGGCCGCTCGCGCCCGTCATCACCGCCCTGCTGCGCAAGGATCCGGCCACCCGGCCCGAACTCGCCGAGGCCGAACAGATGCTCGCCGAGGCGGCGGAGGGACGGCGGCCGAGCGGGGCGCAGGCGTATGTGCCGACGCAGTACGGGGGATCGTCGCCGTACCGGAACGGGCACAGCGAGTCGCCGTACCGGAACGGGCACAGCGGTACGGGCGCGTCCGGCGCGAACCCTTCCGGGACGTACCCGTCCGGCGCGGGTACGCCCGGCACCGACACGTCCCATCCGGGCACGCCCGGCACCGGCACGTCCCATCCGGGTACGGCAGGTACCGGCACGTCCCATCCGGGCGCGGCCGGTACCGGCTCCGGCCCGGGCACGGCCGGTACCGGCTCCGGATCGCACACCGGGACTCCGCTCCCGCCGCTGGCCGGGACACCGGCCACCGGGATGCCGACGGCCGGTGCCGCCCCGGCCGGCCCTCCCGCAGCGGGGGCTTTCGCCACCGGACACGGGACGACCGGTCCCACCACGGTCGGCCCGACGGCCACGGGCCCGCAGCAGGCCGGTTCGGGCCGGCGCCGCCGGCTCCGTACCCTCGCTCTCGTGGTCGCGCTCGCGGCCATCATCGGCGGAGGCACCGCGGTGGTGCTCCAGCAGTGGGAAAAGAGCCGGCAGACGTCGGGCGGCGTGTCCGGCTCGGCCGGTCCCACGACCATGGGGCAGCCCGGAGGCTCGGTTCCCGCAGGCTGGACCCGCCGCGACGACCCCGCGGGTTTCAGCCTCTACCTGCCCAAGGGCTGGAAGCGCAAGACCTTCGGCCCGCAGGGCGAGCTCCGGCAGATCGACTACACGCCCGACGGCGGCCGGCACTTCGTCCGGATCGCCGTCGACACCTCCCCGGACTTCGCCGACCCGTACGCCCACCAGCTCGACCTGGAGCAGCAGTTGCAGGATCTGGTCGACTACAAGCGGGTGAAGCTGGAGCGCAACGTCTACCGTGACCGGGACGGCGCGCTGTGGGAGTACACCTGGACCGCGCAGGCCAAGGACACCGAGTTCCCCGGGCCGCGCCGGGCCGTCGAGGAGACGTACGTCGCCCGCGACGGCACCGAGTACGCGCTCTACATGTCGGCGCCCGCGCAGGACTGGGCGAAGGCGCGCAAGCAGTTCACGTCGCTGTTGCAGGGCTGGCACGAGAAGACCCCCTGACGCGGGAGGCCCGCGACACAGGGCCGTGTGTTTCGGCCACCCGTGCGCCGCTGCCCCGGAGCCCATCCCTCCGGTGGGGCATGATTTCCGCATGGGGACCGAGGGGCACAACACGCGTGTCATCGCGGGCCGTTACCGGCTTGAGGCGAGGCTCGGGCGCGGCGGCATGGGCGTGGTCTGGCGGGCGACCGACCAGCTGCTCGGCCGGGGCGTGGCCGTCAAGGAACTCCCCTTCGACGAGTCGCTCTCCGCGGCGGAAGCGCGCCGGCAGCGGGACCGTACGCTGCGCGAGGCACGGGCGGTCGCGCAGCTGAGCCACCCGCACATCATCGTCGTCCACGACGTCGTCGAGGACGACGAACGCCCGTACATCGTCATGGAGTTGATCGAGGGCGGATCGCTCGCCGACCGTCTCGCCACCCAGGGCCCGGTCGACGCCGCCGAGGCCGCACGGATCGGTATCGCCCTGCTCGGCGCGCTGCGCGCCGCGCACGCGGCCGGGGTGCTGCACCGCGATCTCAAGCCCGACAACGTGCTGCTGGAGGACGGTACCGACCGGGTCGTCCTCACCGACTTCGGCATCGCCCAGGTCGCGGGCGCCCCCACGCTCACCGAGAACGGTTCCTTCGTCGGCTCGCCCGAGTACACCGCGCCCGAGCGGATGTCCGGGGTCCGGACCGGGCCCGAGTCCGACCTGTGGTCGCTGGGCGCGCTGCTGTGCGCGGCCCTCAGCGGCGAGTCGCCGTTCCACCGCGACTCGCTGGGCGGCGTCCTGCACGCGGTCGTCGTCGGCGACATACGCCCGCCCGCGCAGGCCGGGCCGCTCCTGCCCGTCGTACAGGGCCTGCTGGAACGCGATCCGGACCGGCGGCTGGACGCGGACCGGGCGGAGCGGATGCTGCGGGTGTTCCGTGAGACGGGCAGTACGCCGCAGGCTCCGCCGCCCGGGTACGCGCCGGCGGTGCGTGCCCCGCACGGACGGCCGCAGGACGACGCCGGTCGGCGATCGCCGGTGCCGCCGACGGACCTGCCCGGCCCGGACCAGCGGCAGGAGCAGTTGCTCCGGCAGCCCACGCGCCGGGTGCTCGTGGCCGCGCTGGCCGTCGCCGCGATGGCCGGGGCGGGTGTGTCGGCGGCGGCGCTGCTCATGGAGGACGGCGGCGGGGACGGCGGCCGCACACCGACGAGTTCCGCGCCGAAGACGCCTTCGGCCGGACCGTCCTCCCCCGGCACGCGCACTCCGAGCACTCCCGCGGCCACCGACGCCACCACGACCGCCGCCACGACCGCCGCCACCTCACCCTCGCCCTGACACGGCGGCAGCCGATGGGCCCCGTAACCGGGATGAAGAGGAGATAAGCCCCGGGTCGCGTCACGGGTCTGTGACCGGGACGCGTCCGTGCTGGATGCCGAAGCGCTTGGCGCGATAGGGATGACCTCATGAGCAACAACGGGGGAGCCCGATCCGGGGCCGACGAGCCAACGAGTTTCGCTCTGCAACCACCGAATCCACCGGCGCCGGTACCGGGCAACCCGTACGCGACGCCCACCCAGGTCGTGCCGGCCCAGTCGGCGGCAGTGGTCCAGGATCCCGGTGCCGGGCGGCTCATCGCCGGACGTTACCGGCTGATCGCCAAGCTCGGGCACGGCGGCATGGGCACGGTGTGGCGCGCCATGGACGAGACGGTGGACCGGGAGGTCGCCGTCAAGGAGCCCCGCGTCCCGGAGCATCTTCCCGAACGCGAACGTGCCAACGCCTTCGAGCGGATGCGCCGCGAGGCACGTGCCGCGGCCCGGCTCGACCACCCGGCGGTGGTCGACGTCCACGACGTCGCGGTCGTGGAGGGACAGCCGTGGATCGTGATGGAGCTCGTGCGGGGCCGTTCGCTGGGCGACGCGCTCCAGGAGGGCACCCTGTCCGCGCGCGAGGCGGCCCGGATCGGCCTGGAGGTGCTCGGCGCGCTGGAGGCCGCGCACGCGGCGGGCGTCCTGCATCGCGACGTGAAACCGGACAACGTGCTGCTCGGCCGGTACGACCGGGTCGTCCTCACCGACTTCGGCATCGCGCAGATCGAGGGCGAGACCAACCTGACCGACACCGGCGGCTTCGTCGGCTCGCCCGAGTACATCGCGCCCGAGCGGGTGCTGGGCCAGCGCCCGGGCCCGGCCAGCGACCTGTGGTCCCTGGGCGTGGTGCTGTACGCGGCGACGGAGGGCGTCTCGCCGTTCCGCCGCAGCAACACCGCCGCCACACTCCAGTCCGTCCTCAACGCCACGCCCGCGCCGCCCGCCTCCGCCCAGGGCCCGCTCGCCGAGGCCATCACGGGCCTGCTGCACAAGGATCCGGCCCGCCGCCCGGACGCCGCCCGGGTGCGAGCCCTGCTGGAGGCCGCCGCGAACCCGCCGGYGGACCGGCCGACGCAGGTCGTCCAGGTCAAGGGCGGCCAGGGCGGCGAGGGCGGCGAGGGCGGCGAGGGCGGCGAGGGCGGCGAGGGCCGAGGACTCCGGCCCGGACGCAAGGGGTGGACCGGGCTCGGTGCGGCGGTCGTCGCGGCGGCGGTGACGGCGTACCTGGTGCTCGCGAACCCGTTCGCCGGGCCGCTGCCCGAGGGCTGGAAGACACGCCATGAGCAGGACCTCGCCGCGACGCTGGCCTTCCCCGGCGCCTACCAGCGGACCGTGCCCGACCGGGAGTCGGACCAGGGGCACTGGGTCACGTACACCGACTGGAGCGGCAGCATCTGGATCAGCCTGAAGCTCGACAAGAAGGCGGAGGACACCGGCGGCGCCATCGCCGGCTCCGCTGCCGCCGAGATGTACGACGACGACAGCGCGTTCAAGGACAGCGGCAGCTACCCCCTGGACATGCCGGAGAACCCGAGGACGAACCCCAAGGACACCACGTACAGGGGCGACAAGGCCGCCGAGAACACCGTCACGTACGACACCGACGACAGCGACAACCCCCGCCCCCGCGAGCTCAGGATCTTCTACTACAAGACCTCCGGCGGCGACATGTACAAGCTCACCGTCAGCTACCCGGGCAAGGGCGACTTCACCGATCGCGGGCGGGAGGTGGCCGGCACGGCGATCGCCAACCTGGACATCGACGGGACCTGAACCGGTGTCCGGCCACTGACTCGCGTCGACAAGCGGCCGCCCCGCGGGGTACTGATGGGGCATGAGCAACGACGGGGGCGGGACGGGCGCCCAGAGC
>NZ_NGFN01000425.1 GCF_002148965.1 Streptomyces swartbergensis | reverse complement strand
CCCTGGGGGAGGCCGGGGGTTCGGCCGGGCGGAACCCCGTCGTGGGGGCGGCAGCGGGCCTGCCTTCCACGCTTGCTGACGGAGCCGGGGCCGGTGTGGTGTCGCTGGCCGGGCGGCGCAGTCGTCCGCGGGTCCTGGTCGTGGCCCTGCGGGGACTCGCCGCGGCCGTGGCCGCCGGTGTCGTGGTGGGCATGGGCTGGCTCGTCGTGCGGAGTGATTACGGGTCGGGGGAGGACGCGGCGGGCAGCTCGGCCGCCGACTCCGCGGCCGGTCCGCACCACGGCGACCAGGAATCCAAGCTCGGGCACGCCGGCTACCTCGCCTGCGCCCGGCTCGTGGCCGAGGGCACCGTCGCCGAGGTCGAACCCGTCCCCGGCACCGGCCAGGACCGCGTCAGCCTCGACGTGGACCGCTCCTACAAGCCCGCCAAGGGCCAGGTCCGGGTCGTCTTCCCCCTGGACGAGGACGCCGCACCCCAGCCGCGGCCGGGCGACCGCGTCCTCGTCGGGATCACGCGCGGGCAGGCCCAGCCGGACCTGTGGCGCGTCGGGGAGAAGGAGATCGCCCCGGAACGGACCTGGATCACCGCCGCCCTGCCCCAGTCGGTGACCCTTCCCTGCGAGTGAGCCGGGTGAGCACAGGGCGGAAACGCTGAGGGCGGGCGTCCGTCCGGACGCCCGCCCTCTTCATGCCGTCCAACCGCTACGGCGTGACCTTCTCGATCTTCACACTGCCCACGCCCGCGGCCGTCCCGCGCGCGTTGACGAGCTGGACCTGGCCGAAGAACACACGCCCCTCGGGCGCGGCCGCGGCGGCGGTGACGCTGCCCGAGACCGTCGCCGAGTCGCCCGTGCCGAGCTTCACCGGCGCCGACCCGTCGACGGTGATGCTGCCGAGGGAGGGAGCGAAGAACACGTCCCGGTAGTCGTACTCGGTGGTGCCGGCCGGCACCGAGTAGCCGAAGACCTCGACGGTGTACTTGCCGGCGGCCGGCGAGGGCACGGAGACCGACTCCTCCGAGTCACCGTCCGCGGAGCTGCCGACGGGCTTGCCGGCGGCGTCGTAGACCACGAGGTCCAGGTCGGCGGCGGCATCCGAGACGCGGCCGATGGCGACGTCCAGCGACTTCGCGCCCGCGGGCACCTCGACCGTGGTGGTCTGCGTCTCGCCGTCCTTGATCGACGGACGGGTCGTCTTCGAGGAGCCGAGCGAACCGCCCACCAGCTTGCCGTCGATCGCGGCGAAGCGGTTCGTCACCTTCCAGGAGGCGGCCGCCGGGGTGCCGACCTTCGCCTCGGGCACGGTCACGGTCTCCGGGGCGAAGTCCGCGCCGAGCACGGCGACGTCCAGCTTGTACGGGTTGTCGAGCAGCGGCGACGTACGGCGCGACTCGACCTCGATCTCCCACACGCCGGGCTGCGGGTTCGCGTAGGAACGCAGGTCCGGGCGGCAGGTGTTGGCCGGGTTCGAGTAGTTCGGGTAGCAGTTGACCGTCGACGTGGGGTCGGCCGGGACGCCGAACGGGTGGATGGAGATGAACCGGGTCTGGCTCTTGTCCTTCAGCCCGCTCATCGCGACCTCGAGCGTCTTCGCGCCCTCGGGAACGGTGACGTAGTAGTGCTGCGAGCTGTTGCGCTGCACCGAACCGGACGCGGAGAACGTGGACTTCAGCGGCGCGGAGACGACCACCGTGTGCAGGACCTGCTTGTCGATGCCTTCGGTCTTCGGGTCGTCGACCTCCAGGATCGCGCTCTTGATGCCCGCGGACTTCGGCGCGGCCTGGACCTTGACGGTGACCGGCTTGTTCAGCGGCAGCTTCACCTCGTCGGAGCCGACGATCCGGAACGTGCCGCCCGCGTTGTTCTCGAAGTGCAGCTCGTGCCGGATCGCCTTGTCGGCGCCGGACGTACGGGTGACGGTGATCTCGTACGTCTTCTTCTGGCCGGCCTTCAGGCCGCCCTCACGGTCGTACAGGCCCGTGCCGTAGCCGGGCGTCTTGAGCTTGTCGTCCAACGCGGTGTCGACCGGTGCCTTGACCGTGTACGCGTGGGAGGTGGCGCCGTCGCGGATCGAGTCCCAGGCGTCCTCGATGTTCATCAGGCCCGCGCCCTCCTCGTACGCCTGCACACCCTTGATGTGGTCGGCGGTCGAGGTGAGGGCCGTGCGCAGGGTCGCCGGCGTGAGGTCGATCTTCTTCTGCTTCGCGGCCGACAGCAGCAGCGCGGCGGCACCGGCGGCCTGCGGGGAGGCCATCGAGGTGCCCTGGAGCATGCCGTAGCCGGCCGGCAGGGAGTAGCCCGCCTCGGCGACCGGGGCACCCGGCAGCCACGTCTGGATCGTGTTGATCGCGGCACCCGGGGCGACCAGGGTCGGGGTGAAACCGCCGTCCTCACGCGGGCCGCGCGAGGAGAACGGCATCAGCGCGTACTTCTTCTCCACGACCGAGCCGTAGTTGGCGGCCCAGGTCTCCTTGGAGACGGACGCGCCGACCGAGATCACCTTGTCGGCCAGGGACGGGTCGCCGATGGTGTTGGTGCCCGGGCCGGAGTTGCCCGCGGAGATCACCAGCTGGACGCCGTACGTGTCGATGAGGCGCGTGTACAGCTCGGCGCGCGCGTTGTTGCCGTCGTTCAGCGTCGGCAGGCCGCCGATCGACATGTTGACGATGTCGACGCCGCGCTTGGTGACGAGGTCGATCATGCCCTCGGTGAGCGCGACGTTGGTGCAGCCGCCGGACCAGGTGCAGGCGCGCGAGGAGACCAGCTTGGCCCCCGGAGCCGCGCCGTCCATCTTGCCGCCGAACAGGCCGTTCGCGGCGGTGATGCCGGCGACGTGCGTGCCGTGCTCGGACTCGATGACGCCGATGTTGACGAAGTCGGCCTTCGCGCCGGCGCCGTTGTAGACGACGTCCTTGCGGATCTCGACGACGAACGGCTGCCGCTCGGCGATGTCGGTCTTCGGGTCGTCGGTGCCGAAGTACCCGATCTGGAAGCCGTCCTTGTACGGCTTCATCGCGGTGTCGTCACCGAAGTCGTTGTTGTTGTTCAGGTCGACCCGGACCGTGCCGGCGGCCGGGTCGTACAGCACGCCCCAGGAGTCCGTGGTGTCGCCGTCGCGGTTGGCGTCACCCGCGGCGTCACCGCCGGTGGTGTACGACTCCTTGAAGGTGCTCACGCGGTACGAGCCCGACGGGGCCGTCCAGGTTTTGCCGTCGTGCGTGAACGTGGGGCCCGAGACGGAGGTGTCCATCCGGCGCCAGGTGTTGTCGTTGTCGACGACCGGGTCCGTCGCCGTCACCCAGTCGACGATCTTCCGCTCGCCGGTCGTGGTCTTCTGCAGCGCCGGGTGGCCCAGGTCTACGCCGGAGTCCAGGATGCCGATGGTGATGCCGCGGCCGTCCGCCTTCGGGTTGTCCTCGACGAAGTCGACCGCGCCCGTCTCGAAGGACGGGTTGTACGGGTTCTCCGCAGGGGTCTTCTTCCCCGGCGCCGGATACGTCCCCGCGGCGGCCTCGGCGCCCGTGGCGGCGTCCGCGGCCGGCGTCGGGTCGTCCAGCGGGATCTCCTCGCGCAGGTCGATGCCGTGCACGGAGGAGAGCTTGACGGCGGAGGCGATGGCCGAGTCCGCCCGGGACGTCGGGACGGTGGCGCGGACGTAGCCCAGCTTGTCGTCGGCCCGGCCCACCGAGCCGCCCTTGACCGCGTCCAGCTGCCCGGCGACCTGCTCGGTCTGCCCGGGCGCGGTGGCGATCATCATCGTGACGGTCTTGTCGCCGTCCGCCTTCGCCTCGGCGAGCAGGTCCGCGTCGCCCGAACCGAGCTTGGCGTGCGCGGACTTGACGTCGGTGTCGGCCGGGGCGGTTGTACCCGGCTCGTCGGCGGCGAAGGCCAGCGGGACCGGCCCAGCCGCGGAGAGCGCGGCGACGAGACCGGCGGCCACGGCGACGCGCGCCACGCGTCTGCGGGCCGATATCGGGTCACGCTCGGGGGTGTTGGTCATCGGCATCCCTTGTAGGTAAAGGAACGAGCGGGAGCGACCGGGGCCGATCGGTCCTGGTCGCGACCGTCCGGAACGCAGGCCCGGACGATCGCACAGCTTTACGCAAGGGGAGGTTCTTTGGGGAGCGTTGACCGAATCGAAATGGATGTATGGGGAAAACCCGCGATTCGTTTTGCGGGCAAGAGTCCCGAAGGGCGGTGAAATCGGATCCTGAAGGCGGCGAAATCGGTTAACGTCCCGGAGTGAGACAGAAGTTGAGGGTGGCGGCCTACGCCGTATGCGTCCGTGACGGACAGATCCTGCTCGCCCGCTCCCCGGCCGCCGACGGCACCCCCGAGTGGGTCATGCCCGGCGGCGGCATGGAGCACGGCGAGGACCCCTACGACACCGTGCGACGGGAGGTCGAGGAGGAGACCGGGTACCGCATCGAGGTCACCGGACTGCTCGGCGTGGACTCCTCCCACCGCGTCTTCCGCGAAGGCATCGGACGTGCCGTCGACCATCACGCCGTCCGCTTCGTCTACGAGGGCCGGATCATCGGCGGCGAACTGCGCAACGAGGTGGGCGGCTCCACCGACCTCGCCGCCTGGCAGGACCTGGACGCGGTGCCCGGACTGGTCCGGGTGGGGATGGTCGACATAGCACTGCGGCTGTGGCGGGAGCGGCCGGCCACCGGACGGCTCGCCGACCTCATGGAGGACGCTGAATAGGTGCACTGCCCCGGAAGATGAACACCGCGTGACCGACTCCCGGCCGTTCCAGGAGCGGCCGACGACGCGCAGGGTAGTCCAAGATCCACGTACGGTGATCGGCGCTGCGCGTTGCCACCCCGTTTACGCGCAGGTCATTCCCAGTGCCAACGATCCAGTACGAGCGGGATGTTCGTGTGCCGGACATCCCGCGACCACTGCCGACGCGTTCGCACTCGGGGAGAGAAGCGCATGTCGCGCACACGCTCAGTCGCCGGCTCCGGCCAGGGCATCCACCGTCGTTCCGTCCTCGCCGCCACCGGAGCGGTCGCCCTGTCCGCGGGTGTCGGCTACGCCCTGCGGCCCAGCGACAGCCAGGCCGCCACCGTCAAGGAGACCACCGAGGCCGTCGCCGCCTCCTCGCGCCGGGCACCGGCCGCACCGCTGGCCCCCTACACCAAGGGCACGACCGTGGCGTCCGTGGCCACCCCGCGCGGCTCCGGCTACCGGCGTCTGGGCGACGGGCCCGGCTGGCGGCGGGTCGTGCGCTCCGACCTGGCCGCGCCCAAGTCCGGCCGCGCCGGGCGCCGTACCGCGCTCGCGGCGTTCGTCCAGCTCACCGACCTGCACATCATCGACGCCCAGCACCCGCTGCGTCTGGAGTACCTGCGCTCCGCCGACGTGCACGCCTGGCGCCCGCACGAGGCGCTGACCGTGCAGGGCGCGATCGCGCTGGTGGAGCGGATCAACGCGCTCCGCGGCGCCCCCGTCACCGGCACCCCGCTGCACTTCGCCATGACCACCGGCGACAACACGGACAACAACGCCAAGTCCGAGCTGGAGTGGTTCCTGAAGGTCATGAGCGGCGGGCGCATCACCCCCAACACCGGTGACCCGCGCCGGTACGAGGGCGTCCAGAACAGCGGCCTCAAGCAGTACTGGCAGCCCGACGCCGCGGTCCGCGACACCGACAAGCAGGTCGGCTTCCCGCACCTCGACGGCTTCCTCAAGGCCGCCATCCGCGAGGTCCGCAGCCCCGGCCTCAACCTGCCCTGGTACTCCACCGTCGGCAACCACGACTCCATGCCGATGGGCTGCTACGCCTCGCACGGCGACTCCTACCTCACCGAACTCGCCGTCGGCGGCAAGAAGCTGATGAACGTGTCCGCGGCCGAGGCGCAGCGGCTCCAGACCCTCATCAAGAAGGCCCGGGACCCCGAGGGCGTCCGCTACCACGACTTCCTCAAGACCCACGCCCGGGCCACGCGCTCGGTCACCCCGGACGAGAGCCGCGCCCCCTTCACCCCCACCGAGTACATCCAGGCGCACCTGGACCCGGCCTACCGCGGCATCGGCCCGGCCGGCCACGGCTACTCCTCCGCCAACCTCGACACGGGCACCCAGTACTACGCCTTCCGCATCTCCGACGACGTCATCGGCGTCAGCCTGGACACCACCGACGCGGGCGGCCACTACGAAGGCTCCCTCGGCACGGCCCAGCTGAAGTGGCTCGAGAGGACACTGCGGGAGAACAAGGACTCCTACGCGGTGATCTTCAGCCATCACACCAGCAAGACGATGACGAACACCCGCATCGACCCGGCCCGCCCCCACGAGCGCCGCCACAACGGCCAGGAGGTCCTCGCCCTCCTCGGCGGCCACCGCAACGTGCTCGCCTGGGTGAACGGCCACATCCACAAGAACGTCATCACCCCGCACTCGATGTCCGGCGGCGGCTCCTTCTGGGAGATCTCCACGGCCTCCCACGTCGACTACCCCCAGCTCGCCCGCATCATCGAGCTGACCGACAACAAGGACGGCACGGTCTCCCTGTTCACCACGCTCGTGGAGTCCTCGGCCCCGCACCGCACGGACTTCTCCGACCTCTCCCAGACCGGCCTCGCGGCCCTCTACCGCGAGCTGTCCCTCAACGCCCCCGGCGCGAGCACGACCCTCGGCGGCGACCCGGAGGACCGCAACACCGAGCTCGTGCTGAGGAAGGGCTGAATCCCGCCCAACCC
>NZ_NGFN01000424.1 GCF_002148965.1 Streptomyces swartbergensis | reverse complement strand
GACCCGGGCGACCTGCGCCTGCCCCGCCCGCACACCGCCTCCCCGGCACCCGGCGCCGGGGTGCAGCACGACCGCGCCGGGTGCCGGGGAGGCGGTGTGCGGGCGGGGCAGGCGCAGGTCGCCCGGGTCGGCGTCGATGCCGTACGCCTGGAGCAGCCGGCACCAGCGGTCGCGTTCGTGTTCCTCCGCGTACCAGGGCGGGCCGTCGATCTCGGGCGTGTCCGGGTGGGCGAAGGCGAGCAGCTTCAGCGGGCGCAGCCCCATGAGCAGCCGGTGGCTGGGCGGTCCGTTGCCGTGCAGGTCGACGGCGACGTCCGGCGGCGGACCGCTCCAGTCGAGGGAGCGCGGCACGCCCCGCCCCGGCGCGGAGGCGGGCAGCAGCCGGTCCACGGCCCCCGTCGCCGCCGCGACCGGCTCCAGCTCGGCGGGGGCGGCCAGCACGAGCTCGTGCCGGGGGTAGGCCCGCCGCAGGGCGCGCAGGGCCGGGACCCCGGCGAGGAGGTCGCCGAGGCCCAGGGCGCGCAGGACCAGGAGGCGGGGCGTCGTCGGTTCAGGTGCCGTGTCCGGTGTCATGCCAGCAGACTGCCGTGTGCCCTCCACGCCTGCCCCCGCAGTCCCGCTCATCGGGTGCGTCATCGTGCTCCTTCCGCCGCCCGTTCCATGAGGGCCGTCGAGGAGCGGCCGTCGAGGTAGGGCAGGAGGACCGCCTGGCCGCCCCACTCCTGAAGGAGGGCGGCTTCCGGCAGGTCGGCGGCCGCGTAGTCGCCGCCCTTGACCCAGACGTCGGGGCGCAGGTCGCCCAGGAGCCGCTCGGGGGTGTCCTCGTCGAAGACGGCGACCGCGTCGACGCAGGCCAGCGCGCGCAGGACCCGGACCCGGTCGGCGAGCGGGTTGACCGGGCGGCCACCGCCCTTGCGGCGCCGTACCGACTCGTCGGAGTTGACGCACACCACGAGGCAGTCGCCGAGCCGCCGGGCGGCCTGGAGCAGGCCGACGTGGCCGGCGTGCAGCAGGTCGAAGCAGCCGCCGGCGGCGACGACCGTGCCGTGGGCGGCGCGGACCCGGGCGGCCAGGGCGTACGGGCCGTCATCGGCGGGCGGCGGTGCCGGCTCGGCGTCCGCGCTCGGTACCGCGGCCGCGCCGCCCTGCGCGACGAACCCGGTCGCCGCGGCCACGGCGCCCTCGACGGCCTCCGCGACCAGGAAACCGTCGGCGAGCAGCCCGGCGGCCGTCGCGGCGAACCGGTCGCCGGCCCCGCAGCTGTCGCCGGGGTGTGTGGCGGGCGCGGGGACGAGCAGCGGGTGCTCACCGTAGGACAGCAGGGCGCCGCGGGCGCCGAGGGTGACCGCGACGGCGGCGGCCCGCCAGTGCCGTACGAGGGCGGCGGCGCTGTGGGCGGCGGCGTGCAGGTCCCGGCGCGCGGTGCCGTCCTGCGGGGCGAAGCCGTGGGCCTCCTTCTCGGCCGGTGTCACCAGGCGGGTGCCGGGCACGGGCGGACCGCCGCGCGGGTGCGGGTCCCAGACCAGGGGCGGGCGGGCGGCGAGGACGTCGCGGAGGGCGTCGGCGGTGCCGCGGCCGTAGTCGGAGACCAGGACGGCGGACGCGGAGCGGACGGCTTGGCGGGCGGCGTCGGTGGCCTCGCGGGTGCGGCCCGCGCCGCGGTCCAGACGGACCACCGGGCGGTCCTGCGCGAGGACGCGGGTCTTCTCGGACAGGGGGCCGGTCAGGGGCAGCGGGACGAGGGTGAGCCAGGGTTCCAGGAGGCGGCGCAGTGCGCGGCTGGCCGGGTCGTCGCCCACTCCCGCCACCAGCGTGACGTCACGGCCGTCACGGGCCGCGAGGTAGGCGGCGAGTGCCGCGCCGCCGGGCCGGGTCCGCTCCCCGCAGTCGTCGACGACCGGCACGGGCGCGTCGGGCGCGAGCCGTTCGGCGCGGCCGGTGACGTCCCGGTCGAGCAGCGCGTCACCGACGACGACGAGCGGTGCCTTGCCGTTCATGTCACCTCCTGCCGTCGCCGTCGCGCCGTGTACCGCGTTCCACCGCCGCGTCGAACGCCGCGCACACCATGTGCACCGCCACGAGGTGCAGTTCCTGCACGGTGGCCCCGGTCGGCGCCTCGACGCACAGGGACTCGTCGCTGCCCGCCATCAGCGGGTTGGGCGCGGGGCCGGTGAGGGCCCACACCCGCACCCCGGACGCGCGGGCGGCGTCCGCGGCGGACAGCAGGTTGGCGCTGGCGCCGGACGTGGACAGCAGCATCAGGACGTCGCCGGGGCGGCCGTGGGCGCGGACCTGGCGGGCGAACACCTCGTCCACGCCGTAGTCGTTGGCGATGGCGGTGGTGCTGGAGGTGTCGGCGTGCAGGGCGATCGCCGAGAAGGCGGGCCGGTCGTCGCGGTAGCGGCCGACGAGTTCGGCGGTCAGGTGCTGGGCCTGGGCCGCGCTGCCGCCGTTGCCCGCGGCCAGCAGCCGGCCACCGCCGGTGAGCACGGCCGCCAGGTGCTCGCCCCACCGCTCGGTGATGTGTGCCGAGGCGCGGAACGCGGTCAGGGCGTCCTGGAGTTCGTCGCAGTGCCCGGTGACGGGCGGGTGCACGGTCATCACGCCACCTCCTTCTGCTGTGCGTGTCCGGCGAGGACCTGGCGGTGGACGTGCTCGACGCCGTCGGCGACGCGCCGCCAGGTGTAGTGGGCGAGGACGCGTTCGCGGCCGGCGCTGCCGTAGCGGCGGCGCAGTGCGTCGTCGGTGAGGAGTTCGCCTACGGCGGCCGCGACCGACCCGGGGTCCTGCGGCGGGACGAGCCGGCCCGTGGTGCCCTCGGCGACGCTGTCGCGGTGGCCGCCGACGTCGGTGGCGACGACGGGCACGCCGCAGGCCATCGCCTCCAGCGGCACGATGCCGAACGGCTCGTAGACCGGGGTGCACAGCACCAGGTCCGCGCTGCCGATCAGGGCGGGCATGGCGGCCGGGTCGACCGCGCCGAGCAGCCGGACCCGGTCGGCCACGCCGGTGCTGCGCGCGAGCCGCCGCAGCCGTCGCGCCTCGGGGTCGTCGGCGAGCCGGTCGGCGGCCGGTCCGCCCGCGATGAGGAGTTCGGCGTCCGGGATCTCGGCGAGGGCCCGTACGGCCTGGTCGTAGCCCTTGCGCGGGACGAGCCGGCCGCAGGCGAGCAGCCGGTGCCGCTCACGGCGCGCCGGGACGCCCTCGGACCGTATCCCGGGCCGGAAGTGCTCGGCGTCCACCCCGCAGGGCACCACGGACACCTGTCGGCGGGGCACGCCCAGCTCGGCGAGTTCGTGCACCTCGTCGGTGCAGGTGGCCAGGACGCGGGCGCAGCCGCGGCCGATCTGCCGTTCGATGCCGACGCGTTCGGGCGGGCTGGTGTCGAGCCGGCCCTGGTGGCGGCGCTTGACGGTGCCCAGGGCGTGGAAGGTCTGCACGACGGGCACGCCGTGCGGGTGGGCGCCGATCCGGGCGGCCATGCCGGACATCCAGAAGTGGGCGTGCACCACGTCCGGCGGCTCGTGGGCCCAGGCGCGCGCCAGCCAGGCGCCGAAGCCGGGCATGTACGGGAACAGTTCGTCCTTGGGGACGGGCTCGGCCGGTCCGGCCGGCACGTGCTCGACGACGGCGCCGCCGGGCAGCGGCACCCGGTCGGGCAGGTCGGCCGCGTCGCGGCGGGTGTAGACCGTCACGTCGTGGCCGCGCCGCGCCAGTTCCTCGCTCAGGCGGGCCACGTACACGTTCTGGCCGCCTGCGTCGACGCCGCCGAGCGCGGCGAGGGGGCTCGCGTGCTCGGACACCATGGCGATCCTCATCGGGCCACCTCCTTCAGCAACCGCTCCCAGTCGTCCAGGAAGCGGGACAGCCCGTAACGGGCGAGCGCAGCCGCCCGTGCTCCCTCGCCGACCATGCGCGCGTGCAGCGGGTCGGCGACGAAGTCCCGTACGGCGCGGGTCAGTTCGTCGATCCGGTTGGAGACCACTCCGGCGCCTGGCGGTACGGCCTCGGTGACCTCGGTGGTGGCGAGCGCGACCACGGGCATGCCGAGGTGCATCGCCTCCAGCAGGGACAGTCCGAGGGAGGTCCAGCGGACGGGGTGGACGTAGACGCGTCGCCGCGCCATGGCCGAGTGGAGTTCGGCCTGGGTGAGTTCGTGGGAGCGGCAGCGGTCGGCGGGGATGCCGAGCCGGTCCGCCAAGCCCTCGGTGCCCATGCCGAAGACGTCCAGCGGGGCCGCTTCGGCGAAGGCCGGCAGCAGGTCGGTGCCGGTGGTACGGCCGCGCCGCAGCGGCTCGTTGACGGCGACGGCGGCGCGTTCCAGCTCCCCGGTCCACAGCGGCCCGGGGTCGACGATGCCGTGCTCGATGACCGTGCTGGGAGTCGGGCCGGCGTCCCACATCAGCCGGTTGAAGTGGGTGACGTGGACGAGGGTGACGCCGGGGATGTCCGCTGCCGGGTGGCGGGTGTCGGGCACGTCGCCGTGCGGGGCGTTGTGCTCCAGGTACACCAGCGGCGGGCGGCGGCCCAGCCACCGGTCGACCAGGGCGAGTTCGTGCGGGCGTTGCAGCACGACGACGTCGATCTCCTCGTCGCGCAGCCGCTCCGGCGGCACTTCGACGACCGAGTCGGGCCAGTCCCAGGTGCGGGCGCGGCCGAGCCCGTCGGGGCCCCGGTCGGGGGTGACGGGGACGACGTAGGTGTGCGGGCCCTGCACGAAGGCGGTGGTCCACGACCCGTGCACGTGCCAGAGCAGGATCCTCATGCCGCCTCCCCCATCAGCTTCTCGACGGCGTTCACCACGTCGTGCGCGGTGACGGTGTCCAGGCAGGGATGACCGGGCACGGGGCACTCCCGCGCCCTGCTGCCGGCGCACGGGGCGTCCTGGTCGCCGAGCAGCACGTACGGGACGCCGTACGGCCGCCAGCGCTCGGCGGGGACGACCGGCGAGAACAGCGATACGACCGGGGTGCCGACGGCGGCGGCGAGATGGGCGGGTCCGGTGTTGCCGGTGACGACGGCGCCGGCGCCCGCGAGGACGCCGGCGAGTTCCGCGGCCCCGGTGCGGCCGCCGAGGTCGAGGGCGTGCGCGCCGGCGACGTGCGAGGTCAGGTCCCTCTCCCCCGCGCCGCCGGTGACCACCACGCGGTGCCCGGCGGCGGCCAGTTCGCGGGCCGCCTCGGCGCAGCGGTCGGGGCTCCACGCGCGGGCGGGGACGCTGGCGCCGGGGTGCAGGACGACGTACGGCTCCGGGCCGGTGAGCCCGGCGGTGTCGGGCGGCGGGAGCACCCGGGGCCGGCCGTCGTCGGCCGGTGGGAATCCGGCGGCCTCGGCGAGGTGGAGCGCGGCCTCGACCTCGTGGGCGTGCGGGGCACGGTGGTGGCGTACGTCGAGGAGGGAGCCGGGGTAGTCCTCGCTGTCGGCGGCGATGAAGTCCACGCCGGCCAGGCGCAGCAGCAGGGCGGTCGGCAGGGGCGACTGGTGGAAGGAGGTGAGGACGAGTGCGGTGTCGGCGTCGATGGTGTCGAGGAGCAGCTCGACCTCGCCGCGGCCGACGGGCGGGGGCGTGAAGCCCACCCAGGGCGCGTCCCACACGAGGATGTCGTCCACGCCGGGCAGCAGCCGGGCGGCGGGCGCGCCGCGCGGTCCGCACAGCAGGGTGACGGTGTCGGCGCGGGCGGCGACCGCGCGGATGGCGGGTCCGGCGAGCAGGACGTCGCCGAAGCTGTCGAGACGGGTGACGAGTGCCTTCACGCGTCCCTCCCCTGCCCGGGGCCGGTCGTGTAGGCCTCCTGGATCGGGCGTTCGTCGGCGAGGACACGGCCCTTGGGGGGTCCGTCCAGTACGGCGCGGACGGCGGTCAGCAGGTCCGGGGCGACGTGGTCCGCGTCGGCGGTCTCCTCGGGCCGGGTCTGTTCGGTGGGCACGAGGATGCCGTGGGCGCCGGCGCGGCGGGCGGCCTCCACGTCGGCGCCGATGTCGCCGATGACGACGAGGTCGGCGGGGTTGGTGCAGATCCGCCCGGCCGCCCACAGCACCATGCCGGGCTGGGGCTTGCGGCAGTGGCAGCCGTCGTCGGGGCCGTGCGGGCAGACGGCGAACACGTCGAAGGGACCGAGGAGTTCGTCGACGCGGTGGTTGACACGGCGGACGTCGGCGTCGGTGAGCAGCCCGCGGGCGACGCCGGACTGGTTGGTGACGACGCCGGTGCGGATGCCGCGTTCGCGCAGCAGGGCGAGTGCCTCGCGGGCGCCGTCGACGGGGCGTACGCGGTCGGGGTCGGCGTTGTAGGGGACGTCGTGGACGAGGGTGCCGTCGCGGTCGAACAGCACGGCCTTGACCGGGCTCATCGTGCCACCTCCTGCCAGGAGGGGGCATGGCGGTGGCGCAGGGCGCCGGTCAGCCGGTGCCAGGTCGCGACGGGAGGGATGAGCACGCTGGTCGCCAGCATGGTCGTCACCTCCTGGCGGGTGCGCGGGCCGGGGGCGATGCGGGCCCGGGCGAACTCCGCCGTGCCGGCCGCCCAGCCGAGCGCGCAGGCCGCGGCGGCCCGGCCGTGTCCGGTGGCGGCGAGGGCGCAGGCGGCGACGCCCGCGGTGGTGATCGCCGTGTGCTTGCGGATCCGGCCGCGCGGCGCGACGGCCTTGTCCCACCAGTCGGGTCCGTGCAGYTGCCGCATGAGGGCGTCGTCGGCGTTGCCGCGCTGCTG
>NZ_NGFN01000423.1 GCF_002148965.1 Streptomyces swartbergensis | reverse complement strand
CCCCTGGCCCTCGCCCCGCCCGGCGTCAGCCTCTCGCTCGGCGYYAGCCGCCGRACCCGCCTCGTCCGCGTCCTGCTGGGCGTCAGCCGCCGAACCCGAAACCTCGTCCGCGTCCCGCTCGGCGTCGGACGCCTCGCCCCGCTTCTCCGCCGTCCGGGCGGACAGCACGCGGGTCGCCGTATCGGCGCCGCCCCGCTTCGCGGACCTCTCCGTGTCCCGGGCCACCGCGAGGCGCGGGTCACGCTTGGGTGAGACCTCGCTCCTGGCCTCGGGAACCGGACTCGCGCTCCCCGACGTCGGTTCTGCCGACGACTCGCGCTGCTTCGACCTGTCGGGGGACTCGCCCGCCACCGATGCCTCCTCCTCGCGCCACACGCCCCGCGTGCGCGTACCGAACCGTGAACCGCCGCCCGTGACACCGCTCCCCGGCGCTGTCCGAACCATGTACCAGTGTCCTGTGTGCGGACTGGACCCATCCGGTAGACGAGAACGACATACCTACTGGTTCCACTACGAACCGGTCACGCACCCTCGACAGACCAATGTGAGAGGGGTCACCCTGTCATTCATCCACGCGGGGAGGCATGGATGGGCAGGAGCCGCAGAACACTTCCGGAAGAGCTTCTGCTGCTGGCATTGGACCCGGCCACGGGTACCACTGCACAGCCGCAGTCGCTCGACCTCGGTCTGGCCGGTGCACAGCTAGTGGAGCTGGCACTGGCCGGACGGATAGCCCCAGACGGGGATCGTATCGCCGTGGTTGTACCACGGCCGACTGGAGATCCAACTCTGGACTGCGCGTTGGAGTTGCTGCGAAGGCGCGGCGCTCCCGTACGGGCCGTTCACTGGATCGGCGGGCCACGATTGGGGCTCCGCCAGACCTACCTCAGCCATCTGGAGCGGTGCGGCATGGTGCATGCCGTGGCGGGCCAGATGTGCGGAGTGCTGCCGACGACTCGCTACCAGGCGACGGACAACGACATCAGCCGGGAGATCAGGGCCCGGCTGGACTCGGCGATCCGCACCGGCGTACCGCCGGACCCGCGGACCGCCGCGCTCGCCGCTCTGGCACACGCGGTCGGCCTCGGCAAGCACCTGTATCCGGGCAACGAGGGGCGCTCCTCTCGGTCCCGGCTGCGGGACCTGATCAGGCACGACCCCATGGGCGGTCTCGTCGCGCACGCGGTGATGGACGTCCAGAACGGCGTGGCGGCACAGCCGCGCCGCAGCCCGGCCCCGTCCGGCCGCCAGGCCGCCGGCGGAGCCAGGCCCGCACCGGAACCCGCCCGCGGTGTTCCGATGCAACCGCGCCACGGAACCATGGCGCGCGCCGTGGCCCACTGAGCCGCGCGGCAGAACGAGCACGACGCCGCGCCCACGAACCCGGTCACGGGAGCCGCTGTCCGAGCGGGGCGGGGAGAGCACACACTCTCCCCGCCCCGCTCGGCGTGCCTGCCCGAACTGGCGTGTACCCGTCGCATATCCACCGTTTCCCAGCGGTAGGAAGCACCTTGGTGGCAGTCTGCTCAACAGCAGATACGCAATGTAGAGGCACGCAGCCGGAGGTGCACGTCCCGTGGCGTCCAATACCAATCCCACCGTTCGGCGGCGCCGACTGGGCATGGAGCTGCGCAGGCTCCGCGAAGCCAAGAACATGACAGCCGAACAGGTGGCGGCGCGACTGCTCGTATCGCAGTCGAAGATCAGCCGACTCGAGAACGGCCGCCGCAGCATCAGCCAGCGCGACGTCCGGGACCTGTGCGAGGTGTATGAGGTCGAGGACCACAAGATGGTCGACTCGCTGATGCAGATGGCGAAGGATTCCCGCCAGCAGGGCTGGTGGCACGCCTTCGGGGACATCCCGTACAGCGTCTACATCGGTCTGGAGACGGACGCCGAGTCGCTCCGCGTGTACGAGCCGCAGATCATCACGGGTCTGTTGCAGACGCGCGCCTACGCCGAGGCCATCATTCGGGGCGCGTCGCCCGAGACCCCTGAGGAGGATATCCAGAACCGTATCGAGGTTCGCATGCGGCGTCAGGGCCGCATCACCGCTGAGAGGGATCCGCTGCGCCTCTGGGTCGTGCTGGACGAGGCAGCCCTGCGCCGGAGCGTCGGGAACCGCCAGGTGATGCGCGAACAGCTGGAGTACCTCGCCGACGCGTCGCAGCTTCCGCACGTCACGGTGCAGGTGCTGCCGTTCGATGTAGGCGCCCATGCGGGGCTCAACGGGCAGTATTCGATCCTTGAGTTCGCCGACGCGACCGATTCGAACGTCGTGTACATCGAGGGCGTGACCAGTGACTTGTACCTGGAGAAGGCCCACGACGTACAGAAGTACACCGTGATGTACGAGCACCTCCGCGCACAGTCCCTGAACGTCGACCAGTCGCTGCGGCTCATCCAGGACGTGGCGAAGGAGTACGCACGCTGAGCCTTCGGGGAGGGGCGGACCTTATACCCCGGGCACGCCCGTGCGGAAGGAACTCCTGGAATATGCCACCCGGTCGGGTGAATGGCTGATCCCGATGGCGGGAGCGGCAGGTAGCGTCGATCAGGCCAACGATCACCCATGCGTTGGCGCAAACCGTGCTGAGTCTCCTAGCCAGAACTGCCAGCACGGAGACAGCGATTCGACAACTGGCTACCGGAGCGGTCATGGCAATTCTTCTGGGTGCCACGGAAAAGTGGACGACGTCCTCGTACACCAACGGCAGCGGTGCCTGCGTGCAAGTCAGGTCCACCGTTGCGGAAACGCTGGACGTCGGAGACACCAAGGTTCCCGACGGCCCCACGCTGACGTTCCCCGCAGAGGCATGGAGCGCCTTCGTGGCCCTGGTCAAGTAGCGCCGATCAGGCAGATTCATACACACCATCAACAGAGCCCTCTCGACAAGCCCGCCGTCCTTGCCGAGGGGGTTCGGCATTTTCGTCAGCCGACCGGCTTGCGGAGCAGGTCCGTACGCGCCAAGGCCGGCTGAATCACGCCCGCTTCACCGGAAAGGCAACGTCACACACCGCATCTTCCGCGACCGCCGTCTCCCAGTCGGCGAAGTAGATCTCGCGGCAGTGCCCGGCGTACTCCCAGCCCTCCCGCTTCATCCATGCCTCCACTGCCTCGTACGCGGCGAGGATCTGGGGATATGCCACCTGAGCCTTGGTGATCCGTGTGTACGCCAGTCGCCGGGCCGGTTCGACGCGCACCCGCATCTGTCGTCCGCGTCCCTCCGCCGCCGCCCACTCCCGGGCCGTGGGCTCGTCGGAGACCGGCACGCACGCCTCCACGGGACCGTCGCTCTCCATGGACGCTTCAGCGTGGTACACGACGAACGGTGCGTCGGCGATGCCACCGCACTCACCGGCCGCCTTTTCCAGCCGCCCCAGCGAGGCGGGGATCCAGGCGGGCAGTTCGTCCGCCGGCACGTGTCGCATCTCGGTGATCACCACCTGCTCGGGTACGTCCACCATCTCGACCACGAACCTGCCGTACATCTCGGAGCCCCTCCCCGACAGTCGTCCACGGAGATAGCCGACGAGCGTCCGCTGCCCCGCCACCCGCGCCTCGACGTCCGCCCAGTACGTGCCGAGCAGCTCGGCCGCCGCCGGCCCGTCGCCCGCCGCGACCACCTCGGCGATCCGGGCGAGCGGCATGTCCAGCTGCCGCAGCATGGCCACGAGCCGGGCCAGTTCGACCTGGTCTGCGCGGTAGTAGCGGTAGCCGGTGGCCTCGTCGACGTACGCCGGGGACAGCAGCCCCAGCCGGTCGTACAGCCGCAGGGCCTTGGCCGACAGCCGGGCGCGCGCGGCGAACGCCCCGATGGTGAGCAGGTCCCGGTCCGGTACGTCCACCACGGCATTCTCCGTCATCGGGCGGCTCTTCCGCCCGACGACGAGGACGCTCGGCCCTGCCCCAGGGGCAAGGTCAACCGGGGCGGGTGTCAGGCCAGCTGCGCCTCGATCGCCGCCACGAGCTCCTCCGACTCCGGCTCGGTCTGCGGGGAGAAGCGGGCGACGACCCGGCCGTCCCTGCCGATGAGGAACTTCTCGAAGTTCCAGCGGATGTCCCCGCTGTGCCCCTCGGCGTCGGCGAAGCCGGTCAGGCGGTCGTACAGCGGGTGCCGGTTCTCGCCGTTGACCTCGACCTTCTCGGTCATCGGGAAGGTCACGCCGTAGGTCGCGGAGCAGAACTCGGCGATCTCCTCGGCGCTGCCGGGCTCCTGTCCGAGGAACTGGTTGCAGGGCACGCCGAGGACGGTGAAGCCGCGCTCGGCGTACCGCTCGTGGAGCTTCTCCAGCCCGTTGTACTGCGGGGTCAGGCCGCACTTGGAGGCCACGTTCACCACGAGCACCGCCTTGCCCGCGTACTGGGACAGGTCGGCGGAACCGCCCTGGAGGGCACCGATCTCGACGTCGAGGGGAGAGGAACCGTTGTCAGTCGTCATGAGCGGATGCTAACTCCGGCGGGTGTCTGGCCGGTGCCGGCTTCGATCAGCACCTGTCCCGCCGCCGTCCGCGCGTACAGCACCGACCGGCCCGCCCGGCCCCGCTCCACCAGGCCCGCGTCCAGCAGGACCCGCAGATGCCGCCCGACCGAGCCGAGGCCCTGACCTGTCACGGCGACGAGCTGGCTTGTGCTCAGCGGGCTGTCCAGCAGGACGAGGACACGGGCCCGGGCGGTGCCGAGCAGAGCGGCGAGGCTCGCGGGTACCGGCCTGCCGCCGGTGTCCGCCAAGACGCCCGCGCACGGGTAGACGAGCGCGTACCGGTCGGTGCCCTCCCACGACACCCAGCCGACGCGCTGCGGGGTGACCGGCACGAACACCAGCTCCGCACCGGAGATCTCCCGCGGCGGATACTCGTGCGCGTTCACCTGCAACCGGTTCTCGCCCAGCCACCGCGTGCCCGGCCGCAGCGAGTCCAGCGCGGCCGCCCAGCCGCCCCGGCCCACCTGCGCGGTCCGGGCGGCGACATCGGCTTCGAGCACCCGTCGGCGGCGCGGCCAGTACGGACGTACGGTCTCCTCCCACACGTACGTCAGGAGGCCGGCGGCGCGCTCGGGCAGGTCGTCGCGGTCCAGGCGGGGCGGGAGCGGGCCGCGCAGGGAGAGGGTGACGTGGGTGCGGGCGGCCGCGGGGGAGGCCTCCCGGACCCGTGCGACCTCGTCCTCGAAGGCTTCCCCGGCACGCGGAGTGGGCGTGAGGAAGTCGGCGATCCACTCCCGCCCGAGCCCGGAGCGCACCAGCAGCGCGGTGACCGGATCGTCCGCGAGGCGCCGCCGGTAGGCGGGCAGGTGGCTGTCGAGCCAGTGCCGTTCGCCGGGGTGGGTGGCCACAGCGGTGTGCAGCAGCCGCAGACTCGCGAACGTCTCGGCGAGCGGGGAGAGGACGAACCGGCTCCCCGCGAGGGTGTCGGCGTTGACCTGCCACCAGCCCATGAACCGCCCCCTGGTCACGACGTTTCGCGTCTGCGCGAAACAATAACCACGCCGTACGGGCCGGCCGGAGACTCCGCGCATGCGCAGTTACCGCGAACTGTTCCGTACCCCTGAGTTCACCCCGTTCTTCCTGGCCGCGTCGGCGCAGACGGTCGCCCAGACGATGGGCGGACTGGCGCTGGGCACGCTGGTGTACCGGGCGACCGAGTCGCCGCTGCTCTCGGCGCTGAGCATGTCCGGCTCGTCGCTGGTGCAGGTGGTGGGCGCGGTGTTCCTGCTCTCGGCGGCCGACCGGCTGCCCCCGCGCGCGGCCCTGACGGCCCTGCCCCTGCTCTTCGCGGCGGGCACGGCGGCCCTCGCCCTGCCCGGCATGCCGATCTGGTCCCTCTTCGCGATCGTCCTGGCCATGGGGCTGGCGAAGTCGGTCGGCGGGGGAGTGCGCTGGGGCCTGCTGAACGAGATCCTCTCCAAGGACGGCTATCTGCTGGGCCGCTCGGTCTTCAACATGATGAGCGGCCTCATGCAGATCGCCGGATACGCGACCGGCGGCGCGCTCGTGGCCCTGCTGTCCCCGCGGATCTCCCTGCTGGCGGCCGCCGCCCTCTACCTGCTGGCGGCGGTGGTCGTCCGCCTCGGCCTGACCAGCCGCCCACCCCGCGCGACGGGCCGCCCCTCGGTGTCGGCGACCTGGCGCGCCAACGCCCTGCTCTGGTCGTCCGCACCCCGCCGCCAGGTCTATCTGGCCCTCTGGATCCCCAACGGCCTGGTCGTGGGCTGCGAGTCGCTCTACGTCTCCTACGCCCCCGACTCCGCCGGCACCCTGTTCGCCTTCGCGGCACTCGGCATGCTGGCCGGGGACGTGCTGGTGGGCCGCCTGGTCCCACCGCGGCTGCGCCCCCGCCTGGGCTTCCCGCTCCTGCTGCTCCTGGCCGTCCCGTACGTGCCCTTCCTCCTGCACCCGCCCCTTCCGCTCGCGGCGGCCGCCGTCACGCTGGCCTCGGTCGGCTTCGGCGCGAGCCTCGTCCAGCAGGAACGCCTGGTGGCCCTGACGCCCGACGAACTGACCGGCCACGCCCTGGGACTGCATTCGGCCGGCATGCTCACGATGCAGGGCGTGGCCGCGGCACTCGCGGGCTCGGTGGCCCAACTGACGTCCCCGGCAGGGGCGATGACGGCCATGGCGATGCTGTCGGCCGGGGTGACGCTGGCGCTGATGACGGCGGCGAGGCGGGAGCAGCRGGCGACGGCACCGGTGCCAGGACGGTGAGCTTCTGAGGGAAGGTCCGCYGGAAGGCAGGGAGGGCAGGG
>NZ_NGFN01000422.1 GCF_002148965.1 Streptomyces swartbergensis | reverse complement strand
GTGCGGGGGGAGTTGATGGTGCGGGGGTCTTCCGGGGTGCCGCGGGTCTCCTGACCTCGGCGCTGCTGCCCTTCGCGTGGACCCCGGGCGGGCTCCGAGGCGGGCGCGGACGCCGGTGGTGTGTCCAGGAGGCGAAGGTGTGGATGGGGGTCCCCCCGGCTCGAACGGAGTCGAGAGCTTCGGGGAGGCCGGTGGAGCGGGAATCGAGTGAACCCGACGCCCCGGACCTGGCGACCGGTTGCGGATGTGGGCGTCGATGGCACCTGGGAGCGGGTCACCGCACTGACGGCCCAGGCAGGCGACGAATAGGAACTGACCTGGGCCGTGTCGGTGGACGCCACGATCGTGCGGGCTCACCAGCACGCGGCCGGGGCCCGCAGAAAGGGGCCCCCGGGTAGGCGAACGGGCCGACCACGCCATCGGTCGGTCCCGCGGCGGGCCGACCACCGGGATCCACCTCGTAGTCGATGCCCCTGCCGACCCCTCGCGTTCTTTCTCACCGCCCGGACAGGTGGTCCTGGCGGAGCGGTCCCTCCGACGAGAGCCACGTCCGGGACCGCGACGGCAGAGCGAGTACACGGAGCCTTGTCAGCGGACGACGTCGAAGATGCTCTTCTGCAGACCGTTGGCGTAGACCTCGTGCTCGACGAGCTTCAGCTTCTGGGTGTCCTTGTCCGTGGCGCTGAACAGGCGCTTGCCCGCCCCGAGCAGGAGCGGGAAGACGAGCAGGTGGTAGCGGTCGATCAGGCCGGCGTCGGAAAGGGCCTGGTTCAGGGAGGCGCTGCCGTGGACGATGATCGGGCCGCCCTCGGTCTCCTTCAGCGCGGCGACGTCGTCGAGCGAGCGCAGGATCGTCGTCTCGCCCCAGTTCGGCACCAGGTCGTCCTCGGTGAGGGTGGTGGAGACGACGTACTTCGGCATCACCTTGTAGTCGGCGAAGTCCTCCATGCCGGGCCACACCGGGCTGAACGCCTCGTAGCTGGTCCGGCCCATCAGCATCGCGGTGGCTTCCTTCTGCTCCCGGCCCTTGATCTCGAACGCCTCGGGGAGGAACTCGATGTCCTTGAAGGTCCACCCGGAGTTCCGGTAACCGGGCTCGCCGCCCGGGGCCTCCACGACGCCGTCGAGCGAGATGAAAGCGGTGCTGATCAGGGTACGCATCTGAGGTTCCTCGGTGTCTCGTGTCCGGTTGGCAACAGAGTCAGTCGGTGCGCGCTTCCACCACACTCGCAGCTGCGGCGCACCAGCCATGATCTCTGACTGTGGATCACGGAGAAACTCATCGGTCGTCACCGTGCCTGGCCTCGGCCGTCCTGGACGCCTAGGCTCGACCTACGGGCATCTCTGACTGAGTCAAGCATTCGGGGGTCGTGGCCATGACCGTCCAGGACATCCGCTCCTTCAACCGCTTCTACACGAACGTCATCGGCGCGCTGGACTACGGCCGTCACCTCTACGCCCCCTACACGCTCACCGAGTCCCGCGTGCTCTACGAGCTTGCCCACGCGCCGCGCACGGACGCCGCCGACCTGCGAGCCCAGCTGCACCTGGACGCCGGCTACCTGAGCCGCATCCTGAACCGGTTCGAGGAGGACGGGCTGGTCGAGCGCGGACCGTCCGAGACGGATCCGCGCCGCCGCAGTGTCACCCTCACCGGGCGCGGCCGGGAGGCAGCCGCGCTCCTCGACGAGCGGGCGCGCCAGACGGTCGGGGCGATGCTGGACACCGTGCGGGCCGAGGACCGGCCGCGGCTGGCGGAGGCGATGCGGACCGTCCGGGAGATCCTCGGCGGCGGCCGGGCGCCACGCCCCGAGGACGTCGTCCTGCGCGACCCCGCCCCCGGCGACCTCGGCTGGATCGTGCAGCGCAACGCCGCCCTGTACGCCGCCGAGTACGGGTGGAACGCCGACTACGAGGGCCTGGTCGCCCGGATCGTCGCCGACTACGCCGAGGACCACGACCCGCACCGGGAGCGGACGTGGATCGCCGAGCTGGACGGCCGGCCGGTGGGGTGCGTGATGTGCGTACGGGACGACGCGCCGGGTGCCGCCCGGCTCCGGCTGCTGCTCGTCGAGCCGGACGCGCGCGGCCTGGGCATCGGGGACCGGCTGGTCGGGGCCGTCGCCGCCTTCGCGCGCGAGGCCGGCTACCGCGAGGTGGTCCTGTGGACCAACGACGTCCTCGCCGCGGCCCGCCGCATCTACCAGCGCCACGGCTTCGTCCTGGTCGCGGAGAAACCGCACCGCTCCTTCGGCCAGGACCTGGTCGGGCAGGACTGGCGACTGGATCTTCACGCAACGCCCGAGTGACGAAGGGGAGTCGTCGGCGGGGGCGCCGGGTAGGGTCCGTCCACATGAAGCTGGCGTTCTCCACCCTCGGTGTCCCCGGCCTGCCCCTGCCCGACGTCCTGCGGCTCGCCACCGACCACGGCTACCACGGCGTGGAACTGCGCGCCCACCCCGAGGAACCGGTCCATCCCGGCCTCGGTTCCGCCGAACGGGCGGATGTCGCGGCCGAGTTCAAGGGGTCGGGCGTAGAGATCCTGGGCCTGGCGGGCTACGCGCGGGTCGCCGCGCCGGGCGACGACGAACCCGTCCTGGCCGAGATCCGCTCCCTGATCGACCTGGCCCGCGACCTCGGCGCCCCGTACATCCGGGTCTTCCCCGGCGGCGACCTGGACGTCCAGACCCCCGAGGAGGCCGACGCCACGGCCGCCCGGCGGCTGGGCACGGCCGCCGAATACGCGAACGACCTGGGCGTCCGCATCCTGCTGGAGACCCACGACTCGCACCGCACCGCCGCGGACGCGATGCGCGTCCTCGGGCTGGTCGGCCACCGCCAGGTGGGCGCGCTGTGGGACGTGATGCACACCTGGCTGGGCGGCGAACAGCCCTCCGAGACCTACGCGGCGCTCTCCCCGCACCTCGGCTACGTCCAGGTCAAGGACATCGCCTCCGCCGAGGACACCACCCCGCTGCCGCTCGGCGCGGGCGTCCTGCCGCTGGCCGAGTGCGTGGAGGTCCTCTCCCGGCACGGCTGGGACGGCTGGCTGTGCTGGGAGTACGAGAAGCGCTGGTACGAGTCGGCTCCCGAACTGCCCGGCCTGCTGGGGGCGGGCCGCGAGCATCTGAGCCGGCTGCTGAACGAATCGGCGTGACGGGACGCGGGGAGCCGGTGCCCGAGCCCCTGACCGGGGCTCGGGCACCGGCGGCTCGGCTGCCTCGACTCCGTCACGAACGACCTCGGCCGGACGCTCGCCGCGCTGTTCTCCGGTGAGCGACTGCCGGAGGAACGGACGGCGACGACCCGGCCCGGCGCCCTCCTGGCGCGGTCAGATCACGCGGAACAGGTCGGCGGCCGCGTGGACGTCGGTGAGGTCCTCGACGGAGCGGAGGTTGTCGCACAGGGCCTCCAGTACCGAGCCGGCCTCGCCGACGCGCGGGGCGCCGACGACCACGCCGAACACCCGGAAGCCGAGCCGGCGCTTGGCCTCGTTCCAGCCGCGCATCCACTCCTCGGTGACGCCGCAGTCGTCGTCGGTGATCATCACGATGTCGCCGCGCCCGCGGGAGGTGTCGTCGAACTCCTCCTCCAGCAGCTCGCCGGCCGCCGACAGCGGCGTCTGGTAGCTGGTGCCGCCGCCGAGGAAGCTCTCCGCGAAGTCGAGGACCCGGTCGGTGCCGGCGGACCGGCCCGCCGGGAAGCGGAAGACCTGGATCCGGCCGGGCGCGGAGAACAGGATGCCGACGAAGTCACGCCCCGCCTCGCGCGCCTGGTCCAGCAGTGCCAGGGCGCACCCCTTGGCCCACGCCTCCCGGGTGACCCCGCCGGGCCCGGCCTCGTACATCGAGTGCGAGGTGTCCACGCACGCGATGATCGCGCCCTGGCCGGCGGTCTGCTCCCCCTGGCTGTCGTAGAGCATCAGCTCCCCGGCCGCGTAGCGCACGGCGAACACCGCGCGCAGTTCGGGCAGACCGAGGTTGGCCAGCTCGGAGGGGATGACCCGGGAGAGGTCGTTGCCGAGCGTGACGCCGACCAGTTCCCCGGTGGCGTGCTCCACCTTGCGGGCGCGCTCGCCCCTGGCCATCTGCCGGAAGCGGCCGATCAGCTCGGCCCACTGCGCGAACCGGCCGGTGCGCAGCCGCTCGGCGAGCCGGACGCGCCGGTCGAACGGCATTCGCTCCAGCTCGCCGAGGCCGACGCCCCAGGCCCGCATCAGCGCGGACTCCTGCCGCACGGCCTCCGCGGCCTTCGCCGCCGCGTTCCGCGCACCGGCCCGGACACCGGGGGCCGCCGCCCCGAGGGCCTGCGCGGCGTCCTCGGCGGCCCGCCGCGCGGCGGCCCCGGCGGCTTCCGCGGCCTCGACCGCCTGCCGTACGGCGTCGGCGGCCGGAGCGGGCACGGTGCCGTCCTGCCCGGCCTCCTCGGCGGCCTGCCGCAGCGCCTCGGCCACGGCGGACGCCGCGACTTCGGCCGCCTGCTGTCCCTGCTGCGCCTGCCCGGCCCGCTCCCGGGCCTCCCGGGTGCGCTCCAGCAGCCCCCGCAGCGCCGGGGCCTGGGCGAGTACGGCCATGGCGGCGGCGTAGGGGTCGCCCGCGGTCTCCCGGTGCAGCTCGGCGAACCCCGGTGACTCCAGCAGGGAGGTGACGACCTGGTGGTTGAGCAGCCGGGAGGGCTCCATCTCCGCGGGTTCGCGCAACCGCGGGCCGGCCTTGTAGGCCGCCAGGAACACATCCGTCAGCAGGTCCGTGGCGTGGTCGTGGCGCGCGTCCAGCTCCTCGGCCAGCTCGCGCAGTGCGGCCGACTGCTCGTAGGTGTCCCGCCAGGTCATCCGGTCGAACCGGTCCGCGACCACGGCCGCGGTGTGCCGGTCGGGAACGGCGGAGGAAACCCCCAGCCACGTCCCTGCCAGGCTCGCCAGCTCCTCCAGCCCGCTCGACCCCCCGTCCATGGCCACCCCCGTACTCAGAGCTGCGTCTGCACCATGCTCGCGTCCATGCCCAGGGCCTCGGTGAGAACCCGGGCGCGGACGGCGCGCTGGCGGCCGGTGACCCGGTCGATGGCGGCGGTGGAGCGGCCGGCGCTGACCGCCTCCGCGCGCAGCTTCTCCAGCCGCTTGCCCGCCGTGGCGAGCTTGTTGTGGGCCTTCTTGATGACCCAGTCGCTCAGCGCCTCGCGGGACTGCCCGGCCATGGCGTCGAGCTGCGCCTCCAGTTCGTCGATGGTGTCGGCCAGGTCCAGCGCCTCCTTGGCGTCGGGGTTGACCAGGTGCAGCACCTCACGTTCGACGGTGGGGCGGTCGGCGGGGGAGTCCCACAGCACGTGCGTCAGCATCGACAGGTCGGTCTCGTCGACCGCCGGCCGGCCGTCGAGGTACGCGGAGGCCTGGAGCAGCCCCACCGCCTGCCGCCAGCGGCGGTCGGAGGCGACGAGTTCCTTGCGGCGCAGGGCGGCGCGCAGCGTGCACACCGCGTCCACGATCGCGTCGGGGACGTCCACGGCCGGAACGGCTTCGCTCACGGCCTGCTGCAGCGCGGCCAGCTCGACGGTGGTCCTGGCCGGTGCCGCCGGCTGCCGGACGGCGGACCGCACGAGCGCGGCGAAGTTCGAGGGGTTCTCCAGGTACCCGACCTCGATCCGCACCAGCAACCGGTCGTAGATCGCGGCCGCGTCCTCCTCACTGGGCAGCTCGTTGCTCGCCGTGATGGCCCCGATCAGGGGACAGCGGATCGGCTCGCCGCCGTTCTCCGGGTGGTAGATCCGCTCGTTGAGGTAGCCCAGCGTCTCGTTCAGCGCCGCCGTGGAGCACTTGAAGATCTCGTCGATGAACGCGACATGCGCGGTGGTGGCGCGGCCGTCGTAGACCTGGCGGTACTCGCCCCGGGCCAGGGCGGCGACGTCGATGGGGCCGAACATCCTCGTCGGCGCGGTGAACTTCGACAGCAGGATCTCCCAGTAGGCCGCGCCCTCGATCCGGCCCGTGAGGTCCCGCGCCATCTCGGACTTCGCCGTCCCCGGCGGCCCGAGCACCAGCGAGTGCTGCCCCGCCAGCAGCGTCACCACCAGCGTCCGCACGACGTCGGCCCGCTCGTAGAACCGCTCCGCCATCTCGTCGCCGATCATCCGCAGTCTCCTGGCGGTGTCCTGCGCTTCCACGTCCAACTCCTTGCCTGCGACGCCGTGTTGGGCCGACGAGACGGGCCCTGTGCCCCGAACCTACGACGAAATGAAAAAGGTAGCCTGGTTCACGATGACGAACGGCGACAGCGGTGACACCACGGCACTCGACGACCCGGTGGGCGAGTCGCTGCGCGGCCGTCACGCGGATCTCGGCCGCCGGCTCGGCCGGGCCGCCACCTACCTCCCGGAGGTCGCCACCTTCTCGGCGGTACCCGCCGAAGCGGACGCGGCGGACTGAGCCGATCTCGCACGGCTCCTCGGCCGGGACGCGTTCGCCGACATGTTCAGCTGCCCGGCGACCGTTCCTAGTGACTGAGCGGGAGTGAGTCCTGTTGCCAGAACCCGTGCTCAGTCGCGTGCCCCGAACGGTGTTGGGCACCCTGATCCCCCGCTTTCGCTCCGCGTCCGGCGCGCACGGATCGTGTCCGTGGTCCGGGAATGCGGGGGCGGGTTTCCTCACGCCCCCGGGCACCCGGTCCGGCCTGGACGGTCCGATGCCCGCACCCATCGCTCTGGTGGGTGCGGGGCGGTAACAGCTCACAACCCCCTGACGGTCCCGCGGAAAGTGCGTTGCACCCCCCTGTGCGCATGGCT
>NZ_NGFN01000421.1 GCF_002148965.1 Streptomyces swartbergensis | reverse complement strand
GCGTACCAGCGGGCGCGAGGTGCGGGACGTGCGCTACGGGGAGGCGGTCACGATCGACATCGCGCTGCCGGACGCCGACGTGGACGCCTTCCGGGCGTGGCTCGCCGACGCGACCGCCGGAACGGCCGGCTTCGAACCGGGCGGGGAGGCGTACGGCGACGCCTGACGCGCGGTCGGTCACGTGCGCGGCGCCCGGGAGCCTGATCGTCGGGCGTCACTGACGGTGGAGTGGGACGGGGGCCCGCAGCGCACCACCGAGGCTGTTGCGCGCTCCTAGGCGCTCCGCCCCCTGGCCGGACCGGCGAAGGGGCGGACTGCGAAGGGGGACTGCGAAGGGGCGGAGCGGCGGGTTCCGGACCGGCTGTCGCGGACGGTGGCTATCGGCCGGCGTCGCGGCGCCGTCGGGCTCCTCCACGCCGGTGGGACCTCGGCCGGCCTCGGCACCCGCACCCCCCGCTTCCGCGCTTGCGGGAACCCAGGCGGACGGCGAGCAGTGCCGTGCCGACGGCGAGTGCCGCGAGGACGTAGCGGTGAGGTCGCCGTTCGCGACCCCCCACCCGGTCCGAGAGCAGGAAGACGATCACCTCGGCGACGTCCCGCGGATCGACCAGGCGGCCGCCGGGAAACCCCTTCTCGAACTCCCGGTAGGCCCGCGGGTCCTCGTCGCGGCGCGTGATGCGGGAGTACGACCTCGCGCCGGAGTGACCCGTTCCACGGCATACGTGCGGACATTTCCCCTGAATTGACGCCCGACGGATGAGGCATCCCGAGGTTCGTGATGGACCAGGTGCCCGCACGGGTTAGCGTGGTGGGTGCTGACAGCGAGCCGTGCCGGCTCGTGCGGGTCGTGGAGCGGTAGCAGGGGGAGACATGCGGGTCGGAGCGGCGTCGTGAGACTGCTGCACACGTCCGACTGGCACCTGGGCCGGTCGTTCCACCGGGTGAACATGCTCGGCGCCCAGGCCGAGTTCATCGGCCACGTCGTCACGACCGTGCGCGAGCGGGCCGTGGACGCGGTGCTCGTGTCGGGGGACGTCTACGACCGGGCCGTGCCGCCGCTCGCCGCGGTCGAGCTGTTCGACGACGCCCTGCACCGCCTCGCCGACCTCGGCGTGCCGACGGTGATGATCTCCGGGAACCACGACTCGGCCCGCCGGCTGGGCGTCGGCGCGGGCCTCATCGGGCGGGCCGGCATCCATCTGAGGACCGAGCCGTCGGCGGCCGGCACCCCGGTGGTGCTGGCCGACGCCCACGGGGACGTCGCCTTCTACGGACTGCCCTACCTCGAACCGGCCCTGGTCAAGGACGAGTTCGGCGTGGAGAAGGCCGGGCACGAGGCCGTGCTCGCCGCCGCCATGGACCGGGTCCGCGCCGACCTCGCCGCGCGAGCGCCCGGCACGCGCTCCGTCGTCCTCGCGCACGCCTTCGTCACCGGTGGCGAACCCAGCGACAGCGAACGGGACATCACCGTCGGCGGCGTGGCCGCGGTGCCCGCCGGCGTCTTCGACGGCGTCGACTACGTGGCGCTCGGGCATCTGCACGGCTGCCAGACCCTCACCGACCGCGTCCGCTACTCCGGCTCCCCGCTGCCCTACTCCTTCTCCGAGGCCGCCCACCGCAAGAGCATGTGGCTCGTCGACCTGGCCGCCGACGGCTCCGTCGAGGCCGAGCGACTCGACTGCCCGGTGCCGCGCGCCCTGGCCCGGATCCGGGGCACCATGGAGGACCTGCTCGCCGACCCGGAGCTGGCGCGGCACGAGGAGGCGTGGGTCGAGGCGACGCTCACCGACCCGGTCCGCCCGGCCGACCCGATGGCCCGGCTCACCGAGCGTTTCCCGCACACCCTCAGCCTCGTCTTCGACCCCGACCGGGCCGAGGACGACCCCGAGGTGTCGTACGCCCGGCGCCTCGCCGGCCGCAGCGACCAGCAGATCGCGGAGGACTTCGTCGCCCACGTGCGCGGCGCCGGACCCGACGCCCACGAACAGGGCGTGCTGCGGGACGCATTCGACGCGGTGCGGGCCGACGAGACCGTACGGGAGGTCGCCCGGTGAGGCTCCACCGGCTGACGATCACCGCCTTCGGGCCCTTCGGGGGCACCCAGACCGTCGACTTCGACGAGCTGTCGGCGGCCGGGCTGTTCCTGCTGCACGGACCCACCGGCGCGGGCAAGACATCCGTCCTCGACGCCGTGTGCTACGCCCTGTACGGCTCGGTGCCGGGCGCCCGGCAGGGCGGCGGACAGGGCACGGCCCTGCGCAGCGACCACGCCGCGCCGGCGACCCGCACGGAGGTGACCCTCGAACTCACCGTGGCCGGACGCCGCCTGGAGATCACCCGGCAGCCGCCCTGGGAACGCCCCAAGAAACGCGGCACCGGCACGACCCTCGACAAGGCCCAGACCTGGCTCCGCGCGTACGACACCACGGCCGGGGCCTGGAAGGACCTCAGCCGCTCCCACCAGGAGGTCGGAGAGGAGATCACCCAGCTGCTCGGCATGAGCCGGGAGCAGTTCTGCCAGGTCGTGCTCTTGCCGCAGGGCGACTTCGCACGGTTCCTGCGCGCCGACGCCGAGGCCCGCGGCAAGCTGCTGGGCCGCCTGTTCGACACCCGCCGCTTCGCCGACGTCGAAAAGCGCCTCGCGGAGCGCCGCCGTGCCACCGAGGCCCAGGTCCGGGACGGGGACGCCGCGCTGCTGGCCGACGCCCACCGCATGCAGCAGGCCGCGGGCGACACCATGTGGCTGCCGGACCTGGCCCCCGGCGAACCAGGACTCGCCGAGGCCGTGCTGGGCGCCGCCGCCGTCGCCCGCAGCACCGCCCGTGAACAGCTCACCGTCGCCGAGTGCACGCTCGCCGCCGCCGAATCCGCACAGGCCGCCGCCGGCCGCACCCTCGACGACGCACGCGAACTCGCCAGGCTCCAGCGGCGGTTCGCGGAAGCACGGGAACGGGCGGCGCTCCTGGAGGAGCGGACCGAGGCGTACCGGGAAGCACAGAAGCGCATGGAGCGCGCCCGCAAGGCCGAGGCGGTCGCACCCGCCCTGGACCTGCGGGAGACCGCCGACGCCGAACACCGGCGGGCGGCCGCCGCCGAGGCACGCGCGCGTGCCCTGCTGCCCGAGACCTTCGCCGACGCGGGCGCGGCCGGGCTCGCGGCCGCCGCCCGCCGGGCCGCCGAGGAACTGGGCGGACTGGACTCGGCCCGCCGCGCCGAGCGGCGACTGGCCGAACTCCTCGACGAACGCGCCGGCCTGGACCGCCAGGAACGCGTCGACGCCGAGGTCCTTCAGGAAGCGCAGGCCTGGCTCGACGGCTGGGAGGAGACGCGCACCGCCCTCCAGGCCGGCGTCGACTCCGCCCAGCAGGCCGCCTCCCTCGCCGAACAGCTCGCCGTACGGCGCGAGCCCGCGCGGCAGCGGCTGAAGGCGGCCCGGCTGCGCGACCAGTTCGCCGAGGACACCAACAAGGCCGTCGAGCGGGTCCGCACCGCACAGGAGGAGGCGCTGCGCGCCAAGCAGCACTGGCTCGACCTCAAGGAACAGCGCCTGACCGGCATCGCCGCCGAACTGGCCGCGAACCTCACCGACGGCGAACCCTGCGCCGTCTGCGGCGCCACCGAACACCCCGCCCCCGCCCGCAAGGTCGCCGGGCACGTCGACCGCGAGGCCGAGGAACACGCCCTGGCCGCCTACCAGCGCGCCGACGAACAGCGCGCCGAGGACGAGCGGAACCTCGGCGTCGTACGGGAGGCGCTCGCCGCCGCCACCGCCGAGGCCGGTGACACGCCCACCGAGCAACTCGCCCGCGAAGTCGAGGAGTTGGAGGAGCAGTACGCACAGGCCCGCCGGGGCGCCGCCGAGCTGCACGCCGCGCGGGAGCGGCTGCGGCAGGCCGGGCACGAACACGAGCGGCGCGTCGCCGCCCGGCAGGAGGCCGCCGTGCGCAGCGCCGCCCGGGTCGGCCACCGGGAGCGGCTGGAGAGCGAACGCGCCGCCCTGGAAGAGGAGCTGGACCGGGCACGGGGCGCCCTGGACAGCGTCGCCGCCCGGGCCGCGCAACTGGAGCGCCGGACCGCGCTGCTCACGGACGCCGCCGACGCCGCCCGTGCCGCCGAGGACACCGCCCAGCGGCTCAAGGACGCCGACGCCCGGCTCGCCGACGCCGCCTTCCGCGCAGGCTTCGACACCCCCCGGGACGCGGCCGCCGCCCTCCTCGACGACGACGCCCACCGCGAGCTGCAACGACGGCTGGACGCCTGGCAGACCGAGGAGGCCGCCGTACGGGCCGTCCTCGCCGAGGCCGACACCGCGGCCGCCGCCCGGCAGCGGCCCGCCGACCTCGCCGGGGCGCAGCTCGCCGCCGACACCGCGGCCCGCCGGCTGCGCGACGCCGCCTCCGCCCACGACGCCGCCGCCCGGCGCTGCGCCGAACTCGACCGGCTCTCCGCCCGGGCGACCGCCTCCGTCCGCCGCCTGGCGCCGCTGCGCGAGGAGTACGACCGGGTCGCCCGCATGGCCGGCCTCACCGCCGGCACCTCAGCCGACAACGAACGCCGGATGCGCCTGGAGTCGTACGTGCTGGCGGCCCGCCTCGAACAGGTCGCCGCCGCCGCGACCGTACGGCTGCGGCGCATGTCGTCCGGCCGCTACACCCTCGTCCACTCCGACGACCGCACCGGACGCGGCCGCAGCGGACTCGGACTGCACGTCGTCGACGCCTGGACCGGCCGCGAGCGGGACACAGCGACCCTGTCGGGCGGCGAGACGTTCTTCGCCTCGCTCGCCCTCGCCCTCGGCCTCGCGGACGTCGTCACGGACGAGGCGGGCGGGGTGCGGCTGGACACGCTCTTCATCGACGAGGGCTTCGGCAGCCTCGACGACCAGACCCTCGACGAGGTCCTCGACGTCCTCGACTCCCTGCGCGAACGCGACCGCAGCGTCGGTATCGTCAGCCACGTGCCCGACCTGCGGCGGCGGATCCACGCCCAACTGGAGGTCGTCAAGGGCAGGGCCGGGTCGGTGCTGCGGCAGCGCGGCGTGGGCTGAGGTCAGCGGCCGAGGGGGCGCCGGGGCAGGGGCGAGGAGTACACCACGCTCGTGGTCACCGAGCCCAGCGCCCCGATCCGCCCGGACACCTCCTCCAGGTGGCGCATCGACCGGGCCGTGACCTTGATGACGAAGCAGTCGTCGCCGGTGACGTGGTGGGCCTCCAGGATCTCGGGCGTGGCGGCGACGAGGTCGTGGAAGGGCTTGTAGTTCCCGCTGGGATACCGCAGACGTACGAACGCCAGGATCGGCAGTCCCAGCTTCTCCGGATCGACCACGGCCGCGTAGCCCTGGATGACCCCGGCCTCTTCCATGCGGCGCACCCGTTCGGTGACCGCGCTCGCGGACATGGAGACGGCACGGGCCAGCTCGGTGAAACTGGCCCGGCCCTCCCGCTGGAGGACGTCGAGGATGCGCCAGTCGGTGGCGTCCGGGGAATACGCGGTCATCGCCGATGAATAGCAGTGAAATCCCCGGTGGAACAAGCCAAGTGCCGGTGATCGTCACTTCAGGGCGCGGATCCGGGGCCGTAGCTTTCTCGGCATGACCGCCATCACCGTGCATTCCGTGCTGCGGGTGGCCCCAGCCACCCCGGCCGAGGCCGCCGCCCACTTCCGCGCCGCTCTCGCCTTCCACACCGACGTGTCCGACGTCGCCACCGCGCTCGCGGCCGGCGGCGACCCCGGCTTCGTCGTCGTCGACTCCCGCTCCACCGAGGCCTGGGACCAGGGCCACATCCCCGGCGCCGTCCACCTGCCGACCGCGCTCGTCCGCGAGCAGGCCGCACAACTCCTCGACAGGTCGGTGCCGGTCGTGACCTACTGCTGGGGCCCCGGCTGCAACGGCGCCGCCCGTGCCGCCCTGGCCTTCGCCGAACTCGGCTACTCCGTCAAGGAGATGCTCGGCGGCTTCGAGTACTGGGTCCGCGAGGGCTTCGAGTTCGAGACCTGGCAGGGCCGTGAACGCCGTGCCCCGGACCCCCTGACGGCACCCGCGGACGCAGGCGACTGCGGCTGCTGACCCCTGGGACTTTGAAGGGAGTTGACCATGTAGGTTCTTGCGTCATGGTGCGATACGCGGAGCCGGGCGTCGTGGAATGGGTGGAGTCGGGCGGTGGGCCGCTGATAGCGGTGCCCGAGACGGTTCTGCCGTTCTGGGCGGGTGCCGACGGCGAGGAGACGGCCTCGGACTACGACCGGGCCTGCGAGGTGGATGGGCACGTCGGGCTCCTGCCGGTCGGCGACTGCACGGCGCTGGTTCTGGGGGACGAGCCTGCCTCGACGGCCTATCTGCCCGACCACGGGATGTTCGTCCGGTGGTTTGCTGGTAACTCCGAGGATGAGTTGCTCGCGAGCGTGCCGGTGGCTGTCGATACGGCGGAGTGGGAGCCGGAGGTTCACTGGGAGGTGCCCGGGGCTGTGTTTCTTTTCGACGCGGCGTGGCCTGGGGCGGTGTCTTCGGGGAGTGAGCGGGTTCGGGTGGGTCTGGAGCCGGGGCGCTACGCGGTTCGAGCGGCTCGGGTGCAGCCGGGGCCTGAAACGTGGCTGGGCTTGGTTCAGTTGCGGTTGCTTGCGCCTAGGTGACCGTGGGGTCTTCGTTTTTCGGCGTGTGCGGGTTGTTTGTGGTTGATCGCGCAGTTCCCCGCGCCCCTGAAGGGGGCGATATTCGCGTGCGTCGGTCCAGAGGTCCGGCCACGATGATCGTATGCCTCGGCTTCCCCACCCCACCCCGGAAGAACTC
>NZ_NGFN01000420.1 GCF_002148965.1 Streptomyces swartbergensis | reverse complement strand
CGAAGTGCTCCCCCACCAGCGCCCGCACCACGTCCAGGTCCCGGGCGATCAACGCGTCCAGCAACGCCGTGTGTTCATGTGCGTCCGCCACCAGATCGGCCCGGCCCCGCATCCCCGGCCCGCTCCCCACCAGCGGCCACTGCGCCCGCCGGTGCAGGTCCTCCGCGATCTGGACGAGCTGCTGGTTCCCGGAGAGGGACAGCACGGCCCGGTGGAACCCCCGGTCGGACTCCGCGTAGGTCGCGCGGCAGCCGGAGGACGCCGCGCGGACCGTCGCCTCGGCGAGGGGACGCAGCTCGGCCCAGCGCTCCGCCGGCACCGTCCGGGCCAGCCGCAGCATCACCGGCACCTCGATCAGCGCCCGCACCTCGGCCAGCTCCGCCAGCTCCCGCGCCCCGCGCTCGACCACCCGGAACCCACGGTTGGGCACGACCTCGACGGCACCCTCGATGGCCAGCTGCTGCATGGCTTCCCGCACCGGCGTCGCGGAGACCCCGAACCGCTCGCCCAGCACCGGCGCCGAGTACACCTCCCCGGGCCTGAGGTCCCCGGCCACCAGCGCGGCCCGCAGCGCGTCCACGATCTGCCCGCGCACCGAGGACCGCTGAACGACGGCCCGGCCTCGCGGAGCGGACGGCGCGGCGGGCTCACTGTGCGTGTGCTCTCCCCGGACCCTCTCGGAGGCCCCACCGGCCGCAGCCCCACCAGCGCCAGGCCTCACCCGACTCGCATCAGCCGCCACAGCCTGCTGCGGCACCCGGGCCTGCCCGCTCCCGGCGGAGCCCTGCGCGCCCTGCTTCACGGCTCGGCTCCTCCTGCGGACGTATCGGTACTTGGGGTCATTACGGCGGGTTGTTACTCGCCCGTCAAGCACCATAAGCGCACCGGCCGCCAGTTCAAATCCCAGCCCTCTCGGGTAAGGTAAGGCTTACCTTCAAGCGACCCGTTCAACAGACGCGGACTCGGACCGGTGATCCCATGCCCCTGCCCCCTTCGGCCCTCTCCGGCGCGTACGCCCGTCTGGCCGAGGTCCTCCCGGGGCTGGCCATCACCGAACTGACCGCCGAGGACGAGGCTCCCCAGGGCGGCAACTGGATCACCGCCGCCGCGCTCGCGGAAGCCGGCCCCGGCCTCGACGCCTTCCTGTCCTGGGACGACGCCCAGATCCGCCGGGACTACGGCCGGCAGGCACGCCCCGACGTGACCGCCAGCTTCGGCCTGCACCGCTACGCCTGGCCCGCCTGCCTCCTGATCACCGTCCCCTGGTTCCTGCACCGCCGCGTGCCCCGGTACCCCGTGACGCACGTCTCGTACGACCGCACCGCCCCCGGCCACCCCGTCGGCCACCTGGCCGTCCGCCCGGCCGGCTTCGCCTGCCTGCCCGGCGACGAGGCCGCCGCGCTGCCCGGCGCCCGGGTCGTCCCGGACGAGGAGGCGCTGCGGGCCGAGGTACGGTCGGCGGTCGCCGAGCACCTGGAGCCGGTCCTGGCCGGTTTCGGCCCCAGGATGCGGCGCCGCGGCCGGGCCCTGTGGGGCATGGCGACGGACGAGATCGTCGAGGGGCTCTGGTACGTCGCCCAGCTGCTCGGCGAGATCGAGGAGCGGCGTGCGATGCGCGAGCTGGAACTGCTCCTGCCGGGCGCGACCAAGCCGTACGTGGGCACGGCGGCCTTCCGCGAGCTGACCGGCCCCGGCGGCGAGCCGCTGCGCACCCGGGACCGCGCGAGCTGCTGCATGTTCTACACCCTGCGCCCCGAGGACACCTGCGCCACCTGCCCGCGCACCTGCGACGCCGACCGGGTCACCAAGCTGCTGGCCACGGCCGGTTGAGGCACCCCGGCTGGACACGGGCGGACGCCGGCGGCCCCGGACAGACGCCGACAGGCACAGGCAGACCAGCCCCCACCAACCCCGTAGGATCATCACGGAACCGGCCACCCACACGCGTGCAGCCGATTCACAACTTCCTCACCGGTCACGGGAACTTTCCGGAGAACCACCCGTGCGGGTAGTCTTGTTCGAACTCAACTCTCGCCCCTCAAGCGGCAGTTCGAGCAGAATGCCGCCCTGGGCAATCCCTTGCACTTCCTTGGCGGTCTCTTGCCCCGAAACCCCCTGAGGGCCGGTGGGATTGGGCCACTATGGCGGGCGTTACGCCCTATCCCAATGCAAGGGACCACCCAGATGAGACTGACCGACATATCGCTGAACTGGCTGCTTCCGGGCGCCGTGCTTCTCCTGGGCATGCTGGCGGCGGTGGCGGTGCTCGCGCGCGGCAAGCGCTCCTCGGTCAAAGACACGAGCGCGGACGATTCCTGGGAGCGCAACGAGGAGCGCCGCAGACGCAAGGAGGCCCTCTACGGCACCGTCTCCTACGTCCTTCTGTTCTGCTGCGCGGCCGTCGCCGCCGCGCTTTCCTTCCACGGCCTGGTCGGCTTCGGCGAGCAGAACCTCGGCCTGACCGGCGGCTGGCAGTACCTCGTCCCGTTCGGCCTGGACGGCGCTGCGATGTTCTGCTCCGTCCTCGCGGTGCGCGAGGCCAGCCACGGTGACGCGGCGCTCGGCTCGCGGATACTGGTATGGACATTCGCGCTCGCCGCGGCCTGGTTCAACTGGGTGCACGCACCCAGGGGCGTCGGCCACGACGGCGCCCCCCACTTCTTCGCCGGCATGTCCCTCTCGGCGGCCGTCCTGTTCGACCGCGCGCTGAAGCAGACCCGCCGGGCCGCCCTGCGCGAGCAGGGCCTGGTGCCGCGCCCGCTGCCGCAGATCCGTATCGTGCGCTGGCTGCGGGCCCCCCGGGAGACGTACCGTGCCTGGTCGCTGATGCTCCTGGAGGGTGTGCGCAGCCTGGACGAGGCCGTCGACGAGGTGCGCGAGGACAAGCGCAAGAAGGACGCCGACCGGCAGCGGCGCCGCGACCAGCAGCGTGTGGAGCGGGCCCAGCTGAAGGCGATCAGCCGCGGTCACCGCGGCTACCTCGGCCGTGGCGGTGGTGGCGGCCGGCAGCTGGAGGTGCAGGTGGAGCGCGGCTCCTCGCAGGTCTCCGCGGAGCCTGCCATATCCGGGCCGGAGCAACTGCCCGCCCGCTCGCGTCCCTCCCTTCAGCCCGTTCGCCGCGGGGCTGACCCGGTGACCGTCGACCTCACCGCCGAGGACGACACCATGGCGCTGCCGCGCCTCGATTCCCTGGAGCGCAAGCTCAAGGACCTGGAGCAGCAGTTCGGCTGACCGAGCCGCACAGAGCCGGGAAGGGGGCGTGGCCTGCGGGCCGCGCCCCTTCGCCGTTCACGCCGCCTCGGCCTGAAGCTCGAACCAGACGGCCTTGCCCACTCCGTGCGCCCTGACGCCCCAGGCGTCCGCGAGGGACTGCACCAGGAACAGGCCCCTGCCGTTCGTACCGTCGTCGGCGACCGGTACGCGCAGCCGGGGTCTGCGGGCCACGAAGTCCCGTACCTCCACCCGTAGTCCACGGGGTCCGACGGTGGCCGTCAGGACCGCGTCGTGGTCGGTGTGGACGATCGCGTTGGTGACGAGTTCACTGGTGAGCAGTTCCGCCACGTCCGATCGCGCGGTCCTCCCCCACTGCCCGAGCAGCTCCCGCAGGGCCCTGCGGGCCTCCGGTACGGCCCGCAGGTCCGCCCGCCCGAGTCTGCGCCTCAGCTGAGGCGCCGGCACCTGCTCCGTGACGTCTTCGGCCTTGCCCTCCACCGTCTTCGCCGAGAAAGCCCCGATCGTTATGGGACCGCCTCCCCGTGCCTGCCTCTCCATGACCCCCGCCCGCGCGCCGATGTCGGTTCCCCTCCTGCTCGAACACGTTCACGGGGATCCATGCCCCGTCGGGCACGCGGCAGTCATCTCGAATCGTCAACGACCGGGTGTTCGGCCATGTGGCCGGGACCGGCGGGCCGGGCGGAGGGGCCCTGAGCAGTGCGACGGCGAAGGGAAGGGGGACAAGAGGGTAGCCGGAAGACGTCCCGCGGCGGATCCTGACCGCCGGAGATCGGACGAACTGCCCATGGCCGGCTGCCGATCCTTCCGTACGCGGCGAAGGGATGGGGCGGCTGGTCCCCGCGCGCGACGGTCCGGTGAAGTTGGCCGAAGTACGACGGTTCCGGGTACGACACCCTTGCACGCCGGTGGACGCCCTACCGCCAGGTCTTCGGAGCGCTAGAGCCGGGGCACGTTGCGCAGGTTGGAGCGGGCCATCTGGACCATGCGGCCGACCCCGCCGTCCAGCACCATCTTGGAGGCGGACAGGGCGAACCCGGTCACCATCTCCGCCTTGATCTTCGGCGGGATGGACAGGGCGTTGGGGTCGGTGACGATGTCGACGAGGGCCGGGCCCTTGTGCTTGAAGGCGTCCTTCAGCGCCCCGGCGAGGTCCTTGGGCTTCTCGACGCGTACGCCGTAGGCACCGCAGGCCTGCGCGACGGCGGCGAAGTCGGGGTTCTTGTTGGTGGTGCCGTGGGACGGGAGTCCGGCGACCAGCATCTCCAACTCGACCATACCGAGCGAGGAGTTGTTGAAGAGGACCACCTTGACCGGGAGGTCGTACTGCACCAGCGTCAGGAAGTCGCCCATCAGCATGGAGAACCCGCCGTCGCCGGACATCGACACGACCTGCCGCTCGCGGTCGGTGAACTGCGCGCCGATCGCCATGGGCAGCGCGTTGGCCATGGAGCCGTGGGAGAAGGAACCGATCACGCGGCGGCGGCCGTTGGGTGAGATGTAGCGGGCGGCCCAGACGTTGCACATGCCGGTGTCCACGGTGAACACGGCGTCGTCGGAGGCGACTTCGTCGAGTACGGACGCCACGTACTCGGGGTGGATCGGCGTGTGCTTCTCGACCTTGCGGGTGTAGGCCTTCACCACCCCCTCCAGCGCGTCCGCGTGCTTCTTCAGCATCCGTTCGAGGAAGCGGCGGTTCTTCTTCTCCCGCACCCGCGGGATGAGGCAGCGCAGCGTCTCCCGTACGTCGCCCCACACCGCGAGGTCCAGTTTCGAGCGGCGGCCGAGGTGCTCGGGCCGGACGTCGACCTGAGCGATCTTCACGTCGTCGGGGAGGAAGGCGTTGTACGGGAAGTCGGTGCCGAGCAGGATCAGCAGGTCGCACTCGTGGGTGGCCTCGTAGGCGGCGCCGTACCCGAGGAGTCCGCTCATGCCGACGTCGAAGGGATTGTCGTACTGGATCCACTCCTTGCCCCGCAGCGCGTGCCCCACCGGTGACTTGATCTTCCCGGCGAACTCCATGACCTCGGCGTGCGCGCCGGCCGTGCCACTGCCGCAGAACAGGGTGACCTTGTCGGCGTCGTCGATCATCTCGACGAGCCGGTCGATCTCGGCGTCGCCGGGGCGGACGGTCGGCCGGGAGGTGACGAGGGCGGTCTCGGCGGCCTTCTCCGGGGCGGGCTCGGCTGCGATGTCGCCGGGCAGGGAGACGACGCTGACGCCGGAGCGGCCGACGGCGTTCTGGATGGCGGTCTGGAGCAGCCGCGGCATCTGCTTCGGGCTGGAGATCAGCTCGCTGTAGTGGCTGCACTCGGCGAACAGCCGGTCGGGGTGGGTCTCCTGGAAGTAGCCGAGGCCGATCTCGCTGGACGGGATGTGCGAGGCGAGGGCGAGGACCGGGGCCATGGAGCGGTGGGCGTCGTAGAGGCCGTTGATGAGATGGAGGTTGCCGGGCCCGCAGGAGCCGGCGCAGGCGGCGAGCTTGCCGGTGATCTGCGCTTCCGCCCCGGCGGCGAAGGCGGCGGTCTCCTCGTGCCGGACGTGGATCCAGTCGATGGCGGAGTTGCGGCGGACGGCGTCGACGATGGGGTTGAGGCTGTCGCCGACGACGCCGTAGAGGCGTTTGACTCCGGCGCGGGTGAGGATGTCGACGAACTGTTCCGCGACGTTCTGTTTGGCCATGACTCTCGTCTGCCCCTTCGGTCTCCTGGGATCCCTCCGGGTTCCATCAAGTCACACGAGACGCCGTCACGCCTCCCAAACGGCCGCGGCCGTACGGTCGTCGGCATAACCCTTGACCCGTACTTGGGAGTCCGCGAGGAACGCGGCGAGGCCGGGCGGCTCGGGGCGGGACCACCGCTCGGCGAGGTAGTCGCCCAGTTCGGGTTCGCCGCGCAGCGGGTCGGCGAGACCGGCGCTGCACACGAGGAGCGTGTCGCCCGGGCGGGCGACGGAGGTGCGGAAGCGGAAGGGTTCGCGGGGTGGTTCCGGGGCCGGTTCGTAGGGGCTGGGCGGGGTCGGGATGCCCAGGTCCATGGTGAGCCGGTCGCCGTCGGGCGTCTCGGAGGGCGGCGATCCGAACCCCACGACGGGTTCGCCCTTGATCTCGGCGACCTGCGGTTCGATGTCCTGCCACTCACCGTCCCGCAACCGGAACAGCCCGCCGGGCCCGACACCGAAGAAGACGCGCGTACGGCACTCGGGGTCGGCGGGCAGCAGCAGACAGCGCAGGCCGGCCGCGTACTCCTCCGGGTCGACGCCGTGTTCGGCGGCGCTGGCGCGGAGCTTGCCCAGGCTGCGGTCGGTGAGGCGGTGCAGTCCGGACTTCAGGTCGCCGCGCCGCCCCGCCCTTATGTCCTCCACGAGCCGCGCGTGACTGCGTCCGACGGCCCGTCCGATCCAGTGACAGGCCTCGGCGGCGGCCCGGTGCGCCCCCGGCGTGGCCCGGGCCCCGGTCGCCATCGCCACCAGCAGCAGCGCCTGCTCGCCGGTGCCGAACCGCGCGGTCAGCAGCGAGTCCCGCCGCGGCTCCCCCCGGTACCGCGCGGAGTCCCCCCGCACCGACACGGCCCGCAACGTGCAGGCCCCGTACCGGGCCCCGTCGAGCACGGTGTCCG
>NZ_NGFN01000042.1 GCF_002148965.1 Streptomyces swartbergensis | reverse complement strand
GGCAGTTGGGGGACGACCATGACACGCTGGCGGCCGCTTCCGGACGCACTGCCTAGGGAGGCACGGCACCTGGTCGGGCAACTGCGGACCCTGAAGGACCGCACAGGTCTGAGCCTGGCCGAGCTGGCGCGGCGGACGGCGTACAGCAAGTCGTCGTGGCAGCGGTATCTCAGCGGGGCCAAGCAGCCGCCGAGGGGAGCCGTGCAGGCGCTGTGCCGCGTGGCGGGGGCGGACCAGGCGCGGTTGCTGGCGCTGTGGGATCTGGCGGACCAGACGTGGCCGCACGGCGCGGCGGTGCCGGCGGAGCCGGCCGGACCGGCGGCGGACACGGCGGCGCCGCCGACCGACGCCGAGTACCGGCGGTGGCGGGCGGCGGCCCTGGTCTCCTTCGCGGTCATCGTGGTGCTGCTGGCCGGGCTGCTGTGGGTGCTGCCTGCGAGGAGCGGATGAGGCCGTGGGTCCACCCGCTCCCCGGGCGACGGTGTTCTCAGCCGACGATGCGGTAATGGGCGTTCTTCCAGGGCCCGACGTTCTTCAGCTTGACCTGGTACTTGCCGCCCACGCGCTTGAAGTTGACGTTCCGCACGTCCCCCTTGTATTGGACGATGTTGCCCGGGAGGCTCTGCAACCGGGTCTGGGCGAAGTCCCAGCTCTCGCTGACGACGACACCGTCGGTCTCCGACAGGTTGTACCGGCTCTGCCACCACTGCGTCGCCGACTCGGTCTCCGGCCCGAACGAGCCGTCGATCTGGCTCTTCTTGAAGGGCCGCCACTCGCCCTCGTCGTCCTCCCACAGGGCGCCGTCCGCCCACAGGACGGTCTCCCACAGGGCGATGGCGTTGCCCTTGGCGTACGCCTCGACGCCGAGGTTCTCCTCGTCCTCCCAGTCGTTGCCGACGGCTCCGCCGCCGTCTACTCCGAAGTACGCGGGTGCGGCGTCGGCGGCCGGCGCCAGGGCGATTCCGGTGGCCCCGGCCCCCAGCATCACGGCCGTCACCATCGCCATGGCCCGATTGCGCATGCTCATGCGGTCTTCCTTTCCGAGCCGCCGTCACCCGTGGATTCCCCCTGGGGCGGCTCGTCTCTTCCGGCACGGCACAGCCTCATGGGCCGGGGGCGGCCGGAGCGAGCTTTCCCGCCGTACGCGGACCGCCCAGGGACGGTTCACGAGCGGGGCGGCGGCGTCCCGCCGGAGGATGGGACGACCGGGACCGGCATGAGCCGGGGACCACTCGTCGTCCGTTCCCAACAACAGTCTTTGTTGGCCTGGGTACGGGAGGCCGACGCGATGGACGCCTCGCGGCGCTATCCCGCTCTGTCGCTGCGCGGGCCGGTCTTCGGGGTCGCCGTGCAGGATCCGGCGGTGGGGCCGCAATGGCGGCTGCCGAAGCCGGTGACGGACGGCATGCCGCAGGTGGCCCGGGACGGGCTGCACTCGCACCTGTGGTTCACGGCGAAGGACGACACCGACGAGCCGGGGGCTGAACTCCAGGGTCCACCTGGCCGCAGACGGCCATGTCGAGCACGCCGAAGTCGTTCCTGGGCGTGAAGACCACCACGACCCCGCCCCATGGGCGACTCCCCCACCCACCGGCCGTCCACCAGCTCGATGGAACAGGCCAGTCCGGGAGCCCAGCCGGGGACGTCGGCGGGGTTCGAGACGTAGTCGTAGACCTCCTGTGCCAGGCGGTCGATGGAAACGCCGAGGTGCCTGGATTGCCGCGTCGCGGTCGTCATGGCGGTGACGTTACGGGCCTGCCCGGAGGCCGTCTTGAACGGATGGGACGCGGATCGGGCACCGGCCGGCGCGGTGTCCGATTCCTTCAAGACCGGGCCTCGTGGGCCTGCCTACGGTGGGCCCATGACTGCACGATTCGATGCCATCGGCCTGGTCGTCTCCGACATGGCCGCATCCGTCGCCTTCTACCGCCGGCTCGGGTTCGCCTTCCCGGAAGGTGCCGAGAACCAGCCGCACGCCGAGGCCGAACTGCCCGGCGGGCTGCGGCTGATGTTCGACACCGAGGAGACGGTCCGCTCCTTCCTGCCCGAGTGGCAGCCGCCCCCGGAGGGCGGCCGGACCTCGCTGGCCCTGCGCTGCGACAACCCGGCGGAAGTGGACGCGCTGTACGAGGAGCTGGTGGGCACCGGGTGCCACGGCGAGCTCAAGCCCTGGGACGCCTTCTGGGGACAGCGGTACGCCGTCGTGCTCGACCCGGACGGCAACGGGGTGGACCTGTTCGCTCCGCTAGCCGCGGCGGGCGAGTAGCTCCCCCAGCGGCAGACCCGCCAACTCCCTGACATCCCGGGCCAGATGGGCCTGGTCGGCGTAACCGGTCCGGGCGGCCGTGTCCGCGAAGGGGACACCGACCCGGGCCAGCGCGAGGGCGCGGCGCAGCCGCAGGATCCGGGCCAGGGTCTTGGGGCCGTACCCGAACGCGGTCAGCGAACGGCGGTGCAACTGGCGTGCCCCCAGGCCGAGTTCGTCCGCGGTCGCGGCGACCGGGCGGCCCGCGCCGAGCGCGGTCACGATGTGCCGCAGCAGCGGATCCGGCGGATCGGCACGGGCCGCCTGCCGCAGGGCGAGGTCCTCGAGTCCGCTCGCCGGGTCGGGGGCCGCGTTCACCCGTGCCGCCAGGCGCCGTACCTCCGCGGCCGGCCATAGTTCCGCGAGCTCGACGCGACGGTCACGCAGCTCGTGCGCCGGTACACCCAGCAGGGCCGGGGCCGTGCCCGGGTAGAAGCGGACGCCGGCCCAGGCGCCGTTCTCGCCGTCCGTGACGTGGGCGTGTGTGTCGGGCCCGGCGACCAGCAGCCGCCCCTCGTGCCACAGCACATCCATGCACCCGTCGGGCAGCACACGCGCCGCCCCGCCGCGCTCCGGGACATTGCTCCACACGACCGCTCCGGCCAGCCGTGACGCCCGCTCCACGTACACGTAGGCCAGGTTACGCCGAGGGCGCCACGCGCATCCCCGGCCGGGCCGCCCCGGGACTTCGGTGAGGCGCTGCCCGCCTTCGGCGCGCCGCCGCAGGAGGTCGCGACCCGACCGCGATCTTCGACACGCTCCTCGACAGCCGCGACGCAACACTCTCGGGGACCTCGCGGTCCTCGTGTGGGAGGAGACGGCGGCCGGGATCCGGAAGGTGAGACAGCCCCATCTCGCATGCCGGCCGACTGCATGGCCCCGGTCAGGCGGCACGGGAAGCGGCCGACGGCACCGGCAACGGCTGGACAACCCGGACGGCGTGACAACGGCGGGCGGACCGGTCGACGGCGCGGGAGACCCCGACGGACGGCACGGGCCACTGGCAGACCAGGGCCCGGAGGCGTGACAGCCGGGCCGTACGTCGGCGGGCCCGGCCGGCCGCGCGTGACCCTCACTTCTCGGCGGGCGGCGGAGCCTCCCCGTCGGACTGGCTCGTGCCCTTCGTGTGGGTGCTCTTCACGTGCGTGCTCTTCACGTGCGTGCGCAGCCGGGCCGTGACGTCCTCCGGGGGCAGGAAGCGGGACCAGCGTTCCGGGAACTCGGAGGGCATGTCGGGGTCGGACTCGCCCGCGGCGGCGGCGCGGGCCACGTACTCGGCGACCTGCGCCTGCCGCAGCCGCTCGTTGGCCTCGCGGGCCGCGGCCGTCGCGGCGGCCGGCCAGACCCGGTCGATGGCGGCGTTGACCGCGGCCCCGACGAGTACGGCGAACGCGGCCACACCGATCCACAGCAGCACGGCGACGGGCGCGGCCAGGGAGCCGTAGATCGTCGGGCCCTCGACCGTGCTGGTCAGGTAGATCCGCAGCAGGAAGCTGCCGAGGACCCACATGCCGAGGGCGACGAGCGCGCCGGGCACGTCCTCGATCCACGGGGAGCGGACGGGGACGGACACGTGGTAGAGCGTGGTCAGGAAGGCGATGGACAGGAGGATGACGACCGGCCAGTACAGGACCTGCACGACCGTCGTGGACCACGGGACGATCCGCACCACCGCGTCCGGCCCGGCCACCATCAGCGGCAGCGCGACCGAGCCGATCAGCAGGGCGACGATGAACAGCGCGAAGGCCAGGAGCCGGGTCTTGACGATGCCCCGGACGCCGTCGAGGCCGTACATGACGGTGATGGTGTCGATGAAGACGTTCACCGCGCGGGAGCCGGACCACAGGGCGAACAGGAAGCCGATGGAGATGATGTCGGGCCGGCCGCCCTTCGTCACGTCGTGCAGGATCGGCTCGGCGATCTGCCGCACGCCCCGGTCGGACAGCACCGTGCGGGCGGCCTCCAGGATGTTGTTCTGGAGGCTCTCGATGGTGTCCGCGCCGGTCCAGGCGTCGACGTAGCCGAGCAGTCCGATCATGCTCAGCAACAGCGGCGGCACCGACAGCAGCGTGAAGAACGCGGCCTCGGCCGCGAGCCCCAGGATGCGGTACTCGATGCAGGAGTTGACGGTGTCCTTGAGCAACAGCCAGGCGGTCTTGCGCTTGGAGACGTTCCGGTAGAGGGCACGCGCCCGGTGGAGGCGCCCGGAGGGAGTGTCGGGGGTTTCACTTGCTGGCTGCACCCCCTAACGGTATCCGTCGCGCCCGACCGCACTCACCCACAGGTGGCCTCCGAAAGCCCCGGCCCCGTCCCTTGGTGACCAAGGGGCCGCCCCGGGGTACTTTCGCACCATGGCTGGCAGCACCCACTCCGTGAACAACCAGGTCCCGCCGCTGGTCGGGTACGACGTCTTCTCGGCCGACCGGGCCCTCTCGGCGGCGGTCGAACGGCATCTCGATCCCGGCCTGCGCGACGAGGTGCTCGGCGAGCTGTCGGCGCTCGGGCGGACCTCCGGCTCGGCCCAGGTGCAGGAGTGGGGGGCGCAGGCCAACGAGAACCCGCCCCGGCTGCGCACGCACGACCGGTACGGCCACCGCATCGACGAGGTCGAGTTCCACCCGTCCTGGCACCGGCTGCTCGGCAAGGGCGTCTCGGCGGGTCTGACCGCGGCCTGGGACCGGCCGGCCGGGCATCTTCGGCGGGCCGCCGCCTTCCTGGTGTGGACGCAGGTCGAGGCCGGCAACGGCTGCCCGCTGTCGATGACGCACGCGGCGGTGCCCGCCCTGCGCACGGACCCGGGTCTGGCCGCCGAGTGGGAGCCGCGGCTGACGTCCATGGTCTACGACCGTGACCTCAGGCCCGCGCACCTCAAGGCCGGGGCGCTGTTCGGGATGGGCATGACGGAGAAGCAGGGCGGCAGCGACGTACGGGCCAACACGACGTCGGCGCGGCCGCTCGCTCAGGACGGGACGTACGAACTGACCGGGCACAAGTGGTTCTGCTCGGCGCCGATGTCCGACGGTTTCCTGGTGCTGGCGCAGGCGGCGGGCGGGCTCACCTGCTTCCTGGTGCCGCGGGTGCTGGCGGACGGCACGCGCAACGTGTTCCTGCTCCAGCGGCTCAAGGACAAGCTCGGCAACCGGTCGAACGCCTCGGCCGAGGTCGAGTTCGACGGGACCTGGGCCCGCCGGGTCGGTGAGGAGGGGCGCGGGGTACGCACCATCATCGAGATGGTGGCGGCGACCCGGCTCGACTGTGTGCTGGGCTCGGCGGGGCTGATGCGGCAGGCGGTGGCGCAGGCGGTGCACCACTGCGCGTACCGGGAGGTGTTCGGCGGGAAGCTCGTCGACAAGCCGCTGATGCGCAACGTCCTCGCGGATCTCGCGATCGAGTCGGAGGCGGCGACGACGCTGGCGCTGCGGCTCGCGGCGGCCTGCGACGACGGCGGCGAGCAGGAGCGGGCGCTGCTGCGGATCGCGGTGCCGGCGGCCAAGTACTGGGTGACCAAGCGGTGCCCGCCGGTGGCGGTGGAGGCGGCGGAGTGCCTGGGCGGCAACGGCTATGTGGAGGAGTCCGGGCTGCCCCGGCTGGTGCGCGAGTCGCCGCTCAACTCGATCTGGGAGGGCGCGGGCAACGTCCAGGCCCTCGACGTGCTGCGGGCGTTGCAGCGGGAGCCGGGGGCGTTCGACGCGTATCTGCGGGAGGTCGGGCAGGCGCGCGGCGCCGATCACCGGCTCGACGGGGCCATCAAGAACCTGCTGACGGAACTCGCCGATCTGGAGGGCGTGGAGGGGCGGGCGCGGCGGCTTGCGGAGCGGCTGGCGCTGGTGCTCCAGGGGTCGCTGCTGGTCCGTTTCGCGCCACCGGAGGTCGCCGACGCGTTCTGCGCGGCGCGGCTGGGCGGCGACGGGGGCGCGGCGTTCGGGACGCTCCCGCACAGTCTCGATCTGGCGTCGGTGGTGGAGCGGGCCCGGCCGGTGACCTGACCCGGGCACCCGAAGCGGGGGTGGTGCTGCGCCGACACGGCACCACCCCCGCCTCACTGGCCCGTTCGAGCCACTGAACGCCGCTCGGGACGGCGCGGTTCAAGTTTCGGACACGGCCGGACCCGTCCACCAGGGTTGCAAGGGGTTGCAACTTGCTGCTGACTGTGTGCGGAGTGTGCGCGTCCGCTCAGGGGCGGACGGCACCATGAGACGGACAGTCAGAACGGACAGTCGGAAAGACTCCGGGGGGCCCACGCCTATGGACGTCACGCAGCTCGCCGCCGTGGACACCTCGCGTGCGGCCCGGGTGCTCAGCGAGGTCCGTTCCGCCCGGCTGTCCGGGCAGCCCGCGCCCGTGCCGCCGCGCCGGGTGATCGAGCAGTCCTGGGAGCGCATGCTGCGCAGCGGTGTCGATCCGGACCACGACGTCCGGGCGGATCCGCTGTCCCGCGAGGAGGTGCAGCGGCGGCGCGAGACGTCGGTGCTGCGCCATGTGCTGCCGGTGTTGCGGGAGGGGCTGCTGGGGTTCGCGGACGTCGCCCACCACATCATGGTGGTCGCCGACGAGGAGGGCCGGGTGCTGTGGCGGGAGGGCAGCGCGCCGGTGCTGCGCAAGGCCGACGGGCTCGGCTTCGAGCTCGGCGCGGACTGGCGTGAGGACGTCGTCGGCACGAACGGTCTGGGCACCCCGGCGGTGGTGCGCCGGCCCGTGCAGGTCTTCGCCTCCGAGCACTTCGTGCGCTCCCAGGCCGTCTGGACCTGTGCCGGCGCTCCGCTGACGGATCCGCGGGACGGCCGGCTGCTCGGCGTGGTGGACGTGAGCGGCCCGCTGGAGACGATGCATCCGGCGACGCTCGCCTGGGTCGACTCGGTGGCCAAACTCGCCGAGGCCCGGCTGCGGGAGAGGCACCTGGAGTCGCTGGAGCGGCTGCGGGCGGTGGCGGCGCCGGTGCTGGCCAGGCTCGCCGGGCGTGCCCTGGTCGTCGACCGGGACGGCTGGACCGCCGCGGTCGGCGGGATGCCGTACACACGGCGCGTGGCCCTGCCCAAGTCCCTGTCGCCGGGCACCGGATGGGTGCCGGCGCTCGGGCTGTGCTCGGTGGAGCCGCTGGCCGGGGGCTGGCTGCTGCGGGCGGCCGCCGACGAGCCGGTGCCGCGCGGGGCGACCAGCATCGTGCTGGACCTGAGACAGGCCCGCAGATGGACGGTGGCGGTCTCCGGCGGCGCGGGCTCCTGGACGCGGGAACTGAGTCCCCGGCATGCCGAGTTGCTGTACCTCCTCGCCGTCCACCGCACCGGCCGCAGCGCCTCGGACCTGGCCGGTGACGTGTTCGGCGACCCGGCCCGCACGGTGACGGTACGCGCCGAGATGTCGCGGGTACGGCGCTACCTCGGCGCGTTCCTGGAACACCGGCCGTACCGCTTCGCCGAGGACGCCGAGGTCGACGTGCTCCTGCCGGACGACCCGCACGACGTGCTGCCGCACTCGACGGCACCGGCGGTGGGGCGGCTGCGCACCTCCGCACCGGCCCCCTGAGGTTCACGGGATGTGGCGTCCGGCCGTTCCCAAGGGTGCATCTTGCGCATATTTGCAAGGTCTTCGTCCCTGACCCGCCCACCTGCCGTAGCATCCCCTACGGGCCACCCCACCTGCTTCTCCGTCAACGTACGGACCACAAGGCGCAGTTGGCCCGCCTCGGGAGGACGTTATGAAGCAACGCGGCAGACACCGGCGGCGCAGGCGGGGCAGGGCAGTGCGCGGGGCCCTGGCCGGGACGGCTCTCGCACTCACCGCCGCCGCGACCCTGATCAGCGCCTCGCAGGCCACGGTCGCCGACGCGCCCGGGGCTCTGGAGCCGATCTCCGTGTCCGCGGAGGCCGGGCGGCTGCCGCTGGCCGAGCACCGGGTGCCCGGGCGGTGGCTCGACCGGCTCGCCTCGAAGATGGGCCGGCCCGTCGGTGTGGGCACGGTGCTGGACAGCGCCGACCACACGCTGCGGAACGCGGCCGACTGCTCGACCACCGAGAAGCACACCCTGCCGGTCGAGCCGGCGGCCACGCGCGCGTACTGCTTCGGCGGCGCCGACACCCGGGGCTGGCGGCCCGGCGCGGTCACCACCTCGGGCGACGCGGACGACGACGGCCGCTGGGGCGGCAACCGCGTGATCCTCTCCGGCTGGACCCGCGGCGGCACCGAGGGCGGCTCCATGGACGGCCCGGCCCCCGAGCAGGGCCTGGCCAAGGTCGCCTTCGTCGACGGGAACGACCCGGACCGGCTCCGCTACACCTGGGCGCTGCTGGCCGTCCCGGTGGACGGCGGGCGGGACTACCGGGGGCTGGTCTCCCCGCTGTCCGGCATGGTCTGGTACCAGGACAAGCTGCTGGTGACGACCCGGGAGGGCGACCGGGACGCGCTGTACGTGTACGACATGGACCGCATCCAGCGCGCCACGGTCGACTCCGACGCGGTGGGCCGGGTACGGGGCGGCTGGGCGGCGTCCGGCTACCGGTACGTGCTGCCCGCGGTCGCCTCGTACGCCCTGCCCGGCGGGGACGACGTGCCGCACCCGGCCGCGGTCTCCCTCGACCGCAGCACCGTCCCCGACAGCCTGGTGGCGAGCGAGTGGGTGCCGGCGGACAGTGACCGGCGCACCCGGCTGTGGCGCTACGCGCTGAGCCGGGACCCGGCCCGGTCCGGCCTGCTCGCCACGGACTCCTCGGGCCGCGCGGACCCGGTCGAGGCGTACGAGTCGAAGACGACCGATGTGCGGGGCGTGCTGTCGTACCGCTCGGGCTGGTACCTCGACCGTGCGGCGGGCACGCCCGGCGGGCACGGGACGCTGTGGCGCCAGGACACGGAGGGCGCGCGGGCGACGGAGTGCGCGACGGACGAGACGCGGCACTGCTGGAGCGGCCGGTCGGGTTCCCTCTCCTACTGGGAGGAGACCGGCGAGCTCTGGTCCCAGTCGGGGCGGATGCTGTTCGCGCTGCCGCTGGCGTCGGCCGACAGGGCGCTGGGCCGGTCGACAGATCAGTAGGTCAGATGATTTTCTGGCCCGCATGACCACCCTCGCCGTGACCACCTGGTCCCTGGAGCAGACCGCTCCGACCGACCTGCTGCCGGCCGCCGCACCGGACGGGGACGTCCGGATCGTCCGCTCCGAGGTGCCCTCGCCCGAGTTCAGCCGGTTCCTGTACGCGTCGGTCGGCGGCGACATCCTCTGGACGGACCGGCTGAGCTGGTCGTACGCGCGGTGGCAGGAGCACTTGGAGCGGCCCGGCGTGGAGACGTGGGTGGCGTACGACCGGGGCACGCCCGCGGGGTACGTGGAGCTGGAGGCCCAGGACGACGCGGTCGTGGAGATCGTCTACTTCGGCCTGCTCCCCGCCTTCCGCGGCCGGCGCATCGGCGGGCACCTGCTGTCGTACGGCACGGCCCGTGCCTGGGATCTCGCGGACCGCTGGGCGGGACTGACGCCGACGAAGCGGGTCTGGCTGCACACCTGCAGCAAGGACGGCGAGCACGCGATGGACAACTACCAGCGCCGCGGCTTCAAGCTGTTCGACACCAAGGTCGAGGAGGAACCGGAGGTCACCGCTCCGGGACCGTGGCCTGGGGCGTTCCCCGTCTGACCTGGCCGGACACCTCGGGACGGCCCGATGTGACCAAGGACACGCACGTCTTAGATTTCGAGACAGGAGTGTCCGAATCTTGGACGAAGCTGGACTGTGTCCAGATCGCCGTGACACGCTTCCGTCATGCCTGGAACTGGGATTGCCTTGGTGAGTCGACGCCACGTCGACCTCGGCCGCATGTCCAGCGCCATCTGTCCGGCGCGCTGAGAGCACTCACGCAGCCCGACATCCCCCTTTCTCGCCTCATTCCCGCGCAATGACGCGCCCCTATGCCCATGCGCCCGCATGCGCAGGTCAGAGCCGCTTTCCCGCCTGTCCCGAAGGACGTATCAACCATGGCCGCCACCCCGCAGAAGCCTGCCGCCGCGACTCCCCGCCGCAAGGTGAGCCGTCACCGCGGTGAGGGTCAGTGGGCCGCGGGGCACCACACCCCGCTCAACGGCAACGAGCAGTTCAAGAAGGACGACGACGGTCTCAATGTGCGGACACGCATTGAGACGATCTACTCCAAGCGGGGCTTCGACTCGATCGACCCGAACGACCTGCGCGGCCGGATGCGCTGGTGGGGCCTTTACACCCAGCGCCGTCCCGGGATCGACGGCGGCAAGACGGCGGTGCTGGAGCCGGAGGAGCTGGACGACGAGTACTTCATGCTGCGCGTCCGCATCGACGGCGGCCGTCTCACCACGCGGCAGCTGCGCGTGATCGGCGAGATCTCGCAGGAGTTCGCCCGCGGCACCGCCGACATCACGGACCGGCAGAACGTCCAGTACCACTGGATCCGGATCGAGGACGTGCCCGAGATCTGGAACCGGCTGGAGGCGGTCGGCCTGTCCACCACCGAGGCCTGCGGTGACACGCCCCGCGTGGTCATCGGCTCGCCGGTCGCGGGAATCGCCGAGGACGAGATCATCGACGGCAGCTCCGCCATCGACGAGATCCACCGTCGGTACATCGGCAGCAAGGAGTTCTCCAACCTGCCGCGCAAGTTCAAGACGGCGATCTCCGGATCGCCGCTGCTCGACGTGGCGCACGAGATCAACGACGTCGCGTTCGTCGGTGTGAACCACCCCGAGCACGGCCCGGGCTTCGACCTGTGGGTCGGCGGCGGTCTGTCCACCAACCCGAAGATCGGCGTCCGGCTCGGCGCCTGGGTGCCGCTGGAGGAGATCCCGGACGTCTGGGCGGGCGTGATCGGCATCTTCCGCGACTACGGCTACCGGCGCCTGCGTACGCGCGCCCGCCTGAAGTTCCTCGTCGCCGACTGGGGCGCGGAGAAGTTCCGGCAGGTCCTGGAAGACGAGTACCTCAAGCGCAAGCTGGTCGACGGCCCCGCTCCCGGGCAGCCGGTCCAGCAGTGGCGCGACCACATCGGCGTGCACCGGCAGAAGGACGGCCGCTTCTACGTCGGCTTCGCCCCGCGCGTGGGACGCGTCGACGGCGCGACGCTCACGAAGATCGCCGACCTCGCGGAGGCCCACGGCTCGGGCCGGGTGCGCACCACCGTCGAGCAGAAGATGATCGTCCTCGATGTCGAGGAGGACAAGGTCGAGTCGCTCGTCGAGGGCCTGGAGGCGCTCGACCTGACGGCCCGGCCGTCCTCGTTCCGGCGCGGCACCATGGCCTGCACCGGCATCGAGTTCTGCAAGCTCGCCATCGTCGAGACCAAGCAGCGCGGCTCGCAGCTCATCGACGAGCTGGAGCGCCGTATGCCGGACTTCGGCGAGCCGATCACCATCAACCTCAACGGCTGCCCGAACGCCTGCGCCCGTATCCAGGTGGCGGACATCGGTCTCAAGGGCCAGCTGGTCGTCAACGACCAGGGCGAGCAGGTCGAGGGCTACCAGGTGCACCTGGGCGGCGCGCTCGGCCTGGAGGCGGGCTTCGGCCGCAAGGTGCGCGGCCTGAAGGTCACCTCCGAAGAGCTGCCCGACTACGTCGAGCGCGTCCTGAAGCGGTTCCAGGCGGAGCGCGAGGACGGCGAGCGGTTCGCCACGTGGGCGGCCCGCGCCAGCGAGGAGGCCCTGTCGTGAGCGAACGTGCGGCCCCTTTCTACTGCCCCTACTGCGGTGACGAGGACCTGCGTCCGAGCGAGGAGGGGCACGGCGCGTGGGAATGCGCGGCGTGCAACCGAGCCTTTCAGCTGAAGTTCCTCGGGCTGCTGGCCCAGGGGCTCAAGCGATCCGACACCGGAGGGGCGAAGATATGACCACGGTTCAGGAACAGCGCACGGCCGAGGAGCTCAAGGCCCTCGCCGAGCAGGCCGGCCGCGACCTGGAGGAGGCCTCCGCGCTGGAGATCCTCCAGTGGGCGGCCGAGACGTTCGGCAAGCGCTTCTGCGTGACGTCCTCCATGGAGGACGCGGTCGTCGCCCACCTGGCCTCCCGCGCGATGCCCGGCGTCGACGTCGTCTTCCTCGACACCGGCTACCACTTCGAGGAGACCATCGGCACCCGTGACGCGGTCGACGCCGTGATGGACGTCAACGTCATCACGCTCACGCCGCGCCAGACGGTCGCCGAGCAGGACGCGGAGTTCGGCCCCAAGCTGCACGACCGCAACCCCGACCTGTGCTGCGCCATGCGCAAGGTGGAGCCCCTGGAGCGAGGCCTGAAGGACTACCAGGCCTGGGCGACCGGTCTGCGCCGCGACGAGTCCCCGACCCGGGCGAACACCCCGGTGGTCGGCTGGGACGACAAGCGCCAGAAGGTCAAGATCTCCCCGATCGCCCGCTGGACCCAGGACGACGTGGACGCCTACGTCACCGAACACGGGGTTCTGACGAACCCGCTGCTGATGGACGGCTACGCCTCCGTCGGCTGCGCCCCCTGCACCCGCCGGGTCCTTCAGGGCGAGGACGCGCGCGCCGGCCGCTGGGCGGGCCGCAGCAAGACCGAGTGCGGGCTGCACGGATGACGACGCCTCAGACTCAGACGACTCAGACGATTCAGGAGACCGACGTGACGACCGGAGCCACCGTCTGGCTCACGGGTCTGCCGAGTGCCGGCAAGACCACCATCGCCCACGAGCTGGCCGGCCGGCTCCGCGCCGAGGGTCACCGCGTCGAGGTGCTCGACGGCGACGAGATCCGCGAGTTCCTCTCGGCGGGCCTCGGCTTCAGCCGCGAGGACCGGCACACCAACGTGCAGCGCATCGGCTTCGTCGCGGAACTGCTCGCCCGCAACGGCGTGCTCGCCCTCGTCCCGGTGATCGCGCCGTACCAGGACAGCCGCGAGGCGGTGCGCAAGCGGCACCAGGCGAACGGCACCGCGTACGTGGAGATCCACGTGGCGACCCCGGTCGAGGTGTGCAGCGAGCGGGACGTCAAGGGCCTGTACGCCAAGCAGGCCGCGGGCGAGCTCACGGGGCTCACCGGCGTCGACGACCCGTACGAGGCACCCGAGTCGCCCGACCTGCGCATCGAGTCGCAGAACCAGACCGTGCAGGAGTCCGCGGCGTCCGTGTACGCCCTGCTGAGCGAAAGGGGACTGGCATGACGACCGCCGCGACGGTTTCCGAGGAGACCGACAGCCCGTACGCGCTCTCCCACCTCGACGCCCTCGAGTCCGAGGCGGTGCACATCTTCCGCGAGGTGGCGGGTGAGTTCGAACGGCCGGTGATTCTCTTCTCCGGCGGCAAGGACTCGATCGTCATGCTGCATCTGGCGCTGAAGGCCTTCCGGCCGGCGTCGGTGCCGTTCTCGCTGCTGCACGTGGACACCGGGCACAACTTCCCCGAGGTCATCGACTACCGGGACCGCACGGTGGCCCGGCACGGGCTGCGGCTGCATGTCGCCTCGGTGCAGGACTACATCGACCGGGGTGTGCTCAAGGAGCGCCCGGACGGCACCCGCAACCCGCTGCAGACGGTGCCGCTGACGGAGAAGATCCAGCAGGAGCGTTTCGACGCCGTGTTCGGCGGCGGCCGCCGGGACGAGGAGAAGGCCCGGGCCAAGGAGCGGGTGTTCTCCCTGCGGGACGAGTTCTCGCAGTGGGACCCGCGCCGGCAGCGCCCGGAGCTGTGGAACCTCTACAACGGCCGGCACGCCCCGGGCGAGCACGTCCGCGTCTTCCCGCTGTCCAACTGGACCGAGCTGGACGTGTGGCAGTACATCGCCCGCGAGGGCATCGAGCTGCCGGAGATCTACTACGCGCACGAGCGTGAGGTGTTCCAGCGCGGCGGCATGTGGCTGACGGCCGGTGACTGGGGCGGGCCGAAGGACGGCGAGACCGTGGAGAAGCGCCTGGTGCGCTACCGCACGGTCGGTGACATGTCGTGCACCGGCGCCGTCGACTCCGACGCCGACACGATCGAGAAGGTGATCGTGGAGATCGCCGCTTCCCGGCTGACCGAGCGCGGCGCCACCCGCGCCGACGACAAGATGTCCGAGGCCGCGATGGAAGACCGCAAGCGCGAGGGGTACTTCTAGAGATGAGCACGATCACGACCGAGGAACTCTCGGCCACCACGCTGCTGCGGTTCGCCACCGCCGGTTCCGTCGACGACGGCAAGTCCACCCTCGTCGGGCGGCTGCTGCACGACTCCAAGTCGGTCCTCACCGACCAGCTGGAGGCCGTGGAGCGTGTCTCCGCCAGCCGGGGCCAGGAGGCGCCGGACCTCGCGCTGCTGACGGACGGTCTGCGGGCCGAGCGGGAGCAGGGCATCACCATCGACGTGGCGTACCGCTACTTCGCCACGCCCCGGCGCCGGTTCATCCTCGCCGACACCCCCGGCCACGTGCAGTACACCCGCAACATGGTCACCGGCGCCTCGACGGCCGAGCTGACGGTCATCCTGGTCGACGCCCGCAACGGGGTGGTCGAGCAGACCCGCCGGCACGCCGCGATCGCCGCCCTGCTGCGCGTCCCGCACGCGGTCCTGGCGGTGAACAAGATGGACCTCGTCGGCTACGACGAGAAGGTGTTCGCGGCGATCGCCGAGGAGTTCACGGCGTACGCGACCGAGCTGGGCGTCCCCGAGGTCACCGCGATCCCGATCTCCGCGCTCGTCGGCGACAACGTGGTGGAGCCTTCGGCGAACATGGACTGGTACGGCGGCCCGACCGTGCTGGAGCACCTGGAGACGGTCCCGGTCGCGCACGACCTGAGCCACTGCCACGCCCGGCTGCCCGTGCAGTACGTGATCCGGCCGCAGAGCGCCGACCACCCCGACTACCGGGGGTACGCCGGTCAGATCGCGGCCGGTTCCTTCCGCGTCGGCGAGCAGGTCACCGTGCTGCCGTCGGGCCGCTCCACGAAGATCTCCGGCATCGACCTGCTCGGCGAGCCGGTCGACGTCGCCTGGACCACCCAGTCGGTGACCCTCCTGATGGAGGACGACATCGACATCTCGCGCGGCGACCTGATCGTGCCCAGCAAGGACGCGCCGCCGACCACCCAGGACATCGAGGCGACCGTCTGCCATGTCGCGGACGCCCCGCTGACCGTCGGCCACCGGGTGCTGCTGAAGCACGGCACCCGCACGGTCAAGGCGATCGTGAAGGACATCCCGTCCCGTCTCACGCTCGACGACCTGTCCCTGCACCCGCATCCGGGACAGCTCGTCGCCAACGACATCGGCCGGGTGAAGATCCGTACCGCCGAGCCGCTGCCGGTCGACTCCTACGCGGACTCGCGGCGCACCGGCTCGTTCATCCTGATCGACCCCAGCGACGGCACGACGCTGACCGCGGGCATGGTCGGCGAGTCCTTCGCCGCCCCCGATCCGGTGAAGGACGAGTCCGATGACGACGGGTGGGACTTCTGACATGAACTCCCCCGACTTCTACTCGATGTTCGCGAAGGAGGGCGGCCGCGTCGGCAGCGGTGCTCTCGGCAGCGGGCAGGGCGGAGTCGCGCGATGTGTGCGCTGACGTACGCGCACCGCTCGCGCGCCCTCACCCCCCACCGCCGTAGACCTGCCGACCTCCCGGCCACGACCTGAGAGACCGTGACCGCCGGGCCTCCGAGAGGAACACCTCCCGTGCCTGCATCATCCGCTCTGCGCCGATCCTTCGCGGTAGCAGCCGCGCTGCCTCTGCTCACGCTGGCCGCCTGCGGCTACGGCTCCCAGGCCAAGGACGACGGGGCCGCCAAGGTCGCCGCCGGGGCGAAGAAGATCGAGGGACTCGACACCGTCAAGATCGGTTACTTCGACAACCTGACCCACGGCACCGCGCTCGTGGGCATGCGGAAGGGCTTCCTCCAGAAGGCCCTCGGCGCCACCAGGGTCGAGCCCGCCGTCTTCAACGCCGGTCCGTCCGAGATCGAGGCGCTCAACTCCCAGTCCATCGACATCGGCTGGATCGGCCCCTCCCCCGCCATCAACGGCTACACCAAGGCGGACGGCAAGAACCTGCGGATCATCGGCGGTTCGGCGTCCGGCGGCGTCAAGCTGGTCGTCAACCCCGACAAGATCAAGTCGCTGAAGGACGTCAAGGGCAAGCGAATCGCGACCCCGCAGCTCGGCAACACCCAGGACGTGGCGTTCCTGAACTGGGCCGCCGACCAGGGCTGGAAGATCGACCCGCAGAGCGGCAAGGGTGACGTCACCGTCGTCCGCAGTGACAACAAGGTCACCCCGGACGCCTACAAGGCCGGGTCCGTCGACGGCGCCTGGGTGCCGGAGCCGACCGCGTCGAAGCTGGTCGCCCAGGGCGGCAAGGTGCTCCTCGACGAGGCGTCGCTGTGGCCGGACAAGAAGTTCGTGATCACGAACATCATCGTCCGCCAGGACTTCCTGAAGAAGCACCCGAAGGTCGTCGAGGCGGTGCTGAAGGGCTCGGTCGAGACCAACAAGTGGATCAACGCCCACCCCGATGAGGCGAAGGCGGCTGCGAACGAGCAGCTGGAGGAGTCCTCCGGCAAGGCGCTGCCCGCCGATGTGCTGGACCCGGCGTGGAAGTCGATCCGGTTCACCGACGACCCGCTGGCCTCCACCCTCAACACCGAGGCGGAGCACGCCGTGAAGGCCGGGCTGCTGGAGAAGCCGAACCTGAAGGGCATCTACGACCTCGCGCCGCTGAACAAGGTCCTCAAGGCCGAGGGCGAGCCCACGGTCGACGACGCCGGCCTCGGCGTCCGTTAAGTCCGCATCCCGACCCGTTCCCAGGAGGTGACGACCATGGCCACGACCCTCGCCAAGGCCGCCGACGGCACCGAGACGGCCACCCACGCCGCCCGGATCGCCCACGTCTCGAAGTCGTTCCCGGGCCCCGCCGGGCAGCAGCTCGTCCTGGACGACATCACCCTCGATGTCGCCCCCGGCGAGTTCGTCACCCTCCTGGGAGCCTCGGGCTGCGGCAAGTCCACCCTGCTCAACCTGGTCGCCGGTCTGGACCGGCCCTCGGCCGGCGACATCACCACCGACGGCCGCCCCGCGCTGATGTTCCAGGAACACGCCCTGTTCCCCTGGCTGACCGCGGGCAAGAACATCGAACTCGCCCTGAAGCTCAGGGGCGTGCCGAAGACCGAGCGCCGCGATCGGGCCGAGGAACTGCTCGAACTCGTCCGGCTCAAGGGCGCCCACCGCAAGCGGGTGCACGAACTGTCCGGCGGGATGCGCCAGCGCGTCGCGATGGCCCGCGCGCTCGCCCAGGAGAGCAAGCTCCTGCTGATGGACGAGCCGTTCGCCGCGCTCGACGCCATCACCCGCGACGTGCTGCACGACGAGCTGACCCGTATCTGGCGCGAGACGCAGCTGTCCGTCCTGTTCGTCACGCACAACGTGCGCGAGGCCGTCCGGCTCGCCCAGCGCGTGGTGCTGCTGTCCTCCCGCCCGGGCCGCATCGCCCACGAGTGGACCGTGGACATCGAGCACCCGCGCCGTATCGAGGACACCGCCGTGGCGGAGCTGTCCGTCGAGATCACCGAACAACTGCGTGGGGAGATCCGCCGTCATGGCCAGCACTGATTCGACGACCGTCGCCAAGGACGGCAGCGATCTCGCCGGACTGGAAGCCGGCCTGGACGCGCTGGAGACGGTGCAGACCAGCCGCAAGCCGTTCCGGCAGACCTTCGTGGAGAAGATCCTGCCGCCGGTCATCGCCGTCGCCCTCGTCCTGGCGGCCTGGCAGGCCCTGGTCTCCTTCAAGGTCGTCGACGACCCCACGAAGCTGCCCGCGCCGTCGGCGGTGTGGGACGTCGTCCACACCGCGTGGCTCCAGGGCGAACTGCTCGGTTACATCTGGACCAGCGTCTCGCGCGGCCTGCTCGGCTTCTGCTTCGCCCTGATCATCGGCACCCCCCTGGGCCTGCTCGTGGCCCGCGTGAAGTTCGTCCGCGCGGCCCTCGGCCCGATCCTGTCCGGCCTGCAGTCCCTGCCGTCGGTCGCCTGGGTCCCCCCGGCGGTCATCTGGCTGGGCCTGAACAACTCGATGATGTACGCGGTGATCCTGCTGGGCGCCGTCCCCTCGATCGCCAACGGCCTGGTCTCGGGCGTCGACCAGGTGTCGCCGCTGTTCCTCCGCGCGGGCCGCACCCTCGGCGCGACCGGCCTGAAGCACACCTGGCACATCGTCCTCCCGGCCGCCCTGCCCGGCTACGTCGCCGGTCTGAAGCAGGGCTGGGCCTTCTCCTGGCGCTCCCTGATGGCCGCCGAGATCATCGCCTCCTTCCCCGACCTCGGCGTCGGCCTCGGCCAGCTCCTGGAGAACGGCCGCAACGCCAGCGACATGGCCATGGTCTTCGAGGCGATCCTCCTCATCCTCGTCGTCGGCATCGCCATCGACCTGCTCCTCTTCAGCCCGCTGGAGCGGTGGGTGCTGCGCAACCGCGGTCTGCTGGTGAAGAGCTGAAGTCCCATGACCCACACGCCTGTACTCCTCGTCATCGCCCACGGCAGCCGCGACCCGCGGCACGCCGCGACGGTGCACGCCCTGGTACGCCGGGTCCGCTCCCTGCGTCCCGACGTGCGCGTGGAGACGGGCTTCCTGGACTTCAACGTGCCCTCGGTGCAGGGGGTGCTGGAGTCCCTGGCGGTCCAGGGCATCCGTGACGTCGTGGCCCTCCCCCTCCTCCTGACCCGGGCGTTCCACGCGAAGGCGGACATCCCGGCGGTCCTCACGGACGCTCCCCCACAGCTCCGCATCCGCCAGGCGGAGGTCCTGGGCCCGTCGCCCCTGTTGCTGTCCGCCCTGGAGCGACGCCTGTACGAGGCGGGCCTGTCCCCCGCCGACAAGTCCTCGACCGGGGTCGTGCTGGCCTCGGCGGGGTCCACCGACCCGGAGGCGATCGCAGTGATCGCAGAAATCGCGCGGGAGTGGCGGCACACCGGTTGGTGCGCCGTGCGACCTGCGTTCGCCTCCGCATCCCTCCCCCGCACGCAGGACGCCGTCCGGGAACTCCGGGCCCTCGGCTGCTCCCGGGTGGCGGTCGCCCCCTACGTCCTCGCCCCCGGCTTCCTCCCGGACCGCATCGCCCGGGGCGCGGCGGAGGCGGACGTCCTGGCGGATGTACTGGGGCCGGCGCCGGAGGTGGCCCGGGTGGTGCTGGAGCGGTACGAGGCCGCTCGGGTGCCGACGTTGGCGGCTGTGAGCGCCTGAAGTCCGTCTTGTCAGACGGCCCCTTGCATCCCCCGCGAGTCCCCGGCGTGCGCTTGTTCCGGTTCCTGGGGCCCGCGGAAGGTCGTGTTCGCGGCGCATCGGGCTCATGACGAGGACGAGCCAGGAGAGCGCGACGATACTGGTCATGATCCACATGGCCGGCCGGTACCCGACCGCGTCGCCGAGCACGCCGCCGAGCAGGGACCCGAGCGGGATGGTGCTGTGGTTGATCATCATGGCCGTCGCCACGACCCGGCCGAGCATGTGCGGCGGGCAGTAGGTCTGCCGGAAGCTGCCGACCACGATGTTGGCGACGGAGACGCCGATGCCGACGAGGAAGGCCCCCATGGCGAACAGCAGCAGCCCCGGCCCCGCCGTGGTCATGGGCAGCAGCAGCGCGAACGGCGCGGTGGCCACCTGGAGGAGCAGCAGCCCGCGCGCGGTGCCGAACCGCCGGCCGACCCTGCCGGCCACCAGCGCGCCGACGATACCGCCCGTACTGCCGCTGGTGAGCAGCAGCCCGACCATGGCCGGGTTCAGCCCGATGCTGCGGACGAGGAACACGACCTGGACCGCCTGGTAGCCCATCAACGCCATGTTGATCAGGGCGCCCCAGGTGACCATCGGCCGCAGGTACCGGTCCCGGCCCACGAAGCGAAGCCCTTCGACGATCTGTCGTCGGAGGGGGGTGCGTGCCTCGTCGGGAGCACGGTCCGGCTCGACCGCCCTGATCCGCTTCAGGCAGACCGCGGAGATCAGGAACGTCACCGCGTCGGCCACGAGCGCGGTGACCGCGCCGAACGCCTGGGCGAGCAGGCCCGCCGCCCCCGGCCCGGCGACCTGGGTGGCGGCCTCGCTGCCCTGGAGCTTGGCGTTGCCTTCCAGGAGGTCGCGTCCGTCGAGCACGATCGGGATGTACGAGTGGTAGGCGGTGTTGAAGCACACCGCCGCGGTGCCACAGATCAGCGCGGCGGCGACCATGTGCGGGAACGTGAGCGCGTCGAGCGATGCCGCCAGTGGAATGCTCACCAGCGTCGCGGCGGAGACCAGATCGCACGTGATCATCAGTGGGCGTTTGCGCATCCGGTCCGCCCAGGCGCCCACCGGCAGACCCACCAGCAGCCAGGGCAGCCACACCGCTGCGGCGATCAGGCCGACGGCGGTGGAGCCGGCGTCCAGCACCACCACCGCGATCAGTGGCAACGCCACCACGGTGATGCTGTTGCCCAACCCGCTCACGGTCTCGCCCACCCAGAGCAGGCGGAAATCCCGGCGGGTGGAGGGAACTGGTCCGGGTGGGGCCATCAGAGCAGGCTACTCGACGGGCCCATGACCGGTTCCGGCTGGAGTGCGAAGGAGTAGGGGGCCCAGGGGCCGGTGACTTCGACGCGGAGGCCGGGGATGCCCTCGGCGGCCGCCAGTACGCCGGTGCGGAAGGCATCGACGCGGTCGGCGGGGACGAGGTACGCGTCGTTGCCGACGTTGGTGCCGGGGGCCGGGCCCGCGAGGCTTCCGCGTTCCGGGGTGTGCGCGACGCGGTCGACGGCGAGGGTGCCGGCCGTCCGGGTGAGGTGCGCGGCGGCCTGGGCGACCGTGCGCCAGCCTTCCTCGTTTCTGCGTTGTCTGCGGCGGCGGATCGCCAGGTAGGCGCGACCGACGCCGAGGCCGGTGGGCGTTTCCTGTCCGGCGTCGGTACCCGACTCGGGTGGGGTGATGTCCGGTGCGGCGTAGATCTTGACGCCGAGTTCGACATGGCCCGTGAGGCGGTCCAGGAGGGACAGGAAGTACGCGCGGCGGGTGTCGAGGGCCTGCCGGGCGTGGTGTTCGTCGGGGTAGACGGTGGCCAGCCGTAGCGGCAGGACGGCGGCGCCGCAGGCGACGAGCGCGGCGACCACGGCGTGGTGGGACCGGACCGTGGACTCCATCCAGTCCAGGTCGTCGAGGTGGGCCTTGAGGGGTGCCTCGCCGTAGTCGGCGGCCGGGACGGGGCCGACGGCGAAGGCCAGGGGTGAGGCGGGGTCCGTGGGCTCCACCAGGTGGATCGGGTCGCCGGCGACCCCGCGCAGGTCCGTCGCGGCCGCGGCGGCCCCGGGGGTACGGCGCAGGACCGCGTAGGCGTAGACGAGGTTCGGGTCGGTCATGGCTCCGGCCTCCTGTCGGCCGCCTTGAGGGCGGCGCGGCGATCTCGGCGCGATCCCTCTCGCGAGACTCGTATCTCGTGCTGCCCTTAGGTACGGGGGCGGCGGCGGGCGTGTTCACGCAAACACCGAAAACGCCCGGTGCCGTTGACCTTGCCCCTGGGGCAGGGGCAAGGGTCCGGGGCATGGACGACTACCTGAAGCAGACGCCGTACAGCGACCCCGGGGACCTGGACACGAGCGGCCTGCCGCGTGAACCGGGGGAACTCGCCGGCCTGGTCCGGAACCTGATCATCCATCGGGGTGAGGGAGAGTTGTTCGGACACTCCGTTCCCGAGGCGCGGCTGCACCACGACGCCGAGTCGCGCTACGTCACGGAGATCCTGAGGATCCTGCGGGAGCGCGGTGACGCCCCGCTCACCGAACGGCGGGCGCCGGAGGAGCGGTTCGTGGGTACGTGCCGGGACTTCTCGCTGCTGCTGTGCTCGCTGTTGCGGGCGACGGGGACGCCCGCGCGGCTGCGCTGCGGCTTCGCGACGTACTTCGTCGACGGTTTCCACGAGGACCACTGGGTGACCGAGTACCGCACACCGGAGGGGCGGTGGCGCCTGGCCGACGCGCAGGTCCACCACGGGTACGACATGCCGTTCGACCCCATGGACGTGCCCAGGGACCGGTTCCTCGTGGCCGGGAAGGCCTGGCGGGCCTGCCGCGAGGGGCGGGCGGATCCGATGGACTTCGGGCTCAGCGGCGTCGGCCGGCTGCGGGGGCTGTGGTTCGTGTGGGGCAACGTGGTGCGCGACCTGGCCGCCGTCAACGGCGTCGAACTGCTCCCCTGGGACGGCTGGGGTCCGCAGTTCCTCGGCCGGGTGCCGCTGACCGAGCACGAACTGGCGGCGGCCGACGCGGTCGGCTCCCAGGACGACCCGGCCCGGCCCTACGAGGATCCGCGACTGGCCGTCCCGGCCGAGATCACGTCGTACACGCCCTGTCTCGGCGACCGGAAGGTCACTCTTGCGGCTCGCTGAACGGCGTCGCCCAGCGCCGGCTCGCCCTCGATGGCCGCCTCGACGGCCGGGTCGTGTTCAGGAACCCGTCAGCTCCACCAGCTTGACGACGGTGTTCCAGTTGCGGGTCGTGGCGATGACGCCCTTGTTGATGCGCGGCTTCGCGAGGTGTTCGGCCAGCTTGGAGCGGCCCAGGCCGTTGGGGGCGTACAGGTACAGGGCGCGGTCGCCGAAGCGGAACTCCTCGGGGAGGTAGACGGATGCGTCGATCTCCGCGAAGCGCTCGGGCGACACGGGGGCGGAGAAGTAGGTGACGTGGAGTTGCTTGGGCTCCAGGTCGGCGGCCGGGAAGGGGCAGGCCTCGGCGATCGCCTTCAGATAGGCGTGGTCGCGCACGATCACGTCGACGCCGAACCCGAAGTGCTTCTCGATGGCATGCGTGATCTCGGCGGCCAGCGACTCCTCGTCACCGTGACCGGAGGCGAACACGGCCTGGCCGCTCTGGAGGTACGTCCGCACGTCCTCGTAGCCGAGGCCCGCCATGAGTGTGCGCAGGTCCGCCATCGGGACCTTCCTGCTGCCGCCCACGTTGATTCCGCGCAACAGTGCCGCATACGTCGTCGTCATCCGCTCACCCTAAGACGGCCGTCGTGCCCCGTGGGGGCGGGCACGACGGCCGGTGGGCGGCTGCCCGAGCCCCGTAAATTACTCACCGGTCACCGCGGGGCACAACCTTCTGCTCAGGATCCACACACCCGAGGAGACCGATAGCTGGAGGGGACCACGGTCCTTTCCGGTCCTCCCCAGTGGGGAGAGGCGAGTGCCGTGCGGGGGCGGCAGGGGGCCGTCACCGCACGCCGCATGACTCTCACCCGCCGGGCCGTCGCGGTGTGACGGCCCGGCGGGTGACGGCCGCCCCGACTACCCCCGGCGAGCGGGCAGTTCGGCCTCGATGAGGTCGGCCGCGCGCCGGGTGCCGCCCTCCCGGGCCGTCTCCGCCTGGATCTCCTTCAGGCGGCGGGCGGCCTCCGGGTCGTCGACGAGGGCGAGGGCCGCCTCGCGCAGCGTCTCGCCGGTCGCCTCCTCCGTGGGGAGGTACCGGGCGACACCGAGGCTCTGGAGCATCTCCGCGTTGCCGAACTGGTCCACGGCCTGCGGTACGGCGATCATCGGCGTGGCCGTGGCCAGGCCCTCCTGGCTGCCGCCCGCGCCGGCGTGCGTGACGAACAGGTCGGCCTGCTTCAGGATCGCCAACTGCGGTACCCAGGAACGCACTTCGACGTTCGCGGGGACCTCCCCGAGCTCGGCCGGGTCGATGTGCTTGCCGACCTGGAGCACCAGGTGCCAGCCGGGCAGGTCGCCGAACGCCTTGACGCACTCCCGGTAGAAGCCGGGCTGCTTGGTGAAGGCGGACCCGAGCGAGACGAGCGCGACCTTCTCGGCGCCGGCCGGCCGCTGCCAGTCGCCCTCGGCACTCCGGTCGCCCTGGCAGGCGCCGACGAAGGAGTACACGCTCTCGTCGACCCGGTCCGCGTTCGGCTGGAGGGCCTTGGGGATCAGGACGATCGAGCGGTCGGGCCGGCCCCCGAACGCGTCGGGGTGCAGGGTGATCCCGTTCTGCTCCAGCCAGGCCTGGAAGCGGGCGTAGTAGGCACGGCCGCGCTCGGTCTTCTTCGGCTCCTCCCACATGGGCTCGGCGACCTCCTTCTCGTACCCCTCCCAGGCGACCATGGCCGGCGACAGGGAGATCGCGGGCACCTCCCAGCGGTGGGCGAGGACGCGGGCCGGGTAGGAGGCGATGTCGTGCAGGACGAGGTCCGGCTCGTCGCCCTCGTAGGCCTCGATCAGCTGCGGGAGGGCCTGGATCGCGTCGTCGAGGAACGGCTCCACGTTGTCCAGCAGCGTGCTCCCCCAGGCCTCCGGGTCGTCGTCGGGCGAGGGCAGCGTCGAGTTCCACGGCTTCACCTCGGCACCTGTCTCCGCGACCTTCTGCGCGAAGACCGGCGGGATCGCGTACGTCACGCGGTGGCCGCGCGCCACGAGCTCGCGGATCACCTCCAGACTCGGGTTCACGTGGCCGTGGGCGGCGATGGAGAACATGGCGATATGAGCGCGACTGGTCATGCGCCGACCGTACGCGAGACGAGACGTCTCGTGCAATACATTTGGTTCAGTGGGTCAGCTCCTCGTGCAGCCGCAGCCACCGCTCCGGCGCCACCTCGCCCACCAGCACGCCCGGGTCCAGGCGCGCCGCCCGGAACGCGGCGTCCACCCGCCGCCTCGGGTGGGCCCGCCGCAGCGACGCGTGCAGTGAACCGCCGACCCCGGAGAAGCCCAGCTCGACCAGACGGCGCCAGCTCCGGTACGCGGCGGCGTCGAGCAGCRGGGTGTCGCGCCGTTCTATGCGCAGCACCCCGGCGTCCACGCGTGGCACGGGCCGGAAGCTGCGCCTGCCGACGCGTCCCAGGAGCCGCCACTCGTAGCGGGGCCAGGTCCGGACCGTCAGCAGCGTCCAGCTGCCGTAGTCGCCGGTGCGTTTGCGGGCGTACTCGAGCTGGGTGAGCAGCGTGGCGTCGGTGAGGGCGGGGGCGCGCAGGCACCAGTCGACCACGGCCGCGGTACGGGAGAACGGCACGTTCCCGGCGACCGAGAAGGGTGTGCGCGGCGGGTGCGCGGCCAGGAAGTCCGCGCCGACGACACGCACCTGCGGGGTGCCGGCGAAGCGGCCGCGCAGGACGGGCACGAGCCTGGGGTCGATCTCGTAGGCGCGCAGCTCCCGGCAGCGTCGCGCCAGCGGTGCGGTCAGCGCGCCTTTGCCCGCGCCGACTTCGAGCAGCAGCGGGATCGGCCGGGCCTGCGGGGCGGCGAGCCGGGCGAAGCGTTCGGCGGTGGCGTGGTCGGCGAGGAAGTTCTGCGAGAGCGCGCGGGAGGTGGCGGTGGGGCGGGCCATGGCCTGCGGTCCTTGTCTTCCGTGAGGGATGTGAGGGCAGCCGAAGGCCCTGACCGGAAGACAGAGGAGACAGGAGTGGTGAGACGCCGGGCTCGGAGACTCGGAAACTCAGAGGCTCAGCGGGCGTGGCTCCCCGGGCCGGTCAGGGCTCCGGGGCGCGGCGCACCCGTGCGGCGTGCGCGCAGCCCCGGCCGTGACCGGAGATGTAGATCGCGTTGATTCCCACGGCAGCACGCTAGGCGCTGCCGGTGACGACGTACAACGGGATTTCGGCGGGGTTCAGCGCTGGTAGCGCGCCAGCACGAGGTTGCCGTCCTCTTCCAGACGTTCGCGCAGCTCGCGGATGCCGATCGCGCCGCTGTAGTACTCCTGAAGGGCCGGGGTCGCCACCTTGTCCTTCCACTCGGGGTAGCCCCGTACGGTCTGTGCGGGTGCCGGGCGCAGGTGGGCGGCGAGCGCGGTGCCCGTGGCCCAGCCGTGCTCGGGTGTGCGCAGGGCCGGGTCGTTCAGCGCCCGGTCGCCGGTCGGCAGCATCCAGTCGCCGAGGGCGAGGCGGACCATGTTCTTGGGCCTCAGCAGGAAGTCGATGAAGGCGGCTGCCTCCTTCTTGTGCGGGGAGTCCTCGGCGACGGAGAGGGTCTGCGGGCTGACGCCCTGGGTGAGTCCCCCGGCGCCGGCGGGGGCGGGCAGCACCTGCCAGTCGAAGCCCTTCGGGGCCTGCTGCACGATCTGCTGGCGGTAGGAGAAGCCGAGCGGGACCATCGCGTATCGGCCGCCGAAGAAGCCGGGCAGGGTGTCGGAGCCGCCGCTGCCCAGGGTCGTGGGCGAGGCACTGCGGTCGGTGCCTGCCTGGGCGTGGATGGTGCGCGGCACCACCTGGTCGGCCGCCTCGAACCGGACCGTCACCTTGCCGTCGGCCCCGCGGTGGAAGAGCTGTCCGCCCGTCGACAGGGAGAGGTTGAGGGTGGCGGAGACCGGTTCCTTCAGGGGCCAGGCGATCCCGTACTTCCCCCGGCCGCTGAGCTGTTCGGTGATGCGGCGGAACTCGGCCCAGCTCCACGGCTTCTCGGGCGTCGGGATCCGTACGCCGGACCGCTTGAGCCACTTCGCGTTGGCGATCAGCACGCGCGGTTCCTGGAGGAACGGCACGCCGTAGATGCCGTCCCCGAAGGTGGTCGTCTCCCAACTGCGCTGCGGGATGTCCGACTTCAGCCGGGCGGGCAGCAGATCGGTGAGGTCGGCGAGGTAGCCGCCGTAGGCGAAGTCGGCGAGGTCGTCGGAGGCGTCGTGGATGATGTCGGGTGCCTCGCCGCCCTCGAAGGCGGTGAGGAGCTGGTCGTGGACGCTGTCCCAGCTGCCCTGGACGTACTCGACCCGGACGTCCGGGTGGGTGGCGTTCCACTCCTTCACCAGTTCCTTGTTGGCCTCGACCGACTCCTCCTGCCAGGCCAGGGACTGGAAGCGCAGGGTGATCCGGCCGTCGTCGCGGGTGCCGCCGGAGGAGCAGCCGGCGAGGAGCAGCATCAGGACGAGGGCGAGCAGGCGTGCGCGCATCAGCTCTTCACCGCCCCGGTGAGCATGCCGCCCGTGATCCGCCGCTGGATGATCGCGAAGACGACCAGCGAGGGCAGCGTGGCGAGGAACGCGGCCGCCGCGAGCGGGCCGAGGTCGGCGACGCCTTCGGCCCCGATGAAATGGGTGAGCACCACCGGAAGGGTCTGCTTCTCCGGCGTCTTGAGGAGCACGAGGGCGAAGAAGAACTCGTTCCACGCGGTGATGAACGCGAACAGCGCGGTGGCCATGATGCCCGGCGCGAGCAGCGGCGCCGTCACCGACACCAGCGTCCGCAGCCGTCCCGCCCCGTCGACCGCGGCGGCCTCCTCCAGTTCGGGTGGTACGGCCCGCACGTATCCGGCGAGCATCCACAGCGCGAACGGCAGCGCCCACACCACGTACACGAGCACCAGCCCCGGCACGGAGTTGATCATGCGGAGGTTCTTCAGCACGAGGAACAGCGGGATGATCAGCAGCACGAACGGGAACGCCTGGCTCACCACCACCCAGCCCGTCACCGCCCTGGCGAGCCGGGTGCGGCGCCGGGCGACGACGTAGGCCATCGGGGTCGCGATCAGCACGGCGACGACCGCCGCCGCGACTGCGGCGAGCAGGGAGTTGAGGGCGGCGTGCAGCAGCGGCTGTTCGTCGAAGGCCTGCCGGAAGTTGGCGAGGGTGGGGTCGTTCGGAATCCAGGTCGGGTGGAGGCTGCCCAGCTCGCGCGGGGGCTTGAACGCGGTGGAGACGAGCCAGAGGAACGGGAAGGCGAGGAAGACGAGATAGGCGAGCAGCGCGGTGTACTGGCCGACGCGGGCCGGGCGGCTGGTCCTCACGCGTCGTCACCTCCCCTGAGGCGGGCGGCGAGGAAGACGGCCAGGGCGATCGAGATCACGGCCACCATCACGCAGCCCATCGCCGCCGCGTAGCCGAACTGCCCGTAGCGGAAGGCCTCTTCGTAGGCGAAGAGCATGGGCAGGCGGGTCCGGCCGCCCGGGCCGCCGCTGGTGAGGACGTAGACCAGGGCGAAGGAGTTGAAGTTCCAGATCAGGTTGAGTGCGGTGATGGCCAGGGCGATGGGCCTGAGGGCGGGCCAGGTGACCGTGCGGAAACGGCGCCAGGCGCTCGCGCCGTCGACCGCCGCCGCCTCGTGCAGTTCGCGCGGGGTGTTCTGGAGTCCGGCGAGCAGCGCGACCGTCGTCTGCGGCATGCCCGCCCAGACGCCCACGACGATGACGGCGGGCAGCGCGGTGGCCAATCCGCTGAGCCAGTCGCGGTCACCGCCCAGGCCGACGTCGCGCAGGGTCTCGTTGAGGATGCCCGCGTCCGGGTTGTAGACGAGCCGCCACATGATGCCGACGACGACCTCGGGCATCGCCCAGGGGATGATCGCCAGGGCGCGGGCCAGCCAGCGCAGTCGCAGGTCCTGGTTGAGCAGCAGGGCGAGGCCCAGCGCGAGCAGGAACTGCGGCACGGTCACCCCGACCGCCCACACCAGGCCGATCCGGAACGACTCCCAGAACAGCGTGTCGTGCAGCAGGTCCCGGAAGTTGAGGCCGCCGATCCACTGGGTGGGCTCGGTGCGGCCCGACTGGGCGTCGGTGAAGGCCAGCAGGATTCCGTACAGCAGTGGCCCGACGCTGAGGACGAGGATCGGGAGCAGGGCGGGCAGCACCAGGAACCAGGCGCCGTGGTCGACGCCCCGCCGGGGCCGGGCCCCGCCGGGCGTGCGGCCGGCCGGTCTCCTCGGCGGCGAAGCCTCGGTCACCGATGTCACGGAATCAGCCCCTTTGCACAGCTCGGCCGGCCACGTCATGGTCGTGAAGGCGGTCTGCCTCGTCAAGACACCGCGCATGCCGTCCCACCTGTGCCGATGCGACACTGACCGGCGGATGGCCGGAACCCGACGGCGGAAGACGTGGACGACGGCGGGAAACGCGACGACGGAGGCGGACGATGGACGAGGCACGGGCCCGGGACGTACTGGCCGCGGCGGGAGTACTGCCCGGCGCGGCCGGGGAGGCACGGCTGCTCGCGCTGGGCGAGAACGCGGTGTTCGCCTCCGGTGACCTGGTCGTCAAGGTGGGCCGCGACGCCGAACTCCTCGACCGGGCGCGACGCGAACTGGACATCGCGCTGTGGCTGGCGGAGGCGGGTGTGCCGGCGGTACAGGCGGCCGAGCCCGAGCCCCTGCTGGTCGACGGGCACCCGGTGACGGTGTGGCACCGGCTGCACGACGCCGTACGGCCCGCCGAGCCGCGGGATTTGGCCGAACTGCTACGGGTCGTGCACGCCCTGCCCGCGCCCTCCTTCGATCTGCCGTCCCGCGATCTGCTGGGCGGTGTGGAACGCTGGCTGCGGCTCGCCGGGGACGCGATCGATCCGGCGGACGCGGCGTATCTGCGGGAGCGGCGGGACGGGTTCGCGGCGCAGGCGGCGGCGCTGACGCCGCATCTGCCCCCGGGGCCGATCCACGGCGACGCGCTGCCGCGCAATGTGCATGTGGGGCCGGAGGGGCCGGTTCTGGTCGACCTGGAGACGGTCTCCGCGGACCTGCGCGAGCACGACCTGGTGGTGATGGTGCTCTCCCACGACCGCTATGGGCTCCCGGACGAGGCGTACGGCTCCTTCACCGAGGCGTACGGCTGGGATGTGCGGGAGTGGGAGGAGTGTTCGGTGTTGCGTGGGGCCCGGGAGACGGCCAGTTGTGCGTGGGTGGCGCAGCATGCGCCGAGCAATCCGAAGGCGCTGGCGGAGTTTCGGCGGCGGGTGGCTTCGTTGCGGGAGGGGGACGAGACGGTGCGGTGGTATCCGTTCTGAGCGCCTGTGGTTCGGGGGACTACGCGTCGTGCGGCGACTGCGGGCGGTTGGTGGCTGGTCGCGCCCGCGCGGCGGAGCCGCATATCGAGCACAGCCCCGCGCCCCTTTCAGGGGCGTCACCCGCCGTCAGTCTTCTCTGCCCTGGATGCTGTGTGCGGCGCGGCGTAGTTCGGTGAGGACCGTGCGGACCGCTGTGCGGGCCGTGCGCTCGGGGCGGTACAGGGCGTCGATGTGGCGTCGCGCCCGCACTCCGCTGAGCGGCCGGAGCACGAGCGCCGGATGCGGGCGCATGGTCCAGCGCGGCATCAGGGCGATACCGCCCCCGGCGGCCACGGCCTCGGCGACCACCGAGAACTCGTTGATGCGATGCGCGAGATGGAGCCTGCGGCCCGCCGCGGCGGCGATGGCCTCGATGGTCGCCAGCACCGGGAACCCTTCGTGCACGGTGATCCACGGCTCGCCGGCCACGTCGCGCGGGGTGACCCGGCGCTTGGCGGCCAGGGGGTGGTCGGCGGGCATGGCCACGTCCAGCGGCTCGCGCAGCAGCGTCGTCGTGGCCACCGTGTCCGGCCATGGCGGGGCGTGGTCCAGCCGGTGGGCCAGGACGACGTCGTACTCCCGGGTGAGCCGGGGGAAGTCCTCCTGCGGTACGTCCTCGTCGGCCAGCCTCGGCACCGGCTTGCCCGGACCGGCCAGCGCGCGCAGCAGCGGCGGGAAGAACGCGGCGCCCGCGCTGTGGAACGCCGCCACCGACACCTCGCCGTCGGGCCGTCCGACGAACTCCTCGACGGTGTGCCGTGCGCGAGCCAGCGCCGTCTCGACCTCCACGGCCGCGCCCGCCAGCGCCTGCCCGGCGTCGGTGAGCACCAGCCGTCGCCCCTGGCGCTCGGTGAGCGGCACGGGGATCGCGCGCTGCAGCAGCCGCAGCTGCTGGGAGATCGCCGACGGTGTCACCAGCAGCGCCTCGGCGACCGCGGTGACGCTGCCCAGTTCGCCGAGTTCCCGCAGGATCCGCAGCTGACGTTCGTCCATCGCCTCAGTGTAGGGACGATGTAGGCCCGCTAAATGATCCTTTTAGACACTGGTACTGGGCTTCATGGATGCCTCCGGTGCACCGTGGGCGGGTGTCCGACGTCCGCCGTACCGATGCGGTACTCCTCCTTGTCGCGCTCGTCTGGGGTTCCAGTTACCTGTCCGCCCAGACGGCCACGGCCGCGCTCCCCGTCCTGCTGGTGCTGTTGGCCCGCTACGCCCTCTCCGCGCTCGCCTGCCTCGGCGTCGTCGCCGCCCGACGGCGCGGGTCGCGCCGGTGGACGCGTGACGAGCTGCGGGCCGGGGTGCCCCTGGGGCTGACCCAGGCCGCGGTCCTGGTCGTGGAGACGTACGGCGTCGCGCACACCAGCGCCGCCAACGCCGGGCTCATCATCAGTCTGACCATCGTCCTCACCCCGTTCCTCGACCGCGGCGGCCACCGCGGCGCGCTGCCTGTCTCCTTCTTCGCCGCGACCGGTGTGTGCGTCCTGGCCGTCGGGCTGCTGATGTCCGGCAACGGCTTCCACGCGCCGCGCCTCGGCGACCTGCTGATGCTCGGCGCCGCGCTGATCCGGGCCGTGCATGTGGCGCTGGTCGGCCGCTTCACGACCGGGCGGGCCATTCGGCCCCTGCATCTGACGACCGTGCAGACCCTCGTCGGCACGGCCCTGTTCCTGCCGATCACCGCCCACGACCTGCCGAGGCTGGTCCGCACGGATCCGGCGACCTGGGCCCAGCTGGTCTATCTCGCCCTGTTCTGCAGTGTGTTCGCCTTCCTGGCCCAGACCTGGGCCGTGCAGCGCACCTCCGCCAGCCGGGCCAGCCTGCTGCTGGGCACCGAGCCGGTCTGGGCCGTCGCGGTGGGCACAGCCCTCGGCGGCGAACATCTCACGCCCCTCACCGGCCTCGGGGCAGCCCTCATGGTGGCCGGTACGTACTGGGGGCAGGCGGTGGAACGGGCGCACCGAAGCGCACCCGACCCCCTGCCTCCCTCGTCCCACTCCCCCGACAAGGACTCCGCATGCCCGACGGCACCCACCGCGCCCCCAGCCCGCACGACACCGGCCGGCACGACACCTACGACCACCTGATCTCCCTGCTCGACTCGGCCTCCGTCGACTACCGCCTCATCGACCACGATCCCGAAGGCGCCACCGAAGCCGTCTGCGCGTTGCGCGGGCATCCGGCCCGCGAGGCCGCGAAGTGCATCGTGCTGCGGGTCAAGGTGGACCGCCGCACCACACGCCACGTCCTCTCGGTCGTCCCCGGGGACCGGCGGGTGGACCTGGACGCCGTCAGGGCGCTGTTCGCGGCCCGCTACGTGGGCTTCAGTGACCCCGGGACGGCCGAGCGGCTGGCCCGCGCCGTGCCCGGCACGGTCCTGCCGTTCAGCTTCGATCCCGACCTGGAACTGGTCGCCGACCCGGACGTCGTGGCCCGGCCGAAGCTGTACTTCAACGCGGCCCGGCTCGACCGCTCGCTCCTCGTCTCGGGCGCCGACTACGAGCGACTGGCCAAGCCCCGCGTCGAACGCATCGCGACGCCCGCGTCGGTGTAGCGGAGAGAGCGTCGGGCCTTCTGACGGGCCGGGCCTTCTGAGGGGCGGGCGCGGCTTACGCGTCCGCCGGCTCCCGCAACGGCCATGCCCCGTCCACCAAGGCCGTCGTGTCGCCCTTGCCGCGCAGGAAGCTCTGGAAGTCCGCCGCCCACTGCGCGTACCACTCGATCTGGCGCCGGTGGAGGTCGGCCGGGCCGAGGGAGGCGATCTTGGGGTGGCGGGCGGCTATCGCGCCGGCCAGGCGGGCCGCCGCGAGGGCGTCGGCCATGGCGTCGTGGGCGGAGCCGAGGACCACGCCGTACTCGGCGCAGACCGCTTCGAGGTTGCGCTTGCCGCGGCGGTAGCGGTCGACCCAGCGGTCGATGGTGTACGGGTCGATGACCGGGGCCGGGTCCACGCCGCCCAGGCGGTCGCGCAGGGACGGCAGTCCGTGGCGGAGCAGCTCGGCGGAGAGCAGGGTCAGGTCGAAGGCGGCGTTGTAGGCGACGACCGGCACGCCCGTCTTCCAGTAGGAGGTGAGGACGTCGGCGAGGGCGTCCGCCACCTGGTCCGCCGGTCTGCCCTCGGCCGCCGCCCGCTCGTTGCTGATGCCGTGCACCGCCACCGCGTCCTCGGGGATCGGCACCCCCGGGTCGGCCAGCCACTCCCGGCGCCCCATCGGCTCCCCGCCCCTGACCTCGATCACGGCTGCCGTGACGATGCGCGCCTCGCGCGGATCCGTGCCCGTCGTCTCCAGGTCGAAGCCGATCAGCAGCTCCCGGTGCCAGGCCATGGGCGGCCCCCCTTCTATGGTGCGTTCCCCCAGTGGTCTCCACCCTCCCATGCACCACTGACAATCAGAGGACCGCGTTCCGCTCAGCCCCCGCCGCGGCCGGGCGAACCACCACAACCACCGCACAGCGGGCCACGGTTCACGACACCGGCCGCGAATCCGCCCACATCATCTCGAACTCCTCGCGATAAGTGGGGAAGAGGCCGCTTTCGTCGATCTCGCCCGACTTGACCACCTTGCCGCTGTTGCGCAGCACGAACACCGGTGCCTCCATGCCCCGGGTCCGGCGCAGATAGTTCTGCACGACCGCGATGCCGTCCGCGCCGTCGGCATCGACCAGGTACGCCGTGAAGCGGGGCGTCTCGTCGAAGACCTGGATCTCGAAGGCCCCGGGGTCGCGCAGCCGGGCCCGCACCCGGCGCATGTGCAGGATGTTCATCTCGACGGCCCGGCTCAGCTCGCCGCGCTTGATGCCGAGTTCGCGCTCGCGCCGCTTGACCGCGCTGGAGGCCGGGTTCAGGAACAGCAGCCGCACCCGGCAGCCGGCCTCGGCCAGCCGGACCAGGCGGCGGCCGGAGAAGTTCTGCACGAGCAGGTTGAGGCCGATGCCGATGGCGTCGAGGCGGCGGGCACCGCCGAAGATGTCCTCGGCCGGGAACTGGCGCATCAGCCGCACCCGGTCCGGGTGGACGGCGACCACGTCGGCGTACCGGTCGCCGACCAGGTCCTCGACCGCGTCGATGGGCAGCCGGCGCGCGGAGGGCACGTCACCGCCCGCGCCGAGCATCTCCAGCAGCCGGGCGGAAGCCCGCTCGGCCTGGTTCAGGACGGCCTCGGACAGGGCCCGGTTGCGGGAGACGACGTTCCGGGTGACCTCCAGCTCGTCCAGGGCCAGCTCGACGTCCCGGCGGTCGTCGAAGTAGGGCTCGAAGCAGGGCCAGTGCTGCACCATCAGCTCGCGCAGCTGCGGCAGTGTGAGGAAGGACAGGACGTTGTCGTCGGCCGGGTCGAGGAGGTAGCCCTTGCGGCGGCTGACCTCGCGTACGGCGACCGCGCGCTGCACCCACTCCTGCCCGGCGGGTCCGGCGGCGGCCACCACCCAGTCGTCGCCGTGGACGGGTTCGTAGATGGGTCGCAGTACGGCGGCGACGACCGCGCGCAGCCGCTGCTCGACGAGGTTCAGCCAGATGTAGGCCCGGCCGGCCCGCTGGGCGCGGGTGCGCACCTCGCGCCAGGCGTCGGCGTCCCAGTCCAGTTCCGGACCGATCGAGCCCGTCGCGTCCATCGGCCGGGCCAGCGACACGGCACCGGTCGGGACGTCTGTGGAGTTCCCCTCGTGACCTTCGTCACCAGGGGGCAGCTCCAGCCC
>NZ_NGFN01000419.1 GCF_002148965.1 Streptomyces swartbergensis | reverse complement strand
GAGAGGGGGCCCAGGGGCTCCTGGGACGGGCTGGGGCCATCGGATGGGTGCGGACGGACAGGACGGGGTCCGTGCGGACGCCGGTGGGCTCCTGGCGCTGTCGGAGGCGGGCGCCTGGGCACGGCTGTGGCCCCGCCCGCCAGGGCCCTGTACGCGGCCGGGACCGGGGCGCACCCCGTCCGGGGTACGCGGCCGGGACCGGGGCGCACCCCGTCCGGTTGAGAGACCGCCAGGTCAGGTGGATGCTGGTGGCTAACAAGCGAGGAGTCAGATGCGCTGGGCGCTCGCCTACGGCGGACCTCAGCGAGGCCGGACGACACCACCAGCAAAGGCTCACGCGGCTCGCCAAGGCCCGCGTAGGCCCCGACCACATCTGAACAACGACCCGACCGGGCGCCGCCAGGGCCGTGCAACCGGCCACCCGGCCCGGCAGACCCGGCCGACGTCACATGGCCGTCAACCGTTGCGGTCGGCGACCTTGACGCCCCCTGGGTGCCGGTGAACACTTCCGGTGTCAGTCGACATCGCCGTACATACTCGGCGTATCCGGCACTGCGGCGCGTGGGCGCGCCTGCGCCAAGGCCCTTTCCCCCGCGGGCGATTCGGCTGCGACGGCACGCTCGTCACGGATGCCGGGCGGGGCGCCGGATCTCCCTGCCTTCGGCTGAAGTAGCCATGGGAAACGCACCCTGCACGTGAGGACCGGGGCGGATCGTCCCGGGCCACGGCCTAGGAGCCGCCATGAGTAACGGAGACATCTTCTTCGGCGAGTTGATCGGCACGGCGATCCTGATCCTGTTCGGCGCCGGTGTGTGCGCCGCCGTCACCCTCAGGTTCTCCAAAGCCCGGGCTGCCGGGTGGGTGGTGATCGCGTTCGGCTGGGGGTTCGGCGTGCTGGCCGGCGCGTACACCGCAGCTCCCCTCTCCGGAGGGCACCTGAACCCGGCCGTGACCTTCGGCATCGCCATCGACACCGGTGTGTGGGAGAAGGTCTGGGTCTACGTACTGGGGCAGATGGCCGGCGCAATGATCGGCGCCGTCCTGGCCTACCTCGTGTACTTCGCCCAGTTCCGGGCCAACGTGCGGCAGACGGGCACCACGGAGGGCACGCTGGACGAACCGGTTCCGACGCTGGGCATCTTCTCCACGATCCCCGAGATCCGGAACCCGGTGGCCAACCTGGTCACGGAGATCCTCGCCACCATCGCCCTGGTGCTGCCCCTCCTCGCCCTGGTCGGTAACAACCGGCACGTCGAGGGCATCGGCATCGGGCTGGTCCCCGGCGCCGAGGGCATCTACGGATCCGGCATCGCGATCCTCCTGGTGGCGCTCCTGGTCGTCGGCATCGGCCTGTCCCTGGGTGGTCCCACGGGCTATGCCATCAACCCGGCGCGTGACCTCGGCCCGCGCATCATCCACTCCGTCCTGCCGATTCCGAACAAGGGAACGTCCGACTGGGGCTACTCGTGGATCCCGGTCGCCGGACCACTGATCGGCGGAGTGCTGGGTGGCCTCATCTACAACGCAGCCTTCTGAACCAGCCCAAGGGGTAGCCATGACGGACAACTCCGAGAAGTACGTCGCCGCAATCGACCAGGGCACCACCTCCAGCCGCTGCATCGTCTTCAACCAGGACGGCGCCATCGTCGCCGTGGACCAGCGCGAGCACCGCCAGATCTTCCCGAAACCCGGGTGGGTGGAGCACGACGCCACCGAGATCTGGTCCAAGGTGCAGGCCGTGGTCGCCGGGGCGCTCGCCAAGGCCGGGCTGCGTGCCGAACAGCTGAGCGCGATGGGGATCACCAACCAGCGCGAGACGACCCTCCTGTGGGACCGCGCGACGGGGAAGCCGGTGCACAACGCCATCGTGTGGCAGGACACGCGGACGGCGGCACTGTGCAACCAGCTGGGCGGCTCGGAAGGGCAGGACCGTTTCCGCGAGCAGACGGGTCTGCCGCTGGCCACCTACTTCTCCGGGCCCAAGGCGGCCTGGCTGCTCGACAATGTGCCGGATCTCCGGACGCGTGCCGAGCGTGGTGAGATCGCCTTCGGAACGATGGACTCCTGGCTGATCTGGAACCTCACCGGCGGCACGGACGGCGGGCAGCACGTCACCGACGTGACCAACGCCGGGCGCACCATGCTGATGAACCTGGAGACCCTCCAGTGGGACTCCTCGATCCTCTCCGCGATGAACATCCCCGAGGCGATGCTGCCCGAGATCAAGTCCTCCGCCGAGGTGTACGGCACCGCCCTCGGCCAGCTCGCCGGTGTGCCCGTGGCCTCCGCGCTGGGCGACCAGCAGGCCGCCGTGTTCGGCCAGGCCTGCTACGACGTGGGCACCGCGAAGAACACCTACGGCACGGGAAGCTTCCTGCTGCTCAACACCGGCAACCGCCCGGTGTCGTCGAAGAGCGGTCTGCTGACGACGATGGGTTACAAGATCGGGAGCGAGGCGCCGGTCTACTGCCTGGAGGGGTCGATAGCCATAACGGGCGCGCTGGTCCAGTGGTTCCGCGATCAGCTCGGCATCATCCGTACCGCCGACGAGATCGAGCCCCTGGCCGCGAGCGTGGAGGACAACGGCGGCGCGTACATCGTGCCGGCGTTCTCGGGCCTGTTCGCGCCGTACTGGCGCTCCGACGCGCGTGGTGTGGTCACCGGCCTGACCCGGTACGTCACGAAGGCGCACCTCGCGCGCGCGGTGCTGGAGGCGACGAGCTGGCAGACGCGCGAGGTCGTGGACGCCATGTACCAGGACTCCGGGGTGCACATCACCACCCTGAAGGTCGACGGCGGCATGACGAAGAACAACCTGCTCATGCAGCACCAGGCGGATGTGCTCGACGTGCCGGTGGTGCGGCCCAAGGTCTCCGAGACGACCTGTCTGGGCGCCGCGTACGCGGCCGGTCTGGCCACGGGTGTGTGGAACGACCTGGACGAGCTCAAGGCGCACTGGCAGAAGGACGTCGAGTGGACGCCGTCCATGGAGGCGTCGGTGCGGGACCGCGAGCACCACAACTGGCGCAAGGCCGTGGAGAGGAGCTTCGGCTGGGAGGAGGACGGCGACAGCTAGCCACGCGCGCGTGGAGCGTCATCCGCACCCACGCGCGCGTGGGTGCGGAGTTTCCGGACTGCGGGCCGTACCCCTGTCGGCGGGGGTACGGCCCGCGCCCGCCGGTCGGCGAGCGTCAGGTGGTCACCGCCTGGCGGCGGTCGGCCGCGTACGCCATGGCGTGCTGGACGACGCCGATGAGTGCTTCCTTGACCGATTCACGGTCGCGGGCGTCACACATCAGGAGCGGTACGCCGTCGTCCAGGTCGAGGGCCTGGCGTACGTCCTCAACCGGGTAACGCGGGGAGCCCTCGAAGCAGTTGACGCCGACGAGGAACGGTATCGAGCGCCGTTCGAAGTAGTCGACGGCGGCGAAGGAGTCCTCCAGGCGGCGGGTGTCGGCCAGCACGACGGCACCCAGCGCGCCCTCCGAGAGCTCGTCCCACATGAACCAGAACCGCTCCTGGCCGGGCGTGCCGAAGAGGTACAGCACCAGGTCCTCGCGGAGCGTGATGCGGCCGAAGTCCATGGCCACGGTGGTGGTGTGCTTGCCCTCCACGCCGCTGGTGTCGTCGACCGGGCGCCCGGCCTCGGTGAGCAGCTCCTCGGTGCGCAGCGGCCGGATCTCGCTGACCGCGCCGACGAGCGTGGTCTTGCCCACGCCGAAGCCGCCGGCCACCAGGATCTTGAGCGTGACGGGCTCGACCGGAGGCTTGCCGCGCTCAGAACGCCCGAAGATCATCGATCTCTTCTCCTGCTTGATGGGGGTCGGGCGACGGCGGGCCGTAGCCTCCGCCGCCCGGGGTTTCGATGACGAGTACGTCGCCGGTGACGACGTCCGCGGAGTCGCTGCCGCCGAGTTCGGTCACGGTGCCGTCGGCGAGGGCGGTGAACCGGTCCCGGACGAGTGCGTCGTCGAGGGGCTCGTCGCCGTTCGCGCCGAACACCCTCGGGAAGTGGGCGGGCTGGATGCGGCCGAGCATGACGTTGGCGTCGGTGACGGCGAGCGGGCCGCCGCCGCGATAGCAGGCGGGCCCGGGCTCCGCGCCCGCCGAGTCAGGCCCTACGCGGTAGCGGGAGCCGTCGAAGTGGAGGACCGAGCCGCCGCCGGCGGCGACGGTGTGGATGTCGAGCATGGGGGCGCGCAGCCGGACGCCGGCGATCCGGGTGTCGAAGACGCGTTCGTACTCGCCCGTGAAGTGGGAGACGTCGGTGGAGGTGCCGCCCATGTCGAAGCCGATGACGCGGTTGAAGCCGGCGAGCTGCGACAAGCGGGCCATGCCGACGATGCCACCGGCCGGGCCGGAGAGGATCGCGTCCTTCCCGCGGAACTGCCCGGCCTCGGTGAGGCCTCCGTTGGACTGCATGAACATCAGCCGTACGCCTTCGAGGGCGTCGGCGACGTGCTGGACGTAGCGGCGCAGGAGGGGAGACAGGTAGGCGTCGACGACGGCGGTGTCCCCGCGGGGGACGAGCTTCATCAGGGGGCTGACCTCGCTGGAGAGCGAGATCTGCGGAAAGCCGATGCGGGCGGCGAGTTTCCCCACGGCCTGTTCGTGTGCGGGGTGGAGGTGGCTGTGCATGCGGACCACGGCGACGGCACGGATCCCGTCGTCGTACGCCTCCTGGAGTGGCCCGGCGAGGGCGTCCAGGTCGGGCGCGAGCAGGACTGTGCCGTCAGCGGCGATGCGCTCGTCGACCTCGACGACCCGCTCGTGCAGGAGTTCGGGCAGTTCGATGCGGCGGGCGAAGATGCTCGGGCGGTTCTGGTAGGCGATGCGCAGGGCGTCGCGGAAGCCGCGGGTGATGACCAGCAGGGTGCGCTCGCCCTTGCGCTCCAGGAGGGCGTCGGTGGCGACCGTCGTGCCCATGCGGACGGTCTCGACGGGGTCGCCGGAGCCGCCCAGCAGGGTGCGGACGCCCTCGACGGCCGCGTCGGCGTAACGGGCCGGGCTGTCCGACAGCAGCTTGTGCGTGAGCAGCCGGCCGTCCGGGCGACGCGCGACGATGTCGGTGAAGGTGCCGCCTCGGTCGACCCAGAACTGCCAGCCAGTCACGTCAGTACCCCGCTTCCGCGCTGCTCACAGCGCCCGGAGGCCGTTGATCACGTCGCGCAGAATACTCTCGTCCGGCAGTTCGGCAGGGGGTACGGGCCGGTTCACATGGACGAATTCCGCGTCCACGAGGTCTCCGACAAGGACCCGTACCACCCCGATCGGCAGGTCGAGTTCCGCTGCGAGTTCGGCGACCGACTGCGGGGCGTCACGACACAGTTCGACGATGTCCACATGCTCCGGGGAGAGCATGTGGTCCGCTTCCGGGTCGTCCGCGTGCGGTTCCGTGACCACGACCGCGATCAGGTCCAGGCGGTGCTGGCCCTGGCTGCTGGTGCGGCCGCGCGTCATGGCGTACGGACGGACGACCGGTCCGGCCTCGTCGTCGAACCAGTGCCTTCTTCCCTGACCGTCAGCGCTCATGTCATCCCACTACCCGCCTGCGGGCAGATCGGTGCGCGGAGCGGCGCCCAGATGCACACCCACTCGCTTCACGAGGAGTGTCATCTCGTAGGCGACCTGGCCGACGTCCGAGTCGGCGTCCGAGAGGACGGCGAGGCAGCTGCCGTCGCCGGCGGCCGTCACGAACAGGAAGGCGTCGTCGAGCTCGACGACCGTCTGGCGGACGTTGCCGGCCTCGAAGTGACGTCCCACGCCCTTGGCGAGGCTGTGGAACCCGGAGGCGACGGCGGCCAGGTGCTCGCTGTCCTCCCGGGTCAGGTCCCTGGACACCCCGGTCGGCAAGCCGTCGCCGGAGAGCACGAGGGCCTTGCGAATGCTCGCGACGCGGTCCACCAGGTCGTCGAGGAGCCAGTTCAGCTCCCCCTTGTTGGCTGCGGTGTGGCCGGTGGCCTTCGGTGCGGTCATCGACCGTCCCCCTCTGTCGTTCCTTGTCGTGCTGTGCCGCTGTGGGCGGTATCGCCCGTTGCGTTTTCCTCGCGGCCGCGCTGCCAGCCGCGCTGGAGCGAGGCCATACGGCTGCGTACTTCGTCGGCGTCACGTTCGACGGGCTCGGCTCTGTCCTCGGTACGCGGCTCGGATCCGCGCTTCAGCTGCGGAGCCAGATTGGCCTGGCGGACGCGCCGGGGCAGCGGCGCGGTGCCGGAGCGAGGATCTTGCGGTGCGGAGCCAGGGCCCTGTGCCCGTCGTGCGGAGCCGGGAGCCGAGCCGGTCTCCCGGGGCGTGGCACCGGAGCCGGTCACCTGGCGCGCGGGACCACCGGTGGTCTCCGGCATGGGGCCGGAGCGACGGTCCGGGCCGTCCGGGCCGCTCGAGGAGATCTCCGCGCGGCGCGTCCGCGTGGGCAGAGTGGGCGGCTCCGACCCGGCGCCGGACGACGCAGGTGATGCAGCGCGTTCGTCGTTCCGGCCGGCCGCGCCGATGCCCCGGCGACCGGACTCCGCCCCCCGCCGACGGGCCGGCAGGGGCGGCGGTGCGTCCGGCTGGGCATCGCCGCGCCGGCCGTCGGTCGAGGAGCCTTCGCTGCGGCGGCGGACCGGAAGCCCGGGCTCCGGCCCGGACCGGCCCGTGGCCTCACCGGTCGCCGAGTCGTCGCCCCGGCGACGCGACGGGCGCGGGGAGGCGCCACCACCCGGCTCCGGTCGGCCTGTGCCCGTGAGCGTCTCCTCATCCGTCTTCCCTCGCCGAGGGCGCTGCTCGGTGACCGGGCGGCCGTGCGAGCTGACCAGCTTGGGGGTGTGGCGGCGCGGCAGCTGGACCGGGGCGCCCGGCTCGTCGTYGGTGTCGGTCCGGTCGGGTGCGCTGTG
>NZ_NGFN01000418.1 GCF_002148965.1 Streptomyces swartbergensis | reverse complement strand
CTTGTGCCTCAGCGCCGAAGGCCGTCGGGTGGTTGGGCGGGTGCGGGTGGGTTGTGGTTGGTCGCGCAGTTCCCCGCGCCCCTTGTGCCTCAGCGCCGTAGACCGTCGGGTGGTTGGGCGGGTGCCGGTGCGTTGTGGTTGGTGGCGCCCGTTCCCCGCGCCCCTGGGGTGAAGAACTACGGGCGCCACAAGGAATGCTGTCGGTCCGCCCACTCTCTGCTCACCTTGCCTGTGCGCATGCCCCTTCTGGACTCCGGGTCCGCCAGGGCCATGCCGATGTGGCCTGCCAGGACTATGCCGATGGTGAGGGCCAGCCAGTCGTGGACGAACGTGGCGCTGGTGCGCCAGAGGAGGGGGGTGAGGTGGGTGAACCACATCATGAGGCCGGTGCCGAGCATGACGAGCGTGGCGCCGGCGATCCAGGACGCGTAGAGCTTCTGGCCGGCGTTGAACTTGCCCGCCGGGCGGGAAGAGTGGCGCTTGTCGCGGTGCAGGGCGGCGCGCAGCCAGGTGCGGTCGTGCGGGCCGAAGCGGTTGAGGTGGCCCAGGTCGGTGCGGAGCGCGCGGGAGGCCAGGCCCGCCAGGACCGGGACGGGCAGGGCCAGGCCGGACCATTTGTGCAGGGTGACGACGAGGGCGCGGCGGCCGACGAGTTCGGCGAGCTGGGGGACGTAGAGGCAGGCCGCCGTCAGTACGCAGACGCCCATGAGGGCGGCCGTCGTGCGGTGTACCCAGCGCACGGTCCGGCTGAAGCGCCTGACAGCGACCGCGGTGTCAGGTCGTAGGCTCATCGTCACGTCCGTTCGAGCGGCCCACCCAGGCGTCGACGTCGTAGCCGCGCTCCTCCCAGTAGCCCGGCCGGACCTCGTCGGTGACGGTGATGCCGGAGAGCCACTTGGCGGACTTGTAGAAGTACATGGGCGCCACGTAGAGGCGGACCGGGCCGCCGTGGGAGTGGCCGAGGTCCTTGTCCTGCATGCGCAGGGCGACCAGGACGTCCGCGCGGCGGGCCTGGCCGAGGGTGAGGCTCTCGGTGTAGGTGCCGTCGAAGCAGGTGAAGCGGATGGCCTTCGCGGTGGGGCTGACCCCGGCGGTGTCGAGGAGGCGGGACAGGCGTACGCCCTCGAAGGGGGTGTCGGGGACGCGCCAGCCGGTGACGCACTGGACGTCGCGGACCAGGCGGGTCTGCGGGAGGGCCTTGAGGTCGGCCAGGGTGTAGGTCGCGGGGTGGTCGACCAGGCCGTCCACCTTCAGGCGGTAGGTGCCGTCGTTCTTGCGCGGGACGGACGAGGCGACCGAGTAGTAGCGGAAGCCGCCGCCGTTCGGGAGGAGTCCGGTCAGGCCGGTGGGGTCCTTGTCGGCGGCGCCACCGAGGAAGCCCTCCAGGCCGCGTTGGAGTTGAGGCGCGGCGACCACGCCGAGGGCGCCCAGGCCGAGGGTGCCGAGGAAGACCCGGCGGCCGACCGGGGTGCCCCGCTGTTCGGGGTGTCCGTCGTTCATGCCCTCATGTACGTCCTCGTTCACGTTCTCATTCGAACACCCGCGGCCCCGTCAGGACAGGGATCGCGGGTGCTCGTCAGAGTTCCGTAACCACTTCTTACGCGGCCGGGGTCAGGACGACGCCGCCTTCTCCAGCTGGAACGCCTCGTTGCCGAGCCCGATCCGGGCGTGCTTCTCGGGGTCGCGGGCGCGCAGCACCAGGCCCAGGACCAGGCCGGCGGCCAGGGCGAGGCCGATGATTCCGGGCAGCACCCAGCTCAGCGAGGAGTCCGGGCCGGCGCCGACGAGGACCTCGAAGTCCTTCACCGTGTAGCCGGCGATCACGAGCAGGGCGATGCCCGCCAGCGCGGAGGTGACCAGCCGCCAGGCCTGGGCGCCCGCGGCCCCCCGGCGGACGAAGAAGACGACGACCGACAGGGAGGCCGCCGCCATCAGCACGATCACGCCGAGGGCGCCGATGTTGCCGAACCAGGTGAACAGTTGCAGGACGGGCGCGGTCGGGTCGCCGGCCGGCTTGTCGTCGGCGATCGCGAAGGCGGCCACGACCACCACGGCCACGACGCTCTGGAGCAGCGAGCCGGTGCCGGGCGCGCCGCTGGTGCCGCTGGTGCGGCCGAAGGCGGCGGGCAGCAGGCCCTCGCGGCCCATGGCGAAGGCGTATCGGGCGACGACGTTGTGGAAGCTCAGCAGGGCGGCGAACATGCCGGTGACGAACAGGACGTGCAGGACGTCCGTGAAGGTGCGGCCGAGGCGGGACTCGGTGAGGAAGAACAGCAGTCCGGCACTCTGCTTCTGGGACGTGCCGACGATCGCGGACGGGCCGGTGGCGACGGTGAGGGCCCAGCTGCTCAGCGCGAAGAAGACGGCGACCCCGCCGACGGCGAGGAACATCACGCGCGGCACCAGGACGTGCGGCCGGCTGGTCTCCTCGGCGTACACGGGGGCCTGCTCGAAGCCGAGGAACGCGGCGACGCAGAAGCACAGCGCGGTGCCGACGCCCGCGCCGGTGAGGGTGTCGGGGTTGAAGGCGTGCAGCGAGAGGCCCTCCTTGCCCGGATCGGCGAGGGCGGCGACATCGAAGATCACGACGAGGAGCACCTCGATGACGAGCAGCACGCCGAGCACGCGCGCGTTGACGTCGATCTTCAGCCAGCCCAGCAGACCGACGGCGAGCGCGGCCACGAGCGCCGGTATCCACCAGGCGATCTCCACCTCGGCGTAGGTGGCGAGGAGCCCGGAGACCTCGAAGCCGAAGATGCCGTAGATGCCGATCTGGAGCGCGTTGTAGGCGACGAGGGCGACCAGGGCGGCGCCCGCGCCGGCGGTGCCGCCGAGGCCGCGCGAGATGTACGCGTAGAAGGCGCCCGCGTTGTGGACGTGGCGGCTCATCTCGGCGTAGCCGATGCTGAACAGGATCAGGACGACACCGAGGACGACGAAGAGCAGCGGCTGGCCGACGATGCCCATCACCGCGAATGTAGTGGGCATGACACCCGCGACCACCATGAGCGGGGCGGTCGCGGCGAGGACGGAGAGCAGCAGTCCCCCGGTGCCGAGCCGGTCGGCGCGCAGGGCGCGCTCCTGTCCCTTGAACGTGCTGATGCCGCCGGCTGCGGATGTGCTCGTGCTCGAACTGTCCGTGGTCATCGGGAGAGCGTCCTCACTTCTGGATTTCCGGGGGGTGTCAGGCCGTGCCCAGCGCGGCGGCGCGGGCGGCGGCGAAGGCGGTGTGCGGGTCGCGGTCCGGGTACGACCAGGGCGCCGGGGTGGCATGCCGGCCGATCCGGTGGAACAGGGCGGCGGCCTCGGCGCCCCGCCCCTCGCAGAACTTGGCGTGGGCGAGGAAGTTCAGGTCGATCAGCCGGCGCGGATGACCCTCCTGTTCCCACTCCAGCCACCAGTCGAAGGCGGCCTTCATCACCTGCCGGGCGCGGCGGCCGGTCCAGTGGCCCGAGGCGGCCGGGTCGGCGGGTTCGTGCCCGGCGGCGGCCAGCGCGCGGTAGCGCTCGGCGTGCGCGATGACCGGCAGGATCGCAAGCGGGGAGTCGGCCGGTGCCTGTTCGGCGGCCCAGTTGGCGAAGTCGTAGACCTCGTGCAGCGGGTCCGGGCCGGCCTCCGTGCGGCGTCCGGCGAGCCGGGCGACCATCAGGTGGTGGGCGTGGTGGTGGTCGGCGTACCGGGCACGGACCTGCTCGAAGGTCCGGACCACGTCCTGGTCGGTGCCGACCGCGCACTCCAGCAGGAGCAGGCCGAGCCAGGGGGTGGGGTCGGCGGAGAGGCGGGCGGCGGCGGTCATGCAGGCCTCGCGGGCGCGGTCCGGCTTGCCCTTGCCGTGCAGCACGCGCCGGACCTGGGCGAGGGCGAGCAGGACGGCGGCGTCGGCGGACTCGGGTTCGGCGAGCAGCCACTCACGGGCCCATGCGGCGCAGTAGGGCTCCCGCGCGAGGACCGTGACGCGGTGGCCGCGCCGGTCCCAGTCGTCCGCGGTGTGGACCAGCAGGGAGCGGGCGTTCTGCCAGCGGCCCTGGGCCAGCGCGGCGCGCGCGGTCACGAGGTCGGCGTCGTCGAGGGCCTCGTCGAAGGCCTGAGACGCACGTCTGCGGCCACGGCCGAGGGGAGGCGGGGGTGGGGGCACCGCAGAACTTCCTCACGCGCTCTTCTTGTGTTTCGGCTCACGGCGGTCGATGGAGCGCGTGTGTGCGCTTCGCCATGAACTGATCACGGACAGCCAACCCTCAGCCAACGGTTGGCGTCAAGGGCCGCCAGGGCGTTACACGCGTCAACTGCTGTTACTTGTGAGGGTTTTGTGATCAGAGGGAAGCCGGAGGGCGATGGGACGGGCATCCGATTTATCCGTTTCGCCCTTTGTGGCGTGCGTCATAGTGCTGGGCGGTCACCACCGCTCAGGATGGGGTGACGTACGGGCGCGCCGGGCGGAGCCGGCCGGTACAGTCGGCCCCTACGCCATCGTGAACCCGACCTGATGATCGAGGTACACCGCGTGTCGGTTCTTGTCCTGGTGCTCGCCGTGAGTGCCGCCTGCTGTCTGGGCTTCGGCTTCGTGCTTCAGCAGAACGCGGCCCAGCGCGCCCCGCTCAACGACTTCCTGTCCTTCCGGCTGCTGATCGACCTGGTGAAGGTGCCGCGCTGGCTCGGCGGCATCGGGCTGATGGTGGTCGGCACGGCGCTGGGTGCCGCCGCGCTGGGGCAGGGCGAGCTGTCGCTGGTGGAGCCGCTGCTCGCGACGAACCTGCTCTTCGCGCTCGCGCTGTCCCGCCGGCAGACCCGGCAGCCGCTCGGCCGCCAGGGCTGGGCCGGCCTTCTGCTGCTGGCGGGCGGAGTGTGCACGTTCATCGTGGCGGGCGAGCCACACGGCGGTGCCGCGACGGCCGATCCGATGCGGCAGTGGCTGATCATCGGGGCCATGATCGGGTTCGCCCTGCTGCTCACGGCGCACGCGAAGCGCTCCCGGCTGGGCTCCGGGCCGGTGCTGCTGGCTCTGGCCGCCGGGCTGCTGTACGGCGTGCAGGACGCGCTGACCCGCGTGAGCGGGGAGAAGTTCGCCGAGGGCGGCTTCGCCGGGCTGCTGACCGGCTGGCAGCCGTACGCCGTCCTCGCGCTGGGCGTCACGGGGCTGCTCCTCGTGCAGAGCGCCTTCGAGACCGCGTCCCTGCGCAAGTCGCTGCCGGCCCTCACCGCGGCCCAGCCGATCGCCGGGATCATCTGCGGCGTCGGCTTCCTGGGCGACCGGCTGCGGACCGACGTCGTGGCGCTGAGCTGGGAGGCGGGCGGTCTCCTCGCCGTGGTGGCCGGGATCATGCTGCTGGGTCTGCATCCGGCCATGCCTACGGGGACGGTGGAGCGGGCGGAGCGGGTTCCCGTGGGGCAGCTCCAGCCGCAGCCGCAGTGACGCCTCGCGCCCTGCTTGGATGAGGGCATGAGTGCTGATGAGGGCGTGAGTGCTGGGGGCGAGGGCGTGAGTGCCTCGGGCGAAGGCGTGGGTGTCTCGGGCGAAGGCGTGGGTGTTGCGTGCCAGGGCGTGAGTGCTTCGGGCGGAGTCCTGAATCCCGCTGACGAGATCCTCGACATCGTCGACGAGAACGACCGGGTCATCGGGCAGTCGCCCCGGGGCGAGGCCTACGCCAGGGGTCTGCGGCACCGCTGTGTGTTCATCCAGGCCCGGGACGCCGCGGGGCGGATCTTCGTGCACCGGCGGACGCCGACCAAGCTGGTCTTCCCCTCCCTGTACGACATGTTCGTCGGCGGAGTGGTCGGCGCGGGCGAGTCCTACGACACGGCGGCCCTGCGCGAGGCCGAGGAGGAACTGGGCGTGACGGGGCTGCCGCTGCCGCGGTACCTCTTCAAGTTCCTCTACGACAACGGCGCCGGGCAGACCTGGTGGTCGGCGGTGTACGAGGTCCGCTGCGACCTTCCGGTACAGCCGCAGGCCGAGGAGGTGGCCTGGCACGACTTCCTGCCCGAGGACGAGGTGCGACGGCGACTGGGCGACTGGGAGTGGGTGCCGGACGGGCTGGCGGCGTACGAGCGGCTCAGCGCGTTTCGGTCGAGGGGCTGAGCGGGCTGTCGCCCGGGGTGGACCGAACTGTGGCGGGCGGCACTGCCACCCCCCGGCGACCGGGTCCCCGGTAGGGTCGCACACGTGATCGAGTTCGTACGGAACGTCCGGTTGTGGTTCGCTCCCGCGCAAGTGCGGAAGGACGGCGAGACGCCCGACTACCGGTTCTCGCTGGCGAACGAACGCACCTTCCTGGCCTGGCTGCGCACCGCGCTCGCGCTGATCGGCGGCGGCTTCGCCGTGGACCAGTTCCTGCCGGACCTGCGCTGGGGCTGGCGCGTGGGGCTGGCGCTCGCGCTGCTGGCCGCGGGCGTACTGTGCTCGCTGCGGGCGGTCAACCACTGGGTGCGCTGCGAGCGGGCCATGCGCCGGGGCGAGGACCTGCCGGTGTCCCGGTTCCCGGCGGTGCTGAGCCTCGTGGTCGCGATCGTCGCCCTCGCCATGGTCGTGGTGGTGCTGGTGGGGTGGGAGGGGTGAACGCGCCGGCGGCCCGGCGTCAGGACCCCGACCGCGACCCAGGGCTGCAACCCGAGCGGACCCGGCTCGCGTGGCGGCGTACGACGCTGTCGGGCACGGCAGCCGCCGTGCTCGCCGTGAAGACCGCGCTGCACGGCGGAGCGTCGGCGCCCGGGCTCGTCGCGTGCGCGCTGTGCTGCGTCCTGTGGCTGGCCTTCCTGAGCATCGCCCACCGCCGCATCCGCGCCCTCTCGGCCACCGCCACCCCTGCCGCGTTCGCACCCCGGCACGCCACGGCCGCGGTGCTGTGCACGCTGGCGTTGGCAGTGTGCGGGGCGGCGCTCGTGCTCTAGGG
>NZ_NGFN01000417.1 GCF_002148965.1 Streptomyces swartbergensis | reverse complement strand
ACCCCACCCCATCCACAGCCGAAGGGCATCCCGTGAGCGCCAACCGCCCGGCAGCCGTCGTCTTTCTCGCAGCGGGTGAGGGCACCCGTATGAAGTCGGCCACACCCAAGGTCCTGCACGAGCTCTGCGGCCGCAGTCTCGTGGGACACGTGCTCGCCGCCGCGGGCGAGCTGCACCCCGAGCACCTGGTCGTCGTGGTCGGCCACGCCCGTGAGAAGGTCATCGCCCACCTCGGCGAGATCGCCCCGGACGTCCGCACGGCGGTACAGGCGGAGCAGAACGGCACGGGGCACGCCGTACGGATGGGGCTGGAAGCGCTCGGCGGGTCCGTCGACGGGACGGTTGTCGTCGTGTGCGGGGACACTCCCCTGCTGACCGGCGAGACGCTGCGGGCCCTCGCCGCCACCCACACGGAAGACGGCAACGCGGTCACCGTTCTGACCGCCGAGGTGCCGGACGCGACGGGATACGGGCGGATCGTCCGTGACGACGCCACCGGAGCCGTCACCGCCATCGTGGAGCACAAGGACGCCACCGACGCCCAGCGGTCGATCCGGGAGATCAACTCGGGGGTGTTCGCGTTCGACGGGCAGTTGCTCGCCGACGCGCTGAAGAAGGTGCGGACCGACAACAGTCAGGGCGAGGAGTACCTGACCGACGTGCTCGGGATCCTGCGTGAGGCCGGGCATCGGGTCGGGGCGTCCGTGGCGGGCGACCACCGCGAGATCGCCGGCATCAACAACCGTGTGCAGCTCTCGGAGGCCCGTCGCATTCTCAACGACCGGCTGCTCACCGAGGCGATGCTGTCCGGTGTCACGGTCATCGATCCGGCGACCACCTGGGTCGACGTCACCGTCACGTTCGAGCAGGACGCGGTCGTGCACCCGGGCACGCAGTTGCACGGGTCGACGCACCTGGGTGAGGGCGCGGAGGTCGGGCCCAACTGCCGGCTGACCGACACCCGGGTCGGTGCCGGCGCGCGGGTCGACAACACCGTGGCCGTGGGCGCGGAGGTGGGCCCCCAGGCGGCCGTCGGGCCGTTCGCGTATCTGCGTCCGGGGACGCGGCTGGGTGCGAAGGGCAAGATCGGGACGTACGTCGAGACGAAGAACGCGTCCATCGGTGAGGGGACGAAGGTGCCTCATCTCTCCTATGTCGGTGACGCGACGATCGGTGAGCACACGAACATCGGTGCCGCGAGCGTGTTCGTGAACTACGACGGTCAGGAGAAGCACCACACGACCATCGGCTCTCATTGCCGTACGGGCTCGGACAACATGTTTGTGGCGCCTGTCACGGTCGGGGACGGCGCGTACACCGCTGCCGGGTCCGTGATCACGAAGGATGTGCCGCCCGGTTCGCTGGCCGTGGCCCGTGGTCAGCAGCGGAATATCGAGGGTTGGGTGGCTCGGAAGCGTCCGGGGAGCGCGGCCGCGAAGGCGGCGGAGGCGGCTTCCCGGGGGTCGGCCGAGGAGGGCTGACCGGAAACCGGCGCGTCAAACACGGCGTACGGTGATAAGTGCACACCCGCACCACCCCCACCAGCTGAGACGGCCTCTCGCGAGCCGGCTGAGAGGTCTCTCGTTTCACCCAGCTGCGACACCTCTGAGGAGACAGTGCTGTGACCGGGATCAAGACGACCGGCGAGAAGAAGTTGATGTTCTTCTCCGGCCGCGCCCACCCCGAGCTTGCCGAGGAGGTCGCCCAGCAGTTGGGTGTCGGGGTTGTCCCGACGAAGGCCTTCGACTTCGCGAACGGGGAGATCTATGTGCGGTATCAGGAGTCGGCGCGTGGTGCCGACTGCTTCCTGATCCAGAGCCACACGGCTCCGATCAACAAGTGGATCATGGAGCAGTTGATCATGATCGACGCGCTGAAGCGTGCGTCGGCCCGCTCCATCACCGTCATCGTGCCGTTCTACGGTTACGCGCGGCAGGACAAGAAGCACCGGGGACGTGAACCGATTTCGGCGCGTCTGATCGCGGACATGATGAAAACCGCGGGTGCGGACCGGCTGCTGACCGTGGATCTGCACACGGACCAGATCCAGGGCTTCTTCGACGGTCCGGTGGATCATCTGTTCGCGCTGCCGCTGCTGGCGGACTACGTGGGCCGGAAGGTGGACCGGAACAAGCTGACGGTCGTGTCTCCGGACGCGGGCCGGGTGCGGGTCGCCGACCGTTGGTGTGACCGTTTGGGTGCGCCGCTGGCGATCGTGCACAAGCGCCGGGACAAGGATGTCGCGAACCAGGTCACCGTCCACGAGGTCGTGGGTGAGGTGAAGGGGCGCGTGTGTGTCTTGGTGGACGACATGATCGACACGGGCGGGACGATCTGTGCCGCGGCGGACGCGCTGTTCGCGCATGGCGCGGAGGACGTGATCGTGACGGCGACGCACGGTGTGCTGTCGGGTCCGGCGGCGGACCGGTTGAAGAACTCGCGGGTGAGTGAGTTCGTGTTCACGAACACGCTGCCGACGCCGGGTGAGCTGGGCGGGGACCTGGACAAGATCTCGGTGCTGTCGATCGCGCCGACGATCGCGAACGCGGTGCGTGAGGTGTTTGAGGACGGTTCGGTGACGAGCCTGTTCGACGACCAGTAAGAGTCCCTGGTCGGGTTTGTGTAGATCGTTTTGGGTGCGGCCTCCCTTGCCGAGTAGACTGCTGAAGTTGCTCGGCGAGGGAGGCCGTACCGCTTCTTCAGGAAGCTTGTACGGCGGTCCGTTATCGACGCGCTCTTCGTAGCAGGCCGTTCGTGGCCGGGTGACCACGTCCGTTTCTGACTTCGAGGAGTGAGTATGTCCGAGGTGAAGATCTCCGCCGCGATGCGCACCGAGTTCGGCAAGGGTGCCGCGCGCCGTATCCGTCGTGAAGCCAAGGTTCCGGGTGTCCTGTACGGGCACGGTTCGGACCCGCTGCACCTGACCCTGCCGGGTCACGACCTGCTGATGGCGCTGCGTACGCCGAACGTGCTGATCGCGCTGGACATCGACGGCAAGCAGAACGAGCTGGCGATTCCGAAGGCCGTGCAGCGTGACCCGCTGAAGGGTTTCCTGGAGCACGTGGACCTGCAGCTGGTGAAGCGTGGCGAGCAGGTCAACGTCGAGGTCTACGTGCACACCGAGGGTGAGCTGGCCCCGGGTGGCAACCTGCTGGAGCACGTGCTGAACGCGCTGCCGGTGGTGGCCGAGGCGACGCACATCCCGGAGTCGGTGACCGTCTCCGTCGAGGGTCTGACGGCCGGTGACTCCATCCTCGCGAAGGACATCCCGCTGCCGAAGGGCACGACGCTGGACGTCGAGGAGGACACCGTCGTCCTGCAGGTCCTGGCCGCGCAGGCCGAGGAGCCCTCCGAGGGCGAGGAAGAGGGCTCAGAGGCCGCCGAGGCCTGATCCCTCGTCGTCGTTTCGTCGGCCGCTGTTCCCGTGCGGAGCAGCGGCCGACGCGTATGAAGGAGACATGGACGTGACGACCGATGCCGCCGTGCCCTGGCTGATCGTGGGGCTGGGCAATCCGGGGCCGGAGTATGCGGGTAACCGGCACAACGTGGGCTTCATGGTGGCCGATCTGCTGGCGGAGCGGATCGGGGGGAGGTTCAAGCGGGCCGGGAAGGCGCAGGCGCAGGTCGTCGAGGGCCGGATCGGGCCGCCGGGGCCGTTGAGCCGGCGGGTGGTTCTGGCGAAGCCGATGTCGTACATGAATCTGTCGGGCGGGCCGGTGAACGCGCTGCGGGAGTTCTACAAGGTGCCGGTGGCCCATGTGGTGGCGATTCATGATGAGTTGGACATCGATTACGGGGTGCTGCGGTTGAAGCTGGGTGGCGGGGACAACGGGCACAACGGGCTGAAGTCGATGACGAAGGCGTTCGGGGCGGACTATCACCGGGTGCGGTTCGGGATCGGGCGGCCGCCGGGGCGGATGCCGGTGGCGGATTTCGTGCTGAGGGATTTCTCGTCGGCGGAGCGCAAGGAGCTGGATTACTTCGTGGACCGGGCGGCGGACGCGGTGGAGTGTCTGGTGATCGAGGGGCTGGAGCGGGCGCAGGGTACGTACAACTCCTGACTTGTCACCCTCGGAGTTGACCGGCCGTGCGGGTATGGCCAATGATCCCGGCCATGCCTGCTTCTGCTGCCGTCACTCGCGAGAGCGCTCATGCCGTGCTGCGGTTCGGGCGGTTCGCGGCGATGGGTGCGGTCGCGGTGCTGATCCTGATCGCGGGTGTGTGGGCGTCGTGGGGTACGGCGCAGCACGTGATGCTGACGAAGGGCCGGGAGCGCGGCACGGTCGATGTGACGCGGTGCGGGCAGGACACGTGCACGGGCCGGTACTCGCCGTTGTCGGCGGGTTCGCAGCCCCGGTCGAAGGTGGTCCTGGAGAAGTCGGTCGCGGTGGAGAAGGGCCGGACCTACACAGTGGTCGTGAAGCCCGGCAGCGATGACGCGGTGCGCTCGGGCCCGGCCGGGGTGTTGTACGCGTGGATTCCGCTGGGTGGTGCGCTGTTGCTGGCGTCGGTCGTGGTGGCGGGTGGTCTGCTGCGTACGCGGGCGGCGTGGGTGATGGCGTTGTCGGGGGTGGCGTTGCTGACGGCCGCTTTCGTGACTGCCTGAGTGACCGCCTGAGTGACCGCCTGAGTGACTGCCTGAGTGACTGCCTGAGTGACTGTCTGAGGGGTTCCGGCGTTCTCCAGTTCTGTGGGGGGGCCGAGCGTTGTCGGTTCGTGATTGACGGGCGGTCGGGCGTGGCTGGATGCTGAGCCGCCCCCTCCACATCTTCCCGGTCACTTCTCGAAGATGGATGACTTCTCGATGCGAACTCTTTCGCGCGCCGGCGCTGTCGCCGCCGCCGCTTGTGCGGTTCTCCTGCTCGCTCCGGCTGCCCAGGCCAGCCCTCCCGGTGACAACGGCACGGTCAAGATCCACGATGCTTCGACGGGCGAGGAGCTGCGCCGCAACGAGCCGCACGTGTGCACGTTCTACCTGGACGCTTTCGGTTTTGACGGTGGTCAGGAGGTCGACTGGCGCATCGACGCGATCCCCCCGAGTGAGAACAGGGGGGAGACGGTGAAGTCCGGTGCGCTGACGCTGGACGCGGAGGGGCACGGCCGCACGGAGGAGCTGTCACTGCCGGACGGGCACTACAAGCTGTTCTGGAACTTCGACGGCGAGAAGGGTGCCGCCAAGCACAAGGTGTTCTGGACTGACTGCGAGGACGGGCAGGAGCCCGGCGGTTCGACGCCGACGTCCCCGGCTTCGCCGTCGCCCTCGTCCGGGGTGTCCGAGGCGCCGTCGGCGTCGCCGGGATCGTCGGCGTCGCCGGGATCGCCGGCCGGTGGGGGTGTGTCCGCGTCCTCGTCGCCGTCGCCGCAGGGTGGTGCCGGCGGTGATCTCGCCGAGACGGGCAGCGGGGCCCCGGTGGGTCTGCTGTCCGGTGTGGCGGCGGTGCTGGTCGCGGGCGGTGGGTTCCTGGTGTTCCGTCGCCGCAGGCTCAGCCGCGGCTGAGGTGGGACACGACCGTGCCCCCGGGCCTGTACGGGCTCGGGGGCACGGTCGTGTCCGGGGACGGGAGCGGTTCAGCCGGTGTTGCGCAGGCCCGCTGCCACGCCGTTGACGGTGAGGAGCAGGGCGCGGGCGAGGAGCGGGTCGGGCTGTTCGCCGGCGGCGGCCGCGTCGCGCTGCCGCTTGAGCAGGGCGACCTGGAGGTAGGAGATGGGGTCGAGGTAGGCGTCGCGGATGGCGAAGGTCTGCTTCAGGACGGGTTCGGCGTCGAGGAGTTCCTGTTCGCCGGTGACGCGGAGTACCTCGGTGACGGTCAGGTCGTGTTCGGCCTTGATGGTGTCGAAGACGTGCTTGAGCTCGTCGGGGACGAGGGTGTCGACGTAGTGCTGGGCGATCCGCAGGTCGGTCTTGGCCAGGGTCATCTCGACGTTGGAGATGAAGTTGCGGAAGAAGTGCCACTGTCCGTACATCTCGTCGAGCACGGTGTCCAGACCGGCCTCGCGCAGGGCCTTCAGACCGGAGCCGACGCCGAACCAGCCGGGCACGATCTGCCGGGACTGGGTCCAGCCGAACACCCAGGGGATGGCGCGCAGGCCGTCGAGCGAGACGCCGGAGCCGGGGCGGCGGGAGGGCCGGGAGCCCAGGTGCAGGTCGGCGAGCTGGTCCACCGGCGTCGACGCGAGGAAGTACGTCGGCAGGTCGGGGTCCTCGACGAGGCGGCGGTAGGCGGCGTGGGCGGCGTCGGAGACGACGTCCATCGCGGCGTCCCAGCGGGCGAGGGCCTCGGTGGACTGGCGGGGTGCGGTGTGCAGGGCGGAGGCCTGGAGGGTGGCCGCGACGGTGAGTTCGAGGTTCTCCCGGGCCAGGGACGGGATGAGGTACTTGTCGGAGATGACCTCGCCCTGTTCGGTCACCTTGATCTCGCCCTCCAGGGTGCCCCAGGGCTGGGCGAGGATGGCGTCGTGGGTGGGGCCGCCGCCGCGGCCGACGGTGCCGCCGCGGCCGTGGAAGAGGCGCAGGCGGACGCCGTAGCGGTGGGCGACGTCGCGCAGGCGGCGCTGGGCGCGGTGGATCTCCCACTGGCTGGTGGTGATGCCGCCGAACTTGGAGGAGTCGGAGTAGCCGAGCATGACCTCCTGGACGTCGCCCCTGAGCGCGACGAGGCGCCGGTAGGACGGGTCGGAGAGCATGTCCTCCAGGATGGTGTCGGCGGCCTTGAGCTCGTCGGTGGTCTCCAGCAGCGGCACGATGCCGATCTTGGCCCAGCCGGCGTGCAGGTCGATGAGGCCGGCTTCGCGGGCGAGGACGGCGGCGGCGAAGACGTCGTCGGCGCCCTGGCACATGGAGATGATGTACGACTCGATGACCTCGGGTCCGAAGACCTCCAGGGCCTTCTTCACGGTCTGGAAGACGCCGAGGGTCTTCTCGCCGGGGGCGTCCACGGGTGCCGGGGTGGGGGCGAG
>NZ_NGFN01000416.1 GCF_002148965.1 Streptomyces swartbergensis | reverse complement strand
GGGGTCGCGCTACTCACAAGAGGTAAGGTTAACAGGTATTTTATCTATAAAACATAGCCTCTCACCTGCTGTGCTCCCTCGAATGCTCCCTGTGTACACCCTTGCGCTCGCGTGCGCACCGCGTCGCCCGGGCATCGAATGACCGACTGCCGATGACCGACTGCCGATGACCGACTGGCGAGCTGACCGACCGTCGAGCGGGGAGGTGCGCGTGCACGGACCGGCTTCGTCCGGCTGGCTGCTGGTGGCGCTCTGCGCGGTGACCGGCTCCTACTGCCTGGCGCGGATGCGCAGCAGCGCCGGGGAGGAGCGCAGCGCCGCGGGCGGCGAGGCGCTGATGGGCTTCGGGATGGCCGCGATGGCCGTGCCGGCGGCGGTGTTCACCCCGCCCTCATGGGCCTGGCCCGCATACGCGGTGGTGTTCGGGGCGGCCGCGGTCCCCGCACTGTGGGCGGCGCGGGCCGGCGCGCACCACCTCCACCACCTGGTGGGGGCCGGGGCCATGGTCTACATGTGCGTCGTCATGGCCGGCGCTCCCGCACACGGGCACGGACAGGGGGGATCGGGAGTCCCGCTCCTGACGGGTGCGCTGCTGCTCTACTTCGCCGGATACGTGCTGCTGACCGGCGTCCGGCTGGTGCCGGTGGCCGCCGTGGCGGGTAGCGGGGCCGGGGGCGGCGGATCCGCCGGGTGGGGCGACCGGCCCGAGCTGGCGCGGGCCTGCCGGCTGTCCATGGGGATCTCGATGGTGGCGATGCTGCTGACACTGTGAGCGGGACCGTCCCGGTACGCCGTACGGATCCGTTGCCTGCGTCACTTCGGCGCCACAAGGCGTACCCCTGAGCGGCGCGTCACTCATAGGCTGCGCCTCATGATGCTCCCCGCGGCACTGTTGCTGCTCGGCGCCCTGATCGCAGTGGTCGCTCCCCGGCTGCTCGCCCGGGCGGACTGGCCGGATCGTGAGCCGGTGGTGGCGCTGTGGGTGTGGCAGTGCGTGGTGGCGGCCGTGCTCGTGTGCTGTGCGCTGGCGATGACGCTCAGCGCGGCGGCGGCCTGGTACGCGGTCGGCGGGCACGTCTTCGCGACGGCGCCGACCCCGGTCGTCGAGGCCTACGCCCTCGGTACGGCGGGCCCCTGGGCGGCGGCCACCGCCGTGGCGCTGGCCGGCGGCGGGCTGTGGAGCGCGGCGATGCTGGTCCGCGAGATCGGCGGGGCACGCGCCCGGGGCCGCCGTCGGCGTGCCGATCTGCTGGTCAGGGCGCCGCTGCTGCCGGGCGAGGTGGCCGTGTCCGGCCGGCTCGTCGTCCTGGAGAGCGAGCAGCCCGACGCCTGGTGGCAGCCCGGCACTTCCCCGCAACTGGTCGTGACCACGGCCGCGTTGCGCCGGCTGAAGGGCCGGCAGCTGGACGCCGTGCTCGCCCACGAGCAGGGGCACGCGCGGGCCCGGCACGACTGGCTGCTGAACTGCTCCTCCGCCCTGGCGGGCGGCTTTCCGCAGGTGCCGGTGTTCGCCGCGTTCCGCGACGAGATGCACCGCTTGGTCGAACTCGCCGCCGACGACACGGCGTCCCGCCGCTTCGGCCGGCTGACCACGGCCCTGGCCCTGGTCGAACTCAACGAGCACCGCGGTGTTTTCGGCCCCTGTCCGACCCCGCAGGCCCATGTCCCGGCACGCGTCCACCGGCTGCTCACTCCCCCCGACCGTCTGCCCCCGGCCCACCGGCTGCGGCTGACGGCGGCGGCCGCACTGGTGCCCGTGGTGCCGGTGCTGGTRGCGTTCGGACCGGGGCTGCGGGCGCTGGGATAGCCGGGACGCATGCTCCGGGGCACCGGTGGCGTCCGTGCCGATTTCGGGGCCGTCAGGGGGGTGCCAGGGTGGCCGAAGCGTGCGGCTCGGGGCGCGAAGATCGTCACCGTACTGGATCCGGAGGCCCCGGTTCGGCGAGGATCGCATCATGAACGCCCCGTCCGTCGACTCCCCGCCCCGCCCGCAGCACCGCACCACCGCCCGGTCGGCCGGTGTCCTGGCGCTGTGCTCCGTCCTGCTGCTGACCCTCGTCGCGACCAGATGGAGCCCGTTGATCAGCGCGGACGGAGACATCTCCGCCACCACGCACCGCTGGGCGGTCGAGGAATCCGGCGTCACCCAGGCGTGCCGCATCCTCACGGACTGGGTGTGGGACCCGTGGACGATGCGACTGCTGTGCGCGGTCGTCGTGGTGTGGCTGGTGGTGCGCCTCGCGGCGCGCTGGACGGCGTTGTGGCTGGCGCTGGCCGTCACGCTGGGCACGCTGTTCCAGCAGGCTCTCAAGGCGCTGGTGGACCGTCCCCGCCCGGTCTGGCCCGACCCGGTCGACTCGGCCCACTACTCGGCCTTCCCGTCGGGCCACGCCATGACCGCCACGGTCGTGTGCGGCCTCCTCCTGTGGCTCCTGCGCCGTCACGGCGTCGGCCGTGCCGTGTGGCGTACGGCCGTGAGCGTGGCAGTCGTGTCCGTGGTCGGAGTGGGGCTGACCCGTGTCTGGCTGGGCGTCCACTGGCCGTCGGACGTCGTGGGCGGCTGGCTGATGGGCGCGACGGTGGTGGCCCTGGCGGTGTGGGCGCACCAGCACCGGCAGCCGCGAACCCACTCGGACACCGCCTCGTAGGATCACCCCATGACGGCTGTGCTGTTCGACTTCTCCGGAACGCTGTTCCGTGTCGAGTCCACCGACTCCTGGCTGCGCGGCGTCGTGGCCGACGCCGGAGTCCCCTTCACCGAGGCGGAGTTGACCGCCGCCGTGCAGGCGCTTGAGGCAGTGGGGGCGCTGCCCGGCGGTGGTGATCCCGCACGGGTGCCGGCCGAACTCGCCGGCTCCTGGCTGATCCGGGACCAGAGCGCCGCACTGCACCGGGCCGCCTACACCGGCCTCTCCCGCCAGGTCACGCTGCCCGACCCGGCGTTGCACGACGCGCTGTACGACCGCCATATGACACCGGCGGCATGGTCCCCGTACCCGGACGCCGTGGAGGTGCTCCGCACCCTGCGGGAGCGGGGCATCCCCGTAGGGGTGGTCAGCAACATCGGCTGGGACCTGCGCCCGGTGTTCCGCGAGCACGGCCTGGACCGCTACATCGACGCGTACGTCCTGTCGTACGAGCACGGCATCCAGAAGCCCGACCCGCGGCTGTTCGCCACCGCCTGCGAGGCGCTCGGTGCCGATCCGCGCCGGACGCTCATGGTCGGCGACGACCGCAGGGCGGACGGCGGGGCCAGCGCCCTGGGATGCGGGGTGCACTTCGTGGACCACCTGCCCGTGACCGACCGGCCGGACGGACTGCGGCCGGTCCTGGACCTGGTGAGCTGAGGCCACCACCAGGCCAGTTGGTCGTCTGCTCGCCCGCCTCGGACGATCCCCCGTGTCGCCCGAGGCAGACGGCATCACCGGCCCGGACCGCGCGGTCCTGGCCGGACGGCTCCGAGTATAGTTGGCTGGCAGCCAGTCAACGCAGGAGTTTCAGCATGTCCCCGCGCAGCGCCTCGGTCAATGAAGAGTTGCGGAGGCGTTCGAAGGAGCGGCTTCTCCAAGCGGCGGTCGAACTGGTCGGCGAGCGCGGCTTCGAGGCCACGACGCTCGGCGACATCGCCGACCGGGCGGGCTCGGCCCGCGGGCTGGTCTCGTACTACTTCCCGGGCAAGCGCCAGCTCGTGCAGTCCGCCGTGCACCGGCTGATGCACCGCACGCTGGAGGAGGCGCTGGAGCGCGAGCCGCGTGCCGAGGACGGCCGGGAGCGGATGGCGCGGGCCATCGACGCGATCCTGGGCCTGGCCAGGGACCGGCCCGTGCTGATGCGCCAGCACATGGCCGGGCTGTTGCAGGCCGAGGGCTTCGTGCCCTGCCCGGAACAGCGGCGCCTGGCCGAACTGCTGAGGGACACCGTCGCCCGGCACGGGTCGCGGGACGTCGACAGCGACTACCCGATGCTGCGGGCCCTGCTGATGGGCGCCGTGTACGCCGCCCTGGTGCCGGGGGTGCCGATGCCGGTGCCGGTGCTGCGGGCCGAGTTGTTCAAGCGCTACCGGCTCGACTGGGAGCTGGGTGTCCCGCCGGAGACCGGAGCCTCCGGCGGGAGGGGCGACAGGGATCTGTCGCGGTTCTTCGCGACCGGGGCCGCACCGGAGTGCGACCCGCAGGGTCAGCCGAAGTAGTCCGGCTGCGTCTGCGCGTTGAGCTCACGCAGGTGGACCCACCGTGCCGGGTCCGTGCGCCGGTCCTTGATCTTCAGGACGTCGAAGCCCTTGGTGGTGTCGTTCGAGTAGATGTGGCCGTTGTAGTAGTACGCCGACCACGAACCGCCGAAGGTCAGCTGTTCGGTGCTGGCCGGGCCGCGTTCGAAGTAGGCGATCTCCCTGGGCTTCGACGAGTCGGTGAACTCCCAGACGGAGACACCCCCCTGATACCAGGCCTGGACCATCAGGTCCCTGCCCTTCACCGGGATCAGAGAGCCGTTGTGGGCCACGCAGTTCTCGGTGTCCGCCTGGTGGCGGGAGATCTTGAAGTAGTTGCGGAAGACGAGCTTGCGCTCGTCGCCCTTGCCGACGATGTCGTAGATGCCGTCGGCACCGCGGTTCGGGCCGGTCGCCGCGTTGCAGGTGGGCGCGGGACCACCGCCCAGCTCGTCGGTGAACACGACCTTGTTCGCCTTCTGGTTGAAGGTAGCCGAGTGCCAGAAGGAGAAGTTGACGTTGTCCTGCACCCGGTCGATGACCTTCGGGTGCTCCGGGTCCTTGACGGAGAACAGGATGCCGTCGCCCATACAGGCGCCCGCGGCCAGGTCCGCCGAGGGCAGCACGGTGATGTCGTGGCAGCCGGTGGTCTTGATGACGCCCGGGTTGGTGGGCCCGCCCGGGTTGCCGCCGCCGTCCGGGCCCTCACCGGGGAACAGCACGGGGAAGCCCACGACCGCCGCCTTCTCGGGGGCGCTGCGCGGCACCTTGATGACGGAGATGCCGTCGTGCGGCGGCCGGCAGTCGGGGTACGTGGCGTCCGGCGAGTACGAGGAGACGTACACGTAGACGTTCCGCCGCTCGGGCACCAGCGTGTGGGTGTGCGAGCCGCACGCGGTTTCGACGGCGGCGACGTACCTCGGGTTCCGCTTGTCGCTGATGTCGAAGACCTTCATGCCCTCCCACGAGGACTTCTCGGTCGCCGGCTGCGTGGTGCTGCTGCAACTGCTGTCGCTGCGTGAGGAGTCGGTGGACAGGAACAGCAGGTTGCCGGAGACGGAGATGTCGTTCTGGGAGCCCGGGCACAGCACCTGGGCGACCGTCTTGGGTGACTTCGGGTTGCCGATGTCGAAGATGCGGAAGCCGTCGTAGTTGCCGGCGAAGGCGTACCTGCCCTGGAAGGCCAGGTCCGTGTTGATGCCGGGCAGCACGTCCTTGGGGATGTTGGCGACGTGTTCGATGTTGGCCGAGTGGACGATCTCGTCCCGGCCGGGTATCTCACCGTTCTCGATGGCCTCGCGCGCCTCGGCCTGCGCGCTCTTGGAGACCTCCTTCGGCTTGGGCGGGACGTCCCCCGGGTCGGGGGTGGCCCCTGCCGGCGCCGCCACGAGGAGCGCGGCCAGCAGTCCGCCGGCTATCGCGCCTGCTCCGAGACGTCTGCGGCGTGTTCTGCGGTCGTTCAACAGGATCACTGTTTTCCTCCCTGGTTCCGTTCCCTCCGGAACGGTTCACGCACCACGCAGTATCGTCCTCGTCATGCACATATCAACAGGCGCAACAGGGTCTTAAAGAAGTCGCTGGGTCAATGACCCGCGAAACATGCCCGAATGGCTGTAAGCATCACCAGGTGTCCATCAACACGCCTGCCACAGGAGGTCGTTGTGCCCTTCCGCGCGTCTCGTACGTCCGTCGTCATGACGGGGCTGGCCGCCCTGGCCGCACTCACGGCCGGGGGGTGCGACTCCGGTCCGGACCGGAAGCCGGCCGCCGCGGACGGGCCTGCCGTGATAGCGCCGGGCAAGCCGGGCGAGGCGAACCGCACCCTGTCCGCCGAGGAAGCCGCCGACCAGCACTCGGAGAACGACTCCCCCAACTCGGCGGATGTCTCCTACGCCCGCATGATGATCGAACACCACGCCCAGGCCCTCGTCATGACCGAACTCGCCCCGGAGCGCGCCGAGTCGGCGAAGGTGAAACGGATCGCCGCACGGATCGCCGCCGCCCAGAAGCCGGAGATCGAGGCCATGAAGGGCTGGCTGAAATCGTACGGAAAGCCGCTGAAGGCCGAACGGCACGAGCACGCCGCGATGCCCGGGATGGCGACCGAGGCACAGCTGAACGAGCTCCGCGCGGCTGACGGAAAGGCCTTCGATCAGCTCTTCCTGACGCTGATGACGACCCATCACCAGGGCGCGATCACGATGGCCACGGACGTGAAGGGACAGGGCAACAACATCCGGGTCGAGGAGATGGCCGACGAGGTGATCGCCCAGCAGACGAGCGAGATCACACGGATGCGGGACATGCTCCAGCGGGCCTAGGTGAGTGTCCGCAGAGTCCCGCACTGCCCCGCGACGTCCGGCACGCTCCCCCAAGCTCTTCGAGCAGGGGGTACCCCCAGAGCACGCACCGGACGCCGCGGGGCCCGCCCTCCGGGCGGACGACGGACTTTGCGGACACCCCTAGATGAATGAGTCCGATGTGTGTGCTGGTCGCGACCATGGCGAAGGGCGCCCGTTGGTCAGTGTGTGAAGACAAACCTGGACGCCCTCCTGGCGGCACTGTACGTGTTCATCGACGACCACGTGGCGCCTTGTCGCCGGATCGGGCGACCCCCGAAACTCACGGACGCCGAACTGCTGTGCCTGGCGGTCGCCCAGGTCCTGCTCGGCTTTCCCTCCGCCCGGCACTGGATCCGCTTCGCCCACGCCCGGCTCGGCCACCTCTTCCGCTACCTGCCCCAGCAGTCGGCCTACAAC
>NZ_NGFN01000415.1 GCF_002148965.1 Streptomyces swartbergensis | reverse complement strand
GGGTTGGGGCGGTCGGCGGGCTCGGCAGGGCCGGACGCGTCAGGCTTCTGCCCGTCGGACGGGGCGGATCCGGGCGAGGCCCAGCCCGGAGTGTCGTTCATCGTCGCTCCTTCACGGTGCCCGTCCGCGGTCGCGGCGGCAGGTTGGCAGCCATCGTGCCATGGGGTGGTCTTGGAGTGACCGGCCGCGGTATGGGCTGCGTACCTTCAATTGTCCGCTGGTTAGGGGGCAGACTGACGGCATGGCTGATCAGTACGCGTACAGCGGCGATGACAAACGGCCGACCGAGATCCCGGCGATCCGTTGGGAAGAACCACCGGAAGGACCTGTTCTGGTCCTTCTCGACCAGACGAGGCTGCCGGTCGAGGAGGTGGAACTGGTCTGTACGGACGCGCCCGCGCTCGTGGAGGCGATCCGCTCGCTCGCCGTGCGCGGGGCGCCCCTGCTCGGCATCGCGGGGGCTTACGGCGTCGCGCTCGCCGCCGTGCGGGGCTTCGACGTGGAGGAGGCCGCGGCCGCGCTGGCGAGCGCCCGGCCGACCGCGGTGAACCTGGCCGTGGGGGTGCGCCGGGCGCAAGCGGCCCACGAGGCCGCGCTCGCCAAGGGCGGTGACATCAGGCAGGCGGCCGCGGCGGCGCTGGCGGCGGCGCGGCAGTTGCACCGGGAGGACGCCGAGGCCAGTGCGCGGATGGCCGAGCACGGGCTGGCGCTGCTGGACGAGCTGCTGCCCGGGGGAGGGCACCGGATCCTCACGCACTGCAACACCGGTTCGCTGGTGTCGGGCGGGGAGGGGACGGCGTTCGCGGTGGCGCTCGCGGCGCACCGGGCGGGACGGCTGCGGCGTCTGTGGGTGGACGAGACGCGTCCGCTGTTGCAGGGCGCCCGCCTGACGGCGTACGAGGCGGCGCGCAGCGGGATGGCGTACACGCTGCTCACCGACAACGCGGCCGGGTCGCTGTTCGCCGCCGGGGAGGTGGACGCGGTGCTGATCGGGGCGGACCGCATCACGGCGGACGGTTCGGTGGCGAACAAGATCGGGAGCTATCCGCTGGCGGTGCTCGCGCGGTATCACCATGTGCCGTTCATCGTGGTGGCGCCGGTGACGACAGTGGATGCGGACACCCCGGACGGGGCGTCCATCGAGGTCGAGCAGCGGGCCGGTCATGAGGTGACCGAGTTCGTGGCGCCGCAGGTGCCGGTGACCGGGGCTGAGGCGGGCGGTGGCATTCCGGTCGCGCCGCTGGGGACGCAGGCGTACAACCCGGCGTTCGACGTGACCCCGCCCGAGCTGGTGACGGCGATCGTCACGGAGGAAGGCGCGGTTTCGCCCGTCACGGCCGAGGCGCTCGCCGAGGTGTGTGCCCGGTCGCGCCGCGTGTCGGCGGGCTGAGCCGGGCGGCTGCCGGAGTGCGTGCGAAGTGGCGCGGGCTCCGGCAACCTCGTCCCTTCCGGGGGGACGGGAGCCTCGCCGCTGCCCGTCGTCGAGATCAACAGGGGGTGGGCGAGGGCAGACAGTAGCGCCTGCTGCGACTATGGTCACTGCCGGTGACCTACCTCACCACTGCCTTCGCCACCGTTATGAGAATGGGATGATGTCGTTTATGAAGGGACGAGTCCTTGTCGTCGACGACGACACCGCACTGGCCGAGATGCTCGGCATTGTGCTGCGTGGTGAGGGTTTCGAGCCGTCTTTCGTTGCCGATGGCGACAAGGCGCTGGCCGCCTTCCGTGAGTCCAAGCCCGATCTGGTGCTGCTCGATCTGATGCTGCCCGGTCGGGACGGCATCGAGGTGTGCCGTCTGATCAGGGCGGAGTCCGGGGTGCCGATCGTGATGCTCACGGCCAAGAGCGACACGGTCGATGTCGTCGTGGGCCTGGAGTCGGGTGCCGACGACTACATCGTGAAGCCGTTCAAGCCGAAGGAGCTGGTGGCCCGGATCCGGGCGCGGCTCAGGAGGTCGGAGGAGCCCGCTCCGGAGCAGCTCGCCATCGGTGACCTGGTCATCGACGTGGCCGGGCACTCCGTGAAGCGGGACGGGCAGTCGATCGCGCTGACGCCGCTGGAGTTCGACCTGCTGGTCGCGCTCGCGCGCAAGCCGTGGCAGGTGTTCACGCGCGAGGTGCTGCTGGAGCAGGTGTGGGGCTACCGGCACGCGGCGGACACGCGGCTGGTCAATGTGCACGTGCAGCGGCTGCGTTCCAAGGTCGAGAAGGACCCGGAGAAGCCGGAGATCGTGGTGACCGTCCGTGGTGTCGGGTACAAGGCAGGGCCGAGCTGACATGTCCGGCGACAGTGCCGCTTCGGCGCCCGGACGGTCCGGGGGCCGCCCGGGGCGGCCTGTCGGGCGGAAGAAGGCCGGCTCCCGCTGGGCGCGGTTCCTGGAGAGCGGGCTGCTGCTCCAGGGCGGGGTCCAGGGCAGCCCGGTCATCCGGCTGTTCATGCGGTGGGTGCGCCGGCCGCTGCTGCCCGTCATGCGGCTGTGGCGGCGCAACATCCAGCTCAAGGTCGTCGTCACGACGCTGCTGATGTCGCTGGGCGTGGTCCTGCTGCTCGGCTTCGTCGTCATCGGGCAGGTGCGCAACGGCCTGCTGGACGCCAAGGTGAAGGCGTCGCAGAGCCAGGCCACGGGCGGGTTCGCGGTGGCCAAGCAGCGGTCCGACGAGGCGGCGAGCGGCACCGGCGACGATGTCGCGACGGCGGACGGCCGTCCCGCGCAGAACGTCATCCAGTGGATGAGCGATCTGGTGTCCTCGCTGTCCAGCGGCGGCCAGGGTGCCTTCGACGTGGTCACGCTTCCGGCCTCCGACGCGGACGGTGCCGGCGGGCGCGGACCGCGCGCCTCCGGCGAGGTGGACTGGAGCAGGAGCGTGCCCGCCGATCTGCGTGAGCGGATCGGCAGCAGTACGACGGCCGCGCAGAGCTACACCCGGATCACGTACAACAACGAGACCAAGGACTCCCAGCCGGGCCTGGTCATCGGCAAGCAGGTCAACGACCCCAACGGGGATCCGTACCAGCTCTACTACCTCTTCCCGCTCACCCAGGAGGAGAAGTCGCTGAGCCTGGTCAAGGGGACTCTCGCGACGGCCGGGCTGTTCGTCGTCGTCCTGCTGGGGGCCATCGCCTGGCTCGTCGTGCGTCAGGTGGTCACGCCGGTGCGGATGGCGGCGGGGATCGCCGAGCGGCTGTCCGCCGGGCGGCTTCAGGAGCGTATGAAGGTCACCGGCGAGGACGACATCGCGCGGCTCGGCGAGGCCTTCAACAAGATGGCCCAGAACCTCCAGCTGAAGATCAGCCAGCTGGAGGACCTGTCGCGGATGCAGCGCCGGTTCGTGTCGGACGTGTCGCACGAGCTGCGTACGCCGCTGACGACCGTGCGGATGGCCGCGGACGTCATCCACGAGGCGCGGGAGGACTTCGACCCGGTGACCGCGCGGTCCGCGGAGCTGCTCGCCGACCAGCTGGACCGGTTCGAGTCGCTGCTCGCGGATCTGCTGGAGATCAGCCGGTTCGACGCGGGTGCCGCGGCGCTGGAGGCGGAGCCGATAGACCTCAGGGACGTCGTACGGCGGGTGGTCAGCGGGGCAGAGCCGCTCGCGGAGCGCAAGGGGACGCGGCTCCGCGTCCTGGGCGACCAGCAGCCCGTCGTCGCCGAGGCCGACGCCCGGCGCGTGGAGCGCGTGCTCCGCAACCTCGTCGTGAACGCCGTCGAGCACGGTGAGGGCAGGGATGTCGTCGTCAAGCTCGCCGCGGCGGGCGGTGCGGTCGCGGTCGCGGTGCGGGACTACGGGGTCGGGCTCAAGCCGGGCGAGGCGACGCGGGTGTTCAGCCGTTTCTGGCGGGCCGACCCGGCACGCGCGCGGACCACGGGTGGTACGGGTCTGGGGCTGTCCATCGCCCTGGAGGACGCGCGGCTGCACGGCGGCTGGCTTCAGGCGTGGGGCGAGCCGGGCGGCGGTTCGCAGTTCCGGCTGACGCTGCCCAGGACCGCGGACGAGCCGCTGCGGGGCTCTCCGATACCGCTGGAGCCCAAGGACTCACGGCGGAACCGGGGGCTCGACGACGCCGGTCTGCCGTCTGGCGGCGGGGGGGACGGCGAGAAGCGGGCGACCGTGCCGGCACAGTCGGCGAGCGGGCCGCGGCCACCGGGGCCGGCACGGGACCCGATACCGCCGCGGGCGGCCTCCGCGGTCCCCACGGCCGATCCGACGGCGCTGCCCGGCAACGGCGCGCGCGTCGTGCCCCGGTCCGCCTCGGGCACGCGGCGGCAGGACGATCCACAGGCGGCCCCGGAGCAGCCGGCTCGCGGCGCGGGCGCGAGCGGCCCGGCGGACGCGGGCGGCCACGGCGTGGCGAGCGGTTCGTCAGGCGCGGTCGGCGACGGTGTGGTGAGCGGTTCGTCAGGCGCGGTCGGCGACGGTGTGGTGAGCGGTCCGGCGAGTGCGGCCGGCGACGGCAGGCCGAGTGGTCCTGCTGGGTCCTCTCGCGACCAGGTCGTGAGCGGGCCGAAGGACGCGGACAGGGACAACGGATCCGCGGGCTCGGTCAGGGAAACCGAGTCGGAGAACGCGGACAGGCATGGGGAGGCATTTCGTGGGCGCTGACCGTGGGGGGCGCGGTCGGCGTACGCCCGCGCGCGTGATGGCGTACGCCACTGGTGGCGTCCTGCTGCTGGCGGGGTGTGCCTCGATGCCGGACAGCGGGGATCTGCGGGGTGTGGAGTCCACACCCCGCCATGAGAACCAGGTGCGGGTGTACGCGGTGCCGCCGGGTGAGGACGCGCAGCCCCCGGAGATCGTGCAGGGCTTCCTGGAGGCGCTCACCAGCGACGATCCGCACTACAAGACCGCACGCCAGTACCTGACCGGTGAGGCCGCCAAGACGTGGCGGCCGGAGCTTTCCACGACGGTGCTGACGAACGGGCCGGGTGCCAAGCCCGAGGGTGCGGCCGGCCGCGAGGACACCGGCGAGATCACGTACATGCTGACCGGCACCAAGGTGGCCACGGTGGACGCGCAGCAGTCGTACGCGCCGGCGACCGGGGCGTACGGCAGGACCTTGCACCTGACGCAGGACGAGAAGAGCGGTCAGTGGCGGATCGCCGCGCTGCCGCAGGGCGTCGTCATGGGCGAGTCGGACTTCCAGCGCAACTACATGTCCGTCAATAAGTACTACTTCGCTTCAAACACCACGGTGGCAGGGGCGGACACCCGGCCCACCGCGGTCGCCGACCCCGTGTACGTCCGTCGGCGGGTGGATCCCATGACGCAGATGGTGCGCTCCGTCCTGAGCGGGCCCACGCGGTGGCTCGGGCCCGTCGTCAGGTCGAGCTTCCCCACCGGTACGGCGCTGCCGAAGGACGCAGGCGCGCTGACGCCCGACGACCGGAACAAGCTGACGGTCCCGCTCAACGACAAGGCCGCGGGTGTCGGCATCAACCGGTGCGAGGAGATGGCGGCCCAGCTGCTGTTCACCCTGCACAGCCTCGGCCCCGCGGTGGACGAGGTCGAGCTGCGGGCCGGCGGGACGGAGCTGTGCTCGCTCACGCAGAAAACGGCCGACGCCGCCGCCTTCCGGAGCTCGGTGCGCAGCCCCGACTTCCTGTACTTCGTCGACGCCAAGGACCGGCTGGTACGGATCCCCGCGGGCAACAGCGAGACCAAGCCGGACCCGGCGCCGGGGGCGCTGGGCGAGGGCGACACGGCACTGCGGTCGGTGGCGGTGTCGCGCGACGAGCACACCGCGGCCGGTGTCAGCCTCGACGGCAAGTCGCTGTACGTGGGGTCGCTGGTCTCGGGCGGTTCGCTGGGCGAGCCGGTGCTGCGCAGCCACGGCCCGACCGAGAAGGACCGACTGACCACCCCCAGCTGGGACGCCCACGACGGGCTGTGGGTGGCCGACCGTGACCCGGACGATCCCCGGCTGCTCCTGCTGGAGGAGGGCAAGGGTGATCCGCTGGAGGTGCGCACGCCGCATCTGGACGGGCGGATCCAGGCCGTGCGGGTGGCCGCCGACGGGGTGCGGATCGCGCTCGTCGTGGAAAAGGGCGGCAAGAAGACCCTGCTCATCGGGCTGATCGAGCGGGAGGGAAAGCCGGGCGAGAAGTCGGCCGTCAGGGTGGTCGAACTGCGTTCCGCGACCCCGGAGCTTGAGGAGATCACCGCCATGTCGTGGGCCGGGGACAGCCGGCTCGTGGTGGTCGGGCGCGAGCACGGTGGCGTGGAGCAGATGCGGTACGTCCAGGTCGACGGCTCCACGCCGGACGTACCGGCGCCCGCGGCCCTGACCGGCGTGAAGGAGGTCACCGCCGCCGAGGACGACCGGCTGCCGCTGGTGGCGTACTCGGTGGACGGGATCGTCCGGCTGCCGTCGGGTGCGCAGTGGCAGAAGGTGACGCAGGGGACGGCGCCGGTCTATCCGGGGTGAGGTGTGGCGCCCCCGGTGGCCGGTGCCCGGTGCCGGGGCGCGGTTGTGGCGTGGCGACCCCGTGGCCGGGCCCGAGGTGCGCTTGTGGCGGCGGTCGCTTCTGCCCGGTGAGGGCCGGGAGGGGCTGCCGCTGTCGTTCGGGAGCGGGGGCGGTGTCGTCACGAGGGTGCCTTGCCGTGCAGCCCCACGGGCCGCCACGGAGCCGTCTCACGAGCCGTCCCGGAGCCGTCCCACGGGGCCGTCGCGGATCCGTTCCAAGGGGCCGTCCTATGGGGCCGCCCCACAGGGCCGTCAGTCGTGTGGGGGACGAACGGTTCGCCTGGTGCGGAATTGTCCACAGGCCGTCGTCCACAGGGGTGGTCGGAGAGGGCCCGGGGCGGCACAGTGGTGGCCATGCGGGGGTGGTGGCAGGACCTCACCGACCTGGTGCTGCCGGCCGAGTGCGGGGGCTGTGGGAGGCCTCGTACGGTGCTCTGCCCGGAGTGCCGTGCGGTGCTGAGCGGAGTCGGGGCACGCCGGGTGCGGCCGGTGCCGGAGCCGCCCGGGCTGCCCGTGGTGCACGCGGCGGCTCGGTACGCGGACG
>NZ_NGFN01000414.1 GCF_002148965.1 Streptomyces swartbergensis | reverse complement strand
GTCCTGGGGCGGCCCGAAGCCTCCCCCGGGCGGGGGCTGCTGGGACGGCGGAGGCGGCGGCTGGGTCATGACGTGAGCACCTCGGGGAAGGGGGCGGCGACGAAGAGGCGGGATGTCCGAAGGGGGAAGAGTCACTTGCCGTAGGCGAGCATCAACTTCTCCTTGGTGTCGTCGTTTCCGCTCAGCCGCGTGGTCGAGATGTAGAAGCGCCCGTCGACCCAGTCGGTGTCCTTGGAGAAGAAGCCGTTCTCGATGTCCGCGGCGCCCTGCGGGTTCTGGAGCAGCTTGACCGGCTTGTGGCTGCTGCCGCCGGTCGGGATGGACACGATCTGGCCGCCCGCGTCGTACGACGGCTGCACATAGGCGATGAGCTTGCCGCCCTCGACCTTCATGGGCAGCATCGACTCGTCGGCCGGGGACTTCACCCGCCACTTCTCCTTGCCGTCGGCGAGGTTGACCGCGACGATCTCGTTGGCGCCGGTGGTCGCCTCCGTCGGGAGGTAGAGCGTGGTGTCGTCGACGGCGACGCCCTGGCAGCCCTGGAGGTCGCGTTCGAGGATGGCCCAGCCGCACTCGGGGGCGAAGTCCTCGTCGAAGCCGACCTGCGAGCGGAACTTGCCGCCGGAGGTGAAGGTGGAGATGTTCCAGGCCTTCTTGTCCTTGTTGGTGCTGTAGACGACCAGCGGGCTGACCGAGTAGGTGCGCGCGACCCGCCAGCCCTTGTCGAACGGCTGGGTCCAGCGGACCTTGCCGGTCTTCGGGTCGAGCTCCTGGACCTCGTCGTGCTCCTTGTCGGTACCGGCACCGCAGGAGGCGACGGCGATCAGGCGGTCGCCGCCGGCGAACGCGGAGGGGAAGCAGGCGCTGCCGTAGCGCTTGTGGTCGAAGAGCTTGTCGCCGTCGGTGACGTCGTAGGCCGTGCCGGACTGGGAGCGGCCCACCATCAGCGTCTTGCCGGTGATGGACAGTTCGACGGAGAGCGTGGAGTCGAACAAGGCGCCGTCGCCGACCTCCTCCTTCCAGCCCTTCTCGCCCGTGGCGAGGTCGACCTCCTGGAGCTGGTTGCACTTGGCGCGGTCGCTGCTGCCGCTCATGTACGCGACGACGATCTTGTCGTCGGACGTCTTCTGCGGGGTGGTCGCGCAGATCTTCTGCGGGAAGGTGATCGCGTCCCAGGCCGGCTTGCCGTCACCGACGTTGTAGGCGAAGAGCTGCTTGTACGCCGCCTTCACCGCCGCCTTGTCGGTGATCCACATGCCGGGGGCGTCGGCGCCGGAACCGGGCGCGTCGGGTGCCTCCTTGTACCAGAGGACCTTCGCCTCGCCCGCCTGGCGGCCCTCGTTGAGGTTCTCCGGGTCCTCGCCGCCGTCGCCGCTGCCGTCACCGGGGTTGGCCGGGGCGGAGGCGCCGGGCTTGCCGTCGCTGGTCGGCTGGGCGACCGGCTTCTTCTTGCCCTTGCCGTCGTCGCCGCCGGTGACCGCCCACACGGTGGCGCCGACCACGAGCAGCGCGGCCACGGCGGCGCCGATGATCATGGCGGGCTTGCCCTTGAAGGGGTTGCCGGAGCCACCCCCGGGCGGGGTGCCGGGCACGCCGGGGTGGTGCGGCTGCTGCGGGTAGCCGTAACCGGGCTGGCCGTACGGACCGGGCGGCTGCGGCTGGCCGTAGGGACCCGGCTGCTGCGGCTGGCCGTAGGGACCGGAGTTGTACGGCCCCGGCTGCCCGTACGGCCCGGGCTGCTGCGGAGGCTGCTGGGGATAGCCGTATCCAGGCTGCGGCGGCCCCTGCGGGGGCGGCGGCGTCTGGGGCGGTCCCTGCGGCGGTGGCGGAGTCTGCGGTGCCCCGAAGCCACCGCCCTGCGGCGGCTGGTCCTGCGGTGCTCCGAAGCCACCGTGCGGCGGCGGACTGGGCGGCTGAGTCATCAGCGGCTCCCCCGTTCGATCACTGATTTTTAGCCACACCCTGAGATACGAAATGGACTCAGAGTCGCTTCATAAAGTTCTAAGACGACTCTTTGTATCACCAGGTTCCGACAGCGACCGGGCCGTCTCACCCCCTGTTCCCAAGGGCGGACCGGCCCGTGATGCCGTCGTTATGCGCCTTCACGCGCCCTTCACGCGTCCTCGGCGAGTTCCAGCCAGCGCATCTCCAGCTCCTCGCGCTGCCCGGCCAACTCGCGCAGCTCGGCGTCCAGTTCCGCCACCTTCGAGAAGTCCGTGGCGTTTTCGGCGATCCGGGCGTGCAGCTTGGTCTCCTTCTCGGAGACCTTGTCGAGCTGCCGCTCGATCTTCTGGAGTTCCTTCTTGGCGGCGCGCTGGTCGGCGGCGCTCTTCTCCGGGGCGGTGGTCCGCGGCGCCGCGGCGGGCGTCGAGGCGGCCGCGGCCTCCTCCATGCGCTGCCGCCGCTCCAGGTACTCGTCGATGCCGCGCGGCAGCATCCGCAGCGTGCCGTCGCCGAGCAGCGCGAACACCCGGTCGGTGGTGCGCTCGATGAAGAACCGGTCGTGAGAGATGACGATCATCGAGCCGGGCCAGCCGTCGAGCACGTCCTCCAGCTGCGTCAGCGTCTCGATGTCGAGGTCGTTGGTGGGCTCGTCGAGGAAGAGGACGTTGGGCTCGTCCATGAGGAGCCGCAGCAGCTGGAGCCGCCGCCGCTCACCGCCGGACAGGTCCCCGACCGGCGTCCACTGCTTCTCCTTGGTGAAGCCGAACGTCTCGCACAGCTGCCCGGCGGTCATCTCCCGGCCCTTGCCCAGGTCGACGCGCTCACGCACCTGCTGCACGGCCTCCAGCACGCGCGTGGCCGGGTCGAGTTCGGCGACCTCCTGGGAGAGGTAGGCCAGCTTGACGGTCTTGCCGACGCGGATGCGCCCGCCCACCGGCTGGACCTCGCCGTCGGTCCGGGCCGCCTCGGCCATGGCCCGCAGCAGGGACGTCTTCCCGGCGCCGTTGACGCCGACGAGACCGATCCGGTCCCCCGGCCCGAGCTGCCAGGTGACGTGCTTGAGGAGGACCTTCGGGCCCGCCTGGACCGTGATGTCCTCCAGGTCGAACACGGTCTTGCCGAGCCGCGTGGACGCGAACTTCATCAGCTCGCTGCTGTCCCGCGGCGGCGGTACGTCCGCGATGAGCTCGTTGGCGGCCTCGACGCGGAAGCGCGGCTTGGACGTACGGGCGGGTGCGCCGCGCCGCAGCCAGGCCAGCTCCTTGCGGACGAGGTTCTGCCGCTTGACCTCCTCGGTGGCGGCGATGCGCTCGCGCTCGGCACGGGCGAAGACGTAGTCGGAGTAGCCGCCCTCGTACTCGTAGACGTCTCCGCGCTGGACGTCCCACATGCGCGTGCAGACCTGGTCGAGGAACCAGCGGTCGTGGGTGACGCAGACGAGCGCGGACCGGCGGTTCTGGAGGTGCCGGGCGAGCCAGGCGATGCCCTCGACGTCGAGGTGGTTGGTGGGCTCGTCGAGGACGAGCAGGTCCTGCTCCTCGATGAGCAGCTTGGCGAGCGCGATGCGGCGTCGCTCACCGCCGGACAGCGGGCCGATGACGGTGTCGAGCCCCTTGGGGAACCCCGGCAGGTCGAGCCCGCCGAACAGGCCGGTCAGGACGTCCCTGACCTTGGCGACGCCCGCCCACTCGTGGTCGGCCATGTCGCCGATGACCTCGTGGCGGACGGTGGCCTCCGGGTCGAGGGAGTCGTGCTGCGTGAGCACGCCGATGCGCAGACCGCCGGAGTGCGTGACGCGCCCGGTGTCGGCCTCCTCCAGCCTGGCGAGCATCCGGATCAGCGTGGTCTTGCCGTCGCCGTTGCGGCCCACGACGCCGATGCGTTCCCCTTCGGAGACGCCGAGGGAGACGCCGTCGAGCAGGGCACGGGTGCCGTACACCTTGCTGACGTTCTCGACATTGACCAGGTTGACGGCCATTTCTCTCCTGACGAGGGGGGTGGATCGACCCTCCAGGGTAGTCGGGCGGCGGGGTGCTCCGGCCGGGGTGTTCAGGAGTGCTCGGCGGCTTCCCGGCGGCGCTGGTACCGCCACACGTCCATCAGCCTCTCGTCGAACGGCAGCTCTGCGTCGACGGAGCCGATCCGGTGCTCGGCCTCCACACAGCGCGGGTCGTCGCGCCAGGCCAGTCCGGACACGGCGCAGGTGCGGATCGGCTGCCGCTCGTCATGGGTGAGCGCGACCGGCGCGTCCCCCACCTCGGGGCCGGGCCCCCGGTGGTGAGCCAGCCAGCGGCCCGCCGCCTCGCGTACGCCGGGGTCCTCGTCGCGGGCCAGGGTGAGCACCGCGGTGAGGCTCTCGGGGCCGACCTGGGACCGGCCGTCCTCGGAGTGCCCCAGGGCGTCCGTCACCAGCGCGCACCCTGGGGTCCGGATGTGCGAGGAGCGACAGGCCGACGGCCTCGATCTCCGGGGCGCTGTCGTGGGTCATCGCCTGGAGGATGACCGCCGGCACTTCCGGGTCCTGCTCCTGTTCGGCCCAGGGCACGAGCCGAGCTCCCTCCCTCGGTCCCAGAACGGGTCGGCTCCCTTGATGGGATCTCCGAGGATCAGGAACAGCAGGACGTCGGCGGCGAGCAGGCGGTGCAGCCGGTCGGGGCGGTTGAGCAGGTCCCTGGTCCACTGCCAGGTCTCCTCGTCCAACCGGCGGCCGAGTGTGAACACCACGTCCGACCACACGACGTGGTCCCGGTCGGGGTGTGCGAGGGCCCGCGCGACGAGTTCGTCGAACGGGGTACGGACGCCGTAGCGCTCCTCCATGCTGGTGAGGACCGCCCGGTGCTCGCCGCGTACGGTCAGGTCGCCGAGCGTGAGCTGCTCACACCACCAGCCGACCTCGTCGTCCTCGACCCGGACCCGGTCGACGGGCCCCGTCAGGCCGGTGTGCCGGCGCAGCTCCGCCTCCACGCCCGTCTCCACCCAGTGCCGGGCGCGGGCCGGCAGCTCTTCGCGCTCCGGCGCCGGCAGCGGCACCCGGTGGCAGGCGAGCACGTAGGTCAGATGGTGTGACCCGCCGTCCACCGCCCGCAGCAGCGGGGTGCTCCCGTCGGTCAGCCGGCGCAAGGGGTCGGCGCCGGCCTCCAGCAGCGCTTCGGCGACGGGTTCGTCATAGGCGGCGACGGCCCGGCACGGGACCGGCAGGCCGTCGTCGAGGGTCTCGGGGTCGGCCCCGGACTCCAGCAGGGCCCGGACCTCGTCCGCGTCTCGCGTCATACGGCCGTGACCAGTTCTTCCACGTCTGCGCCCCCTCTGTCGAGAACAACCGGGGGAGCCCAAGCGCCGGGAACCGGCCGCCGCACGGGATCAACGCCCGGCGACCGTCGCCCCGGGTGCCGGACCCGACGCCGTCCGCACGGTCCGGCACGTGCCGGACGCCACCAGCGCCTGCGCCACCGCTGCCGCCGACTCCGGGTCGCGGACGAGGAACGCCGTGGTCGGGCCGGAGCCGGAGACCAGGGCGGCGAGGGCGCCGGCGGCGCGGCCCGTGGCCAGGGTGCCGGCGAGTTCCGGGAAGAGGGAGAGGGCGGCGGGCTGGAGGTCGTTGGAGACGGCGGCGGCGAGCGCGTCCGGGTCGCCCTTCGCCAGGGCCGCGAGGAGTTCCTGAGAGGCGACGGGCTCGGGGATGTCCGTGCCCTCGCCGAGCCGGTCGAACTCCCGGAAGACGGCCGGGGTGGACAGGCCGCGGCCGGCCATCGCGAACACCCAGTGGAAGGTGCCGCCGACCTCCAGGGGCGTCAGCTGCTCGCCCCGCCCGATGCCCAGCGCCGCCCCGCCGACCAGGCTGAACGGCACGTCGCTGCCCAACTCGGCGCAGATGCCGAGCAGTTCGTCCCGGGAGGCGCCGGTCCCCCACAGCGCGTCGCAGGCGACCAGCGCGCCGGCGCCGTCCGCGCTGCCGCCCGCCATGCCGCCGGCGACGGGGATGTCCTTGGCGATGTGGATATGGACGTCGGGCGTCCGGCCGTACCGCTGGGCGAGCGCTTCGGCCGCCYGTGCGGCCAGGTTCGTACGGTCCAGGGGGACCTGGCCGGCGTCCGGGCCCTCGCAGGTGACGCGGAGCTCGTCGGCCGGGGTGACGGTGACCTCGTCGTAGAGGCCGACCGCGAGGAAGACGTTGGCCAGCGGGTGGAAGCCGTCGGGGCGGGCGGGGCCGACCGCGAGCTGGACGTTGACCTTGGCGGGGACCCGAACCGTCACGCTCACGCGGACTCCTCCTGGGGCTGGTTCTGCTTGTGCTCGGCGATCCGCGCGAACTCCTCCACCGTCAGCGACTCGCCCCGCGCCTGCGGTGAGACCCCGGCGGCGACGAGGGCCGCCTCGGCCGCGGCGGCGGACCCGGCCCAGCCGGCGAGCGCGGCCCGCAGCGTCTTGCGGCGCTGGGCGAAGGCGGCGTCGACGACGGCGAACACCTCGCGCCTGGAGGCCGTCGTCTTCAGCGGCTCGGTCCGGCGGACGAGGGAGACCAGGCCGCTGTCGACGTTGGGCGCCGGCCAGAAGACGCTGCGTCCGATGGCGCCGGCCCGCTTGACCTCGGCGTACCAGTTGGCCTTGACCGACGGAACGCCGTACACCTTCGAGCCGGGCGGGGCGGCGAGGCGGTCGGCGACCTCCGACTGGACCATGACCAGGGTGCGTTCGATGCTCGGGAAGGCTTCGAGCATGTGCAGCAGGACCGGGACGGCCACGTTGTAGGGGAGGTTGGCGACCAGCGCGGTCGGAGCGGGGCCGGGCAGCTCGGTGACGTGCATCGCGTCGGAGTGGACCAGGGCGAACCGGTCGGCGCGGTCGGGCATGCGGGCCGTGATGGTCGCGGGCAGCGCGGCGGCGAGCACGTCGTCGATCTCGACGGCCGTGACGCGGTCGGCGACCTCCAGCAGGGCGAGCGTCAGTGACCCGAGGCCCGGTCCCACCTCGACGACCACGTCGTCGGGGTGGACCTGTGCGGTGCGGACGATACGGCGGACGGTGTTCGCGTCGATCACGAAGTTCTGTCCGCGTTGCTTGGTGGGGCGTACGCCGAGGGCTGCCG
>NZ_NGFN01000413.1 GCF_002148965.1 Streptomyces swartbergensis | reverse complement strand
ACTACGGGGCGCGCCCGACGTTCCGGGCATCGGCCGGACGGGGCGTCGGCCGGACGGGGCGCCCGACGTTCCGGGCATCGGCCGGACGGGGCGGTGGCCGGACGGGGCGTCGGCCGCTTCGCCCCCCTGCGGCCGGAGACATGGCGCCTGGGCGGTGGATCGCTGCCGGACCACCCGAAGGGCTGACCTCCGTCCGGCCGGAATCACCCCGGGGCGCGCCCGAAGCCCCGGGGACTCACCCGCCGTCGGCCGGCTCCAGCACGAACACCGGTATCTCCCGGTCCGTCTTCTTCTGGTAGTCGGCGTAGGCCGGATACGCCGCGACGGCGCGTTCCCACCACTGGGCCTTCTCCTGGCCCGTGACCTCGCGGGCGATCATGTCCTGCTTGACCGGACCGTCCTGGAGCTCCACGTGCCGATCGGCCTTGATGTTGAAGTACCAGACCGGGTGCTTGGGCGCGCCACCGAGAGAGGCGACCGCGGCGTACCGTCCCTCGTGCTCCACCCGCATCACCGGTGTCTTGCGCAGCTTGCCGCTCCTGACACCCCGTGAGGTCAGGATGACCACCGGCATCTTCGTGCCCTGAAGCGTCGACCCTTCCGTGCCGCCGGAGCTCTCGTACAGTTCCACCTGCTTGCGCACCCACTGCGTCGGGCTGGGTTCGTACTCGCCCTCAAGAGGCATGGCATCCGTCCCGTCTTCGCGTCATGGCCTACTGGCACCCGCCTTCAACACCGGTACGCCCCCGAATCATCCGCACCGCGCCACATCCCGGCCGGCCGGGCACCTCACCCCGGCGCCAGCGCCATCCGCACGGCCAGGACCGTCATGACCCCGCTCGCCACCAGCGCCGTCCCCAGCCGGCCCCGGTGGCCGGTCAGCGCCCGCCCCAGCAGGGCTCCGCTCCCGGCGAGCAGCACCTGCCAGCTCGCGGAGGCGGCGAAGGCGGCGAGCACGAAGACGCCCTGCTCCAGCGGGCCGGCCGGGCCCGTGGCCTGGGAGCCGAGCACGAGTGCGGCGAAGTAGATCACGGTGGTGGGGTTGAGCAGAGTGATGCCGAGCAGCGCCAGGTAGGCCCGGGCGGGACCCGGGGGAGCGGGGGCCGTCCGCGTCGCGAGCCGGTGGCCGCGGTACTCGCGCACGGCGGTGGCCGTGCCCCACGCCGCCAGCGCGAGCAGTACCAGGACACAGACCCACCGCAGCGGTCCGAGCACCGGCCGCAACGCGCCGGCCAGGGCGGTTCCCCCGAGCGTGGCCGCGAGGGCGTACAGCCCGTCGGCGGTCGCGACGCCGAGCGCGGCGCAGACACCGGTGCGCAGGGACGTGCGGGCGGTGAGGGAGACCAGGTACGTCCCGACCGCGCCGACGGGGACGGCGATGCCGTACCCGGCGAGCAGTCCAGCGACGAGCGCGGCCGTCATGACCGCGGAGGTGTCGGCTCTCCACGGCGGCCGGACCGCTGCTGTCGGCGCGCGGCGGGAGCGGCGGCGGACAGCGGCGTGAGGACGGCGAACGTAGACATGGCTGGATCCTGGGGCCTGTCCCGTCCCACGGACAACCGGTTTTCGAACCGGCACCGCCGCGCCTCGGCTTCCGGCGAGGGCCAAGCTCTCGCAGGCGACCCCCGACGCCGGGCGTTCGAACGGGAAGACGGCATTCCTCGGCCATGTTGCAGCCGCCACCGATCTGGCCGAACTTCGCGTCGCCCCATAGATGCCCCGGGCATCTAATGAAGATCGGCACGACGCACACTTCGTCTGCGAGGTCTTCATGACGGAAACGACCGCACCCGTCGCCTTCCCCCAGAGCCGGACCTGCCCCTATCAGCCGCCCGCCGCCTRCGATCCGCTGCGCGGCGAGCGCCCCCTGACCCGTATCACCCTCTTCGACGGCCGTGAGGCGTGGCTGGTCAGCGGGCACGCGACCGCCCGCGCGCTGCTCGCCGACCCGCGCCTGTCCTCCGACCGCAGCCGTCCCGGCTTCCCCGCCCCGACCCGGCGGTTCGCCGGGATCAAGAACCGCAGAACGGCCCTGCTGGGCGTCGACGACCCCGAGCACCGCACCCAGCGGCGGATGGTCGTCGGCGACTTCACCCTCAAACGGGCCGCCGAACTCCGGCCACGCATCCAGCAGATCGTCGACGAACGGCTCGACGCGATGATCGCCCAGGGCCCGCCCGCGGACCTGGTGAACACCTTCGCGCTGCCCGTGCCGTCCATGGTGATCTGCGCCCTGCTCGGCGTCCCGTACGCCGACCACGACTTCTTCGAGACCCAGTCGCGACGGTTGCTGCGCGGCCCGGAGACCGCCGACGTGGAGGACGCCCGCGACCGGCTGGAGGCGTACTTCGGCGAGCTGATCGACCGCAAGCAGCAGGACCCCGGCACCGGCCTGCTGGACGACCTGGTCCACCGGCAGCTGCGCGACGGCGCGCTCGACCGCGAGGGCCTGACCGCCCTGGCGCTCATCCTGCTGGTCGCGGGCCACGAGACGACCGCCAACATGATCTCGCTGGGCACCTACACCCTGCTCCAGCACCCCGAGCGGCTCGCCGAGTTGCGCGCCGACCCGGGGCTGCTGCCGGCCGCGGTCGAGGAGCTGATGCGGATGCTGTCGATCGCCGACGGTCTGCTGCGCCTGGCCGTAGAGGACATCGAGGTGGCCGGGACCACGATCCGCAAGGGTGACGGCGTGGTCTTCGCGACCTCCGTCATCAACCGCGACGAGGCGGTCTACCCCGACCCGGACACGCTCGACTGGAGCCGCCCGGCCCGGCACCACGTCGCCTTCGGCTTCGGCATCCACCAGTGCCTCGGCCAGAACCTCGCCCGCGCCGAACTGGAGATCGCCCTGCACACCCTCTTCGACCGGCTGCCCACGCTGCGCCTGGCCGTTCCCGCCGAGGAGATCCCCTTCAAACCGGGCGACACGATCCAGGGGATGCTGGAACTCCCCGTGACTTGGTAAGAGGCTTCCGCCATGCACATCGACATCGACAAGGACGTCTGCATCGGTGCGGGCCAGTGCGCCCTGACCGCCCCGGACGTGTTCACCCAGGACGACGACGGCTACAGCGCCCTGCTGCCCGGCCGGGAGGACGGCAGCGCCAGCCCGCTGGTGCGGGAGGCGGCCCGGGCCTGCCCGGTGAGCGCCATCACCGTGTCGGAGACGGTGAGCTGACGGTTAGGGTTTCCGGGATGACCGAACAGGCCACCCGGAAGCCCTTCCTCTACGTCGTCGTCTGCGCCGCCGGTATCGCCGCGGACGTCAGCAAACTGATCACCGCCGCGCAGGAGCGCGACTGGGAGGTCGGTGTCATCGCGACGCCCGTCGCCATGAACGGCTTCTTCGACACCGCGGCCGTCGAGGCACAGACGGGCCGCCCGATCCGGTCCGCCTGGCGCACGCCGGGTGAGCCGCGCCCGTTCCCGGCGCCCGACGCCGTGGTCGTCGCGCCCGCCACCTTCAACACCGTCAACAAGTGGGCGGCCGGCATCGCCGACACCCTCGCCCTGGGCACCCTGTGCGAGGTCGCGGGGCTCGGTGTGCCGATCGCCGTCCTGCCGTGCGTGGCCGACGCGCTGGCCTCCCACCCCGCCTACCGGGACAGTCTCGAACGGCTGCGTGGGATGGGCGTGCGGTTCGGGCAGCCGTACACCGGAGAACCGGACGCGGACGGCGGGCGGCCGGAGTTCGGCTGGGAACGGGCGCTGGACCTGGTGGATGAACGGGAGCGGCCCCGCACGCCGCATCCGACCGCCGGTCACTGAAAGCAGAGTGCCTCTCGCGCGGAGCGCTCAGTGGGGCCCCTGCGGCGCGAACTCCGTCCCGCAGGGCCCCGCCCCCTCGCTCTCCGGCAACTCCACCCTCGCCCCGTTCATCGTCAACGTCCGGTAGAAGCCCCCGATCCGCTCCGCCGAACGCCCCACGTAATGTGCGATGAACGACCGCCGGAACCGGTCAGCCGCACGGTTCGGCTGCGATCCGTGCACCAGACTGCCGTTGAAGAACAGAACATCTCCCGGCTCCATGTCCACCGGCACGGCGGCCAGACCGGGCGGCGGCGGAACGTACTCCCGGGCGAACGACACCCCCGCGTCCGCCTCCTCCGGACAGAACAGGTCCATCCGGTGCGTGCCCGGCACGACCTCCAGCCCGCCGTTCTCCCGGTCGATCACCTCGCAGGCCAGCCACGCCGCCACACAGGTGCCCGGCTCCACCCGCAGATAGAAGTTGTCCTGGTGCAGCGCCTGCCCCCGGGCCCCCGGCGGCTTGAAGTAGAACATGCTCTGCGCGGCCAGGACCTCCTCCCCGAGGAGGACCTCCAGAACCGTGCGCAGCCGGGCGTCCAGCAGGACGTCGCGAGCGAGGTCGTTGATCTCGTGCGGTTGCATCACCCGCGGCCAGACGTGCAGCGGATCGGCGCCCGGCCCGGACGCGCGCGGCTCGAAGTGCCCGGGCACCGGGCCGGCCGCACGCAGCGCCGCGAACGCGTCGCACAGCCGCTCGGTTTCGTCGGCCCCGAAGAGCCCGCGCACGACCGTGAAACCGTCCTCCTCGAAACGCTCCCGGTACCGCCCGAGCGCCGCAGGGTCCAGGATGGGAGCGCCGGCGGCGCCATTGCCCGTGACTGTCATGAGCGCACTCCTCGGTCAGGTGTTCCCGGCACGACACGCTAGGCCACCGAGCCACCGAGGGGGATGCCCGTGCGTGCTGACGGATTGCCCGGCACTGCTGAGCACGAGCACGAGCACGAGCACGAGCACGAGCACGAGGGGGACCCCGCACCGCCGCCCGGCCTGGTCGTGCTCGGCCACTTCGACCAGCCGCCCGGATACGGCGTCAACCGACCGCGAGGATCAGCGAGTTGGCTGTTCACCTGGACCACGGGAGGCCGGGGACGGCTCTGGCAGGGCGGGGTGGAGACCTCGGCCGGCGCGGGCCGGCTGGTCGTGCTCGCCCCGGGTGTCCCGCACGGTTACGCGGTCGGGCCCGGCGCCCGGCACTGGCGGTTCTGGTGGGCGCACTGCCAGGCCCGCCCGTCGTGGGCCGGGTGGCTGCGGCCGTACGACGCCGGTGACGGGGTGTACGCGGTCACGCCCGCGTCGGCGGGAGTGCACGGCCGTGTCGAGGCGGCGTTCCGGCGGATGCACGCCGATGCCCGCCGGCCCGGTGCCGGGGCGCCGCCCGACGTGGTGGCCCCGGACGGGCAGATCGCCGTCGCGCACGGCAGTGCCGCCCGTGAACTGGCCCTGTGCGCACTGGAGGAGATCGTCCTCCTCGCCACCGCCGGTGCCCGGCCGGCGGCACCCCGCCCCGGGCTCGACGCACGGATCCAACGGGCACAGGAGCTGATCGACGCCGACCCGGGCGCCTCGCACACCGTTCGCTCGCTGGCCGAGCAGGTCTCCCTGTCGCCGTCCCGCTTCGCCCATCTGTTCAGCCGCCAGCTCGGCCGGTCGCCCATGCGCGCCCTGCGCGAGGCACGGCTGCGGCACGCCGCCCGGCTGCTGGAGGGCACCGATCTGCCCGTGGAACGCGTCGCCGCGGCCTCGGGTTTCGCCAGCCCCTTCCACTTCAACCGCGTCTTCCGCGAGCGCTACGGGACACCTCCCGGGGCGTACCGGAACACGGTGCACGGCGGTTCGCGGGGCTGAGCAGCGGTATCGTCATTGGTTCCGAGAGGAGATCCGGAAAGGGGCATGCCGGGAAGGCCCGAGGGTGTGAGCTGCTGTGCAGGCGGCAGTTCAATGGTTTCCGGGCGACGCCCGGGGCCGGGCGAAAACGCGCCCCGGAAAACAGAGCGGACAGCCCGGAAATCCCTTTCGCGCCACACGTTGACACTTTGTCAAAAGCTCCTGGCCGCGTACGCAATGCACGAAACCGTGAGATCGCTTGTTCCCTGTCGCTGACCTGTGCAAAGGTGTGCCTTGTCGGCACCCGGACAACACGCTTTTCTTCGTGTGCGCGAGCCACCGGGTCGGCATACCCCTTGGTATGGACTTTCTTCCGTATGTCCTTGAGAGGAATGCAGCCGTGAACGACGCAGGCCCGCCGAATTCCCCGGATCCGGCCCGCGGGATCGGCGCGACGGACGAGGAACTGAGCGCCGAGCTCAGGAAGTGGACCGGGGCGACCCCCGCACTTCACCCCGTCGGCGAACTCCTGGACCGGCACTGGGAGGCGGCCTCCGCCTACGCCCGGCTGTGCACCGACGGTCCGCGTTCCGCCGGCATACTCACCACCGCCGCATTCACCCGGATCTTCGGCGAAACCCTGCGCCAGAACGGCCCCACCTCCGCGTGGCGGCCCCATCTGCTCGTCACCGTACGGCGTGTCGCGGCCGAGTGGGCCACCGACCACAGACGCGACATGCTGCACCCGGAACTGCTGTCCGGGGCCGGCGAGGGGGAGCGGGTGGCCGCCCGGCTGCTGCCGCAGCAGCACCGGCGCCTGCTGTCCGGCGCCTTCAAGCGGCTGCCCCAGTCCGCGCGCTGCCTGCTGTGGCACGTCGAGGTCGAGGCCGAACCGCTCGCCGTCCCCGCCGGGTTGCTCGGCCTGGACGAGGAGTGCGCCCGCGTCGAACTGGGCCGGGCCCGTGACCGGCTGCGCGAGGAGAGCCTCCAACTGCACCGCGAACTCGCGCCCGACGAGGAGTGCCGGCGCTATTTGCGCCTGCTCGACGTGACGTACCGGCGAGGCGCCCTCGACCTCGACCCCGATCTACGCGCGCATATCCAGGGCTGCGGGCACTGCGCCGCCGCCGCGGACCAGCTCGACCAGTTCAACCACGGGCTCGGTCTCGCCCTGGCGGAGGGCGTGCTGGGCTGGGGCGGGCGAGACTACGCGGAGGGCAGACCGAGCGACGTGACCGACGCCCCGCGGCCCGGCACGGAGACGGCCACCGCGGAGAGGGGGCTCCCCGGCGGTGTGGCCGGTGAGGCCTTCCCCGACCCCGTCGTCCTCGCCGGCATGGTCGGGGAGTCGTTCACCGACCCGGTCGGCACGGCGGCCGCGCCACCCGTCCCCGCGACAGAGGCAGCAGCACAGGGTCCCGCCCACGACGGC
>NZ_NGFN01000412.1 GCF_002148965.1 Streptomyces swartbergensis | reverse complement strand
CCCGCCTGCCGCCCCAGCCCCTCCGGACTGACCAGAACCAGCCGACTGCCCACCTCCGCCTGGCTGCCACGGACCAGGCGGCCCCTGCCCAGCCACAGCCCCAGTCCCTCCGGACTGCCCCGGGCCGGACGGCCGCCCACCCGCGGCGGTCGGCCCCGTCACCGGCGGCACCGCCTCATACCGCCCGTCACGCGCCGCGCCGTCCGCGCCGTCCCGGACGACGACGTCGGGGGACAGCCTCCGCACCGCGCCACCGGCCACGCCCCCGCCGGGCAGGGCGTCGCCCGGCACCCCGAGTTCCCGTCCCACCGCCTCCGCCAGCACGGTCGGCGCGCCCCGGCCGTCGGCCATGCGCAGCGCGGCCCGTACCGCCGCGCGGCCGATCCAGAAGCCGCTGCCGTCGTCGCCGAGGAGCCRGCCGTCGCCGTCCACGGTGACGGTGCCGCGGCGGTCGGTGATGCGCATGGCGACCGCGCCCGTGCCGGCCACCAGGGCGAGACCGTCGGCCGGGGCGCCCGGAGCGGAGGCGAAGGCCGCCTCGATGTCACTGCCGATGAGGGGCGGGCCGGCGTCGATGCCCAGCCGGCGCAGGGCGGCGGTGAGGGCGGCCAGGGCGTTGCGCCGCCCCGGCTCGTCGGCGGCGGTGCCGGTCGCGCCCGCGAAACCGCCGGCCACGGCCACGACCCGGGCCCGGACCGACTCGGGCACGGCCTGCCCGACGGCCTCGGCGAGGTGCTCGGTGAGCTGCGGCACGGGCACGGTCAGGGCGTTGCCGGGCCCGGAGGCGCCCTCGCCCACCGGGCGCCCGTCGTCGGCGGTCGCCAGGACCGCCCGGATCCGCGTGCCGCCCGCGTCGAGACCGACGACAAAGGACGAGGCCCCTCGACGCTTCTGGTTCAATTCATTACCCATCGCCGACTATGGTGATTGATGCATTCACCCAGGGCAAGACCCGACCCGAGGAGGATCCCATCCCTACGCTCCGCTTCGGCGTCAACTACACGCCCCGCCGCGGCTGGTTCCACTCCTGGCACGACTTCGATCCGAAGCACGCCCGCGAGGACCTGGACCAGATCGCCGCCCTCGGTCTCGACCACGTCCGGGTCTTCCACCTCTGGCCGCTCCTCCAGCCCAACCGCACCCTCATCCGCACCGCCGCCGTGGACCAGCTGGCACACCTGGTCGACCTGGCGGCCGAGGCCGGTCTCGACGTCCTGGTGGACGGCGTGCAGGGCCATCTGTCCAGTTTCGACTTCTACCCGGAGTGGACCCGCGGCTGGCACCACCGCAACGTCTTCACCGACCCGGAGGCCGTCGCCGCCCAGGCCGAGCTGATGCGGACCCTCGCCCGCGCTCTCGCCGGCCGCCCCAACCTCATCGGTCTCCAGCTCGGCAACGAGCTCAACAACCTCGTCGAGCACAACCCCGTGACCCCGGACGAGGTGGACCACTACCTCGACACCCTGCTGGCGGCCACCCGCGAGCACCTGCCCCGGGGCCGGCTCGCGACCCACTCCGCCTACGACGCGGCCTGGTACGGCGACGACCACCCCTTCACCCCCGAGGCCTCGGCCCGCAAGGGCGACGTCACCACCGTCCACCCCTGGGTGTTCTCCGGCGACTGCGCCCGCCGCTACGGGCCCCGCTCCCCGCAGGTGCTGCACCTCGCCGAGTACGGCACGGAACTCGCCAAGGCCTACGCCGAGGATCCGGCCCGCCCGGTCTGGGTCCAGGAGACGGGCGCCCCGGAACCGCACGTCCCGGCGGCGGACGCGCCCGAGTTCGCCCGGGCGACCGTACGGAACGCGGCCGGGTGCGAGGGCCTGTGGGGCGTGACGTGGTGGTGCTCCCACGACGTGGACCGCTCGCTGGCCGACTACCCGGAACTGGAGTACACCCTGGGCCTGTTCGACGCGCGGGGCGGCGCCAAGCCGATCGCGACCGCCCTCGCCGAGACGGTCGCCGAGGTCCGCGCGGGGCACCACCCGGCCCGCCCCCGCGACACGGCCCTGGTCCTGGACTGCACGCCGTCCACGCGTTCCGTGTCCGGCCCCGGCGGCGCCTACTTCGACGCGTGGATGGCCCTGCGCACGGACGGCATCCGCCCGGCGGTGGTCCTGGCGGCCCGGGCGGACGACACCGCGTACCTGGCGGCGCGCGGCATCAAGGAGGTCGTACGCGTGCCGTAGGGGCTCAACCGCCCGCCAGCACCTCGGCGACGGCCCGCAGATTCACCCGGCCCCGCCCGTAGGAGCACAGCGCGCCGCCCTCCGGCAGCCCGGTGTCGACCCGTACGGCATCGGGCCGCCGGGCCAGCAGGGCGGCGCGCAGCCGTTCCTGCCAGGGGTGCAGCCCGGCGTCGCAGGTGGCGACGACCAGCGGCGCGTCACCGGACGCGCGCAGGATCCCGGCCACGACGGCGGCCGGATCCACCGGCTCGCCGGCGACCGCCGTGCCCGTGGCCGCCGGGTCGACGGCGCGCACCTCGCTCAGCAGGTCCTCGCCGCCCCAGTTGAGCGCGGGGTGCGGCGGCGGGAACAGGTCGACGACATGGGCGCCGCGCACGGCCGGCGGCACCGGGCGGCTGCGAACGGCCCGGCGGGCCGCCTCCAGCCCGGCCCCCGCGTCCCAGCCGTCGACCGCCCCGGCCGCAACCGCGTACCGCCCGGCCAGCCGCCGCACCCGCCCGGCGGCCTCCCGCAGCCGCTCCTCGGACAGCACGGCCGAGCGCAGCGCGCCGAGCACCGCGTCCCGGCAGGCCAGGGTGACCTGAAGGTCCGGCACGGCCACGATGACCTGGTCGGCACCGGCCGCGAGGGCGATCCGCGCCCCGGCGGCCTCGCCGTAGCGGTCGGCTATCGCCTTCATCTCCAGGGCGTCACTGACCAGGACCCCGTCGAAGCCCAGCTCGCGCCGGAGCAGATCGCCCAGGATGCGGCGGCTCAGGGTGGCGGGCCGCTCGGGGTCCAGCGCCGGGAACACGACATGCGCGCTCATGATCATCGGCACGCCCGCGTCGACGGCCGCGCGGAACGGTTCGAGGTCGGCCCGCAGTTCGTCGTACGGCCGCGGATCGACCGCGATGCCGTGATGGCTGTCGGTCTCGGTGCCGCCGTGGCCGGGGAAGTGCTTGGCGCAGGAGGCGACACCCCGCCGCTCGGTGGCGGCGATCCAGGCCCGCAGATGCCGGGCGGCGAGCGCGGGTCCGGCACCGAAGGAACGGGTGCGCACGATCGGGTTGCGCGGATGGTGCTGGAGGTCGGCGACCGGGGCGTAGGAGACCGTGATGCCGAGGGAGGCCAGATGTGCGGCCAGGGCGTCGGCACAGCGGGCCGTCAGTCCGGGTTCGTCGGCGACACCGAGCGCGAACGACCCGGGCACCTCGGGAGCGCCGGCACCCACCAGGTGCCCGATCCCGCCGCCCTCGTTGTCGATCCCCACGAGCAGGTCCGGCCGGAGGGACCGCAGCTCCCCGGTGAGCTGCCACACCTGCTCCGCGTCGCGCACATTGCGGGTGAACAGGATGACCCCGCCGAGCCCGCGGTCGACGAGCCGCTTGAGCTCGTCCGGAACACCCGTCGTCCCGTCGAACCCCGCGACGAGACAGCGGTGGGCGGCCTCGTCGAGGTCGACGGGGAGGCCGGCGGGGCCTATGGGGGTGCGCGCGGAGGAGGTCACCCCGGACATCCTCTGGCTCACTCAGCCATAAGTCAACGACCCCGTGGTTCACCGATTCAGAGGCGAGCGGCTCAGGCTTCCTCGGGCGCCAGCCGCAGCGCGATGCTGTTGATGCAGTACCGCTGGTCGGTCGGGGTCGGATACCCCTCACCCTCGAACGCGTGCCCGAGGTGGGAGCCGCAGCGGGCGCAGCGCACCTCCGTGCGGACCATGCCGTGGGAACGGTCCTCGATCAGTTCCACCGCGTCGGTGTCCTTCGGGTCGAAGAAGGACGGCCAGCCGCAGTGGGACTCGAACTTCGTGTCCGAGGTGAACAGCTCCGCTCCGCAGGCGCGGCAGGAGTAGACGCCCCGGGTCTTGGTGTCGGTGTACTCACCGGTGAAGGCGGGCTCCGTGGCCGCCTGGCGCAGGACCGCGTACTCGCCCGGGGTCAGCTCCGCGCGCCACTGCTCGTCCGGCTTCTCGACGTCGTACGGCATGAGCCTCCAGCCCCTCAGTTCGACAGACGGTCCAGGATCAGCGGGCCGAGGTCGGTGACGTCGCCCGCTCCCATGGTGAGAACGAGATCCCCCCGCTTCGCCATTCCCGCGACCACGGAGGGGACGTCCGCCTTGTCGTGCACCGGCGTCACGTCGGCGCCCGCCGCCCGGGCCGCCTCGATGATCAGCTCGCTGGTCACTCCGGGGATCGGGTCCTCACGGGCCGGGTAGATGTCCAGCACCACCGAGGCGTCCGCCAGGGCCAGGGACTGGCCCATCTCCTTGCCCAGCTCCTGCGTCCGCGAGAACAGGTGCGGCTGGAAGACGACCAGGATCCGGGCGTCGCCCGCCGCCGCGCGCATGGCCTCCAGGTCGGCGGTCATCTCGGTGGGGTGGTGCGCGTAGGAGTCGACGACCTGCACACCCGCGGCCTCGCCCTTGAGCTGGAGCCGCCGCTTCACGCCCGTGTACGCCGCCAGCGCCGCGGCCAGCTCCTCGGCGGGGACGCCGAGCGCCACGCCCGCCGCGAGCGCGGCCACCGCGTTGTGCGCGTAGTGCCGGCCGGGCACCGAGACCGTGAAGGTCAGCTCCTCGCCCTCCAGCACCACGGTGACCTCGCTCTTCAGGCCCTGCGGCACGACCGACAGGACGCGCACGACGGCGTCCTCGGACTCGCCGTACGTCACCACCCGCACGCCGCGTCCCGCGACCCGGCGCGTCAGCTCCCGCGCGCCCTCCTGGTCGGCCGCGATCACCACCGTGCCGCCCTCGGTGATCCGGTCCACGAACGTCTCGAACGACGCGTAGATCTCGTCCATCGACGCGTAGTTGGCGTGGTGGTCCAGCTCGACGTTGAGGACGATCGCGACCTCGGGCGCGTACTTGTGGAAGCTGCGGTCCGACTCGTCCGCCTCGGCGACGAAGATCTCGCCCTCGCCGTGCAGCGCGTTGGAGCCGGGAGCGTCCAGGTCCCCGCCGATCGCGTACGACGGCTGCAGGCCCAGCTCGCTGAGCGATACGGCCAGCATGGAGGTCGTGGTCGTCTTGCCGTGCGTACCGGCGACCGCGATCGGGCGCAGGCCCTCCATCAGGGCGGCGAGCGCGTCGGAGCGGTGCACGACGGGGATGCCGAGCTCGGCCGCGCGGGCCAGCTCGGGGTTGTCCTGCCGGATCGCCGAGGACACGACCACACAGCTCGCGTCGTCGGCCAGGTGCTCCGCGGCATGCCCGATGTGCACCGTCACGCCCAGCGCCCGCAGCGCCTCGGCCGTCGCCGACTCCTTGGCGTCACTGCCCGCCACGACGGCCCCGCGCTGCGCGAGGATCTTCGCGATCCCCGACATCCCGGCCCCGCCGATGCCGATGAAGTGCGGTCGGTCCATGGCGGTGGGAAGGCCGGGTGCCATGCGTGTCTCCCTGTGCGTGTGCGGAACGTTCAGCGGCACAGCCTATGCCGAAGCGTTCACCGATGCCGCCACCGCCGGCGGCTACGCCTTGCTGTGCGAGAACAGCTTCAGCACCGGCACACCGACCTTGTGCCGAGCCCGCGACGCCCAGTCCCGGTGGAAGAACTCCTCCACGTAATGGGGGTCGGTCAGCACGATGACYTCGTCCGCGCCGACCTCCTCCACCAGGGACTTCAGCGCGTCCAGCGGATGGTCCTCGATCAGCCGTCCTTCGGCCTCGCTCCCGGACGCCCGCAAGGCCGCGAGCGAGACCTCCAGCGCCCGCTGCCCGACGCTCAGCGCCTCTTCGCCCTCCGGCGTCTCCCCCTCGCGTACGGCCTCGTCGAGCTCGCCGAGCGCGACGTCGTCGATGGCCCGCAGCAGCCGGTCCGCCTGCTCGCCGCGCGGCTGGAGCAGCACCTGGAAGGAGACCGGCTCCTCCCCGTGCAAGGTCGTGACGAACTCCACGTCGGCGGATGTCAGGGCCTTCTCGATCATCAATACGCTTGTGAACACCAGGCGCCCCTTCTGCTCCCGGGGGCCTGCGGCCCCACTCCTCCGTGGGCCGTACCGGGCCCTGCGGAAACCATCCTGCCCCGTGTTCGCACGGGTACTGCCGGATCCAGTGTGCCCTCCGGAAAGCAAACGGAACGGCACATTCCGCCGATGACCGGACCGGCGGCGACCACCGTACCGATTCCGGGCCTACCGACCGGTTCGGCTTCCCGGCCGCCGAGATCTGTACCCCGCGCCACGCGGTTCAGTACGTCAGGACCGCCCGTACCGCGTGAACAGGAAGCCGTCCTCCTCCAGCATCGACAGCAGCTTGAAACGCTGCGGCACCGTGACGGCGGGCCCGCCGGCGATGCGCTGCGCGTCGCCCGCGGTCAGCATCGGGGAGACGGTCAGGCACAGCTCGTCGAGCACGCCGGCCGCCACCAGCTGCCCGAGCAGCCGCGGGCCGCCCTCGGTCAGCAGCCGGGTGTGGCCGAGGACGGCGAGGGCCCGGACGGCGCGGGCGGGGTCCACGCCGATGCCGTCCCCCGCGGTGACCACCCGGGCGCCCGCCTTCTCCGCGGCGGCGACGCGGTCCGGGGCGGCCGAGGCTCCCGTAAGGATCAGGGTGGGCACCAGGGGCGAGGTGAACAGCGGCAGCGAGAAGTCCAGGTCCAGGCTGGCGGAGACCACCGCGATCGCGGGTGCCGGGCCCTGCCCGGCCGCCTCCCTCATCTCGGCGAACTCGGCACGCGCGCGTGCCGGCCGGTACCCCTCCTGGCGTACCGTCTGCGCGCCGACGACCACGACGTCCGCCAGCGCCCGCAGCGTGCCGAAGATCCGCATGTCGGTCGCGCTGGAGATGGGCTGCGAACGGCCGTCGTGCTGGGCGGCCCCGTCCAGCGTGGACACCATGTTGGCGCGCAGCCACGGCAGCGGCCCGCCGGGCCCCACCTCGGGATAGGCGTACGCGGCGGCCAGCTCGGCCAGACTCCACTCC
>NZ_NGFN01000411.1 GCF_002148965.1 Streptomyces swartbergensis | reverse complement strand
GGGAGGGCGGCGGTTCGGACGTGGCCGTCGCCGTCGGGGTGACCGCGGCCCGGGGAGGCGGGGCGTCCGGCGGCTGGGTGACGACGTAGGCGCCGCCCGCCACGATCGTCGCGCCCGCGGTCATCGCGACGGCCGGCTTGGTGAGCGCGCCCAGCAGCTTGGCGGACCACCCGGCGGAGGTGGCGGCCACGGCCGTCTTGCCGCCGAAGGCGAGCGACAGTGTGAACCCGACGGGCAGCGGGACGAGCGCGATGCCGACGAGGAGGCGTTCCGCCGGTACGACCGTCTCGTGGGTGTCGCCGCAGTAGCCGCAGCCCCGGATGTGCCGGGCCAGCCGCTTGCGCCACACCGAGTCGGGCCGGCCGTTCCAGCGGCCGGTCAGCTCGCGCAGACCGGGGCAGGCGCCGTCCAGGGCGCGGACGATCCCGCGCGAGGTCTCCAGGCGCTCCTTCATCCGCTGCACGYGCACGGCGGCGTGCTGCCGGGTGATGCCGACGGCTGCGGCCAGCTCGCGCCGGGTCAGTTCGCCCGCGACCTCCAGCCACCACAGTGACAGCAGCTGCCGGTCCTCGTCGTCGAGCCACCGCACGGCCTCGGCGACCTCGCGCCGCTGCCCCTCCAACTGGAGCCGCAGCACGGTCAGTTCGGCGAAGTCGGAGGCCGCCGCCTCCTCCAGCCGGTCCGGGGTCCGGCGCCGGGCCCGGTCGCGTATCTGGCGCATGGCGATCGCCACCAGCCAGGACCGGAAGCTGTCCGGGTCGCGCAGCGAGCCGAGGTTGTCGACCGCGCGCAGCATGGTCTCCTGGACGACGTCGTCGACGTCGGCGTGCCCGTTCAGGGCCCGGCCCACGATGTTGTAGACCAGCGGCAGCCAGCCCGCGACCAGCTGGTCCAGCGCCTGCCGGTCGCCGGACTGCGCCGCCGTGATGGTGGCGCGCCAGTGCTGACTGTCCACGGTGGCCCCTCGCCGGCTGAGATCAGTACTTTTCCGCACGCACCCTCTCAGGCAGGACGGGGGTCTTGGCTATGTGGGAGATCACATGCAGGGAGACGGCGTGAAGGTTCTCGGGATAACAGTTTTTCTCAGCCGCTGAACGCCGGGGTGGCCGCCGGCGCGGTCAGCGCCTCCAGCCGCTTGATCCGCTGCCGTACGACGTACAGCGGGATCACCCCCAACACCCCGAAGGACATGTCGATCACCGTCCACCAGAAGGGGATCTGGCGGATCGGTCCGCAGATCAGGGCGAGCGGGACGATGCCCGCGCAGGCGATCATCCCGAACTCGACGACCCAGATGTTGCGGACCGGGTCGCGGTAGGGCCCGTAGAAGGCGACCGCGATCACCAGGTGCGCGAAGGCCAGCCAGTCCGTGCCGTAGAGGAGGAAGGGGTATTCGGCGTCGGCCTCGTCGAGACCGGCCCGGACGCGCTCGATCCAGTCCGTCAGACCGGGCAGGTAGTCGCCCACGGACAGCGCGCGCAACAGGTCCTCGGTCCAGCGCAGTTCGTGCACCAGGGGGAAGGCCGTGGCGCCGCTGAGCACCAGGCATACGACGAAGAAGACCAGCCACGCACGTATGCCCTTCAGCAGGGCGGCTCTGTCGCTCATGGAGACACCCTACGCGCATGTTGAACATGTTCAAAAACAGTTCCGCGCACAGACGAACGGCCCCGGGCGAGGTGGAACCCCGCCCGGGGCCGCGGAAGGAAACCCGGCGTCTACGCGTCCAGCGACGTCATCACGTGCTTGATCCGCGTGTAGTCGTCGAAGCCGTACCCCGAGAGGTCCTTGCCGTAGCCGGACTTCTTGAAGCCGCCGTGCGGCATCTCGGCGACCAGCGGGATGTGCGTGTTGATCCAGACGCACCCGAAGTCGAGCTTCTTGGACATCCGCATGGCGCGGCCGTGGTCCTTGGTCCACACGGAGGAGGCGAGCGCGTACTCGACGCCGTTGGCCCACTCGACCGCCTGGTCCTCGTCGCGGAAGGACTGCACGGTGATGACCGGGCCGAAGACCTCCTTCTGGATGATCTCGTCGTCCTGCTTCAGGCCCGAGACGACGGTCGGCGCGTAGAAGTAGCCCTTGTCGCCGACCCGCTTGCCGCCGGTCTCCACGCGCGCGTGCGCCGGCAGCCGGTCGATGAAGCCCTCGACCTGCTTGAGCTGGTTGGGGTTGTTGAGCGGGCCGAACAGCACGTCCTCGTCGTCCGGGTGCCCGGTCCTGGTCTCGGCGGCGGCCTTGGACAGCGCGGAGACGAACTCGTCGTGGATGGACTCGTGGACGAGGACGCGCGTGGCGGCCGTGCAGTCCTGGCCGGCGTTGAAGTAGCCCGCGACCGAGATGTCCTCGACGGCCTTGGCGATGTCGGTGTCCTCGAAGACGACGACCGGGGCCTTGCCGCCCAGCTCTAGGTGGACGCGCTTGACGTCCTTGGCCGCGGACTCGGCGACCTGCATGCCGGCCCGTACGGAACCGGTGATGGAGGCCATCGCCGGGATCTCGTGCTCGACCATCATGCGGCCGGTCTCGCGGTCGCCGCAGATGACGTTGAAGACGCCCTTCGGCAGGATCCCGCCGAGGATCTCCGCGATCAGCACCGTGGACGCGGGGGTGGTGTCGGACGGCTTCAGCACGACCGTGTTGCCCGCCGCGATCGCCGGGGCGAACTTCCACACGGCCATCATCATCGGGTAGTTCCACGGCGCGACCTGCGCGCAGACGCCGACCGGCTCGCGGCGGACGATGGAGGTCAGGCCCTCCATGTACTCACCGGCCGAGCGGCCCTCCAGCATCCGCGCCGCACCCGCGAAGAAGCGGATCTGGTCGACCATCGGCGGGATCTCCTCGGAGCGGGTCAGCCCGACCGGCTTGCCCGTGTTCTCCACCTCGGCCGCGATCAGCTCCTCGGCGCGCTCCTCGAAGGCGTCCGCGATCTTCAGCAGGGCCTTCTGGCGCTCGGCGGGCGTGGTGTCGCGCCAGCCGGGGAAGGCCTCGGCGGCCGCCGCCATCGCGGCGTCCACGTCCGCCTGCCCGGACAGCGGAGCGGTCGCGTACGCCTCGCCCGTCGCGGGATTGACCACCTCGGTGGTCCGTCCGTCGGCGGCGTCCCGGAACTCACCGCCGATGTAGTTGCGCAGACGACGCAGCTCGGTGCTCACTGCCGGCCCTCCAGTTCGGATGTCCAGTACTTGAGACACCCACCCTAGTCGGCCGACCCACGTTTTCAACACCCCCGCTCCCTTCGATCGTGCGGAATCCGCAGGAGCGGGCTACCGAAACAACGGATTTCATCGATCGAGGCTTGCGGAAGTGTCGAGACCTCGTGCACAGTGACCTCGTGGCCAGTCGAAGCGCAGACCAGAAGGGCTCGCGGGAGCACCGCGAGTCCTCCCGCGAGTCCAGGAACGGCAGCTCGCCGCAGCTGGACGCCGTCTCCCTCGCCATCATCGAGCAGCTCCAGGAGGACGGCCGCCGGCCGTACGCCGCCATCGGCAAGGCCGTGGGCCTGTCCGAGGCGGCCGTGCGCCAGCGCGTCCAGAAGCTGCTCGACCAGGGCGTGATGCAGATCGTCGCCGTCACGGACCCGCTCACCGTGGGCTTCCGCAGACAGGCAATGGTCGGCGTCAACGTCGAGGGCGACGTGGAGTCGGTGGCGGACGCGCTGACGGCCATGTCCGAGTGCGAGTACGTGGTGATGACCGCAGGCTCCTTCGACCTGATGGTGGAGATCGTCTGCGAGGACGACGACCACCTCCTGGACGTCATCAACAAACGCATCCGAGCCGTCCCCGGAGTGCGCTCCACCGAGAGCTTCGTCTACCTCAAGCTCAAGAAGCAGACCTACATGTGGGGAACCCGATAACCGTGAGGACCCGATAGCCGTGAGCAAGGACCTCTCCCAGACCGCGTACGACCACCTGTGGATGCACTTCACGCGCATGTCGTCGTACGAGAAGGCCCCCGTCCCCACCATCGTCCGGGGCGAGGGCACGTACATCTACGACGACCAGGGCAAGCGCTACCTCGACGGTCTCGCCGGCCTGTTCGTGGTGCAGGCCGGGCACGGCCGGGTCGAGCTCGCCGAGACCGCCTCCAAGCAGGCGCAGGAGCTGGCGTTCTTCCCGATCTGGTCCTACGCCCACCCCAAGGCCGTCGAGCTGGCCGAGCGCCTCGCGCACCACGCCCCGGGCGACCTGAACAAGGTCTTCTTCACCACGGGCGGCGGCGAGGCGGTCGAGACCGCCTGGAAGCTCGCCAAGCAGTACTTCAAGCTGGTCGGCAAGCCCACCAAGTACAAGGTCATCTCCCGCGCGGTCGCCTACCACGGCACCCCGCAGGGCGCCCTGTCCATCACCGGCCTGCCCGCTCTGAAGGCGCCCTTCGAGCCCCTCGTGCCGGGCGCCCACAAGGTCCCGAACACCAACATCTACCGGGCCCCGATCCACGGCGACGACCCCGAGGCCTTCGGTCGCTGGGCCGCCGACCAGATCGAGCAGCAGATCCTCTTCGAGGGCCCGGACACCGTCGCCGCGGTGTTCCTGGAGCCGGTGCAGAACGCGGGCGGCTGCTTCCCGCCCCCGCCCGGCTACTTCCAGCGCGTGCGCGAGATCTGCGACCAGTACGACGTGCTGCTCGTCTCCGACGAGGTCATCTGCGCCTTCGGCCGCCTGGGCACGTACTTCGCCTGCGACAAGTTCGACTACGTCCCGGACATGATCACCTGCGCCAAGGGCATGACCTCGGGCTACTCCCCCATAGGCGCGTGCATCGTCTCCGACCGCCTCGCCGAGCCGTTCTACAAGGGCGACAACACCTTCCTGCACGGCTACACCTTCGGCGGCCACCCGGTCTCCGCGGCCGTGGGCCTGGCCAACCTCGACCTGTTCGAGCGCGAGAACCTCAACCAGCACGTCCTGGACAACGAGGGCAACTTCCGCGCCACCCTGGAGAAGCTCCACGACCTGCCTATCGTCGGCGACGTCCGCGGCAACGGCTTCTTCTACGGCATCGAGCTGGTCAAGGACAAGGCGACCAAGGAGTCCTTCGACGCGGACGAGACCGAGCGCGTCCTGTACGGCTTCCTCTCCAAGAAGCTGTACGAGAACGGCCTGTACTGCCGCGCCGACGACCGCGGCGACCCGGTCGTCCAGCTCGCCCCGCCACTGATCTCCGACCAGTCGACGTTCGACGAGATCGAGCAGATCCTGCGCGCCACCCTGTCGGAGGCGTGGACCAAGCTCTGATCGGCACTCCGAAGGTCGCTCCGATCATCGCTCCGATCGTCTGCCTGGATGATCAACACCGGCCCCGGTGCCCCCCGTTCGAGTGAGAAACGGCGGCCCGGGGCCGCGTGCTGTCCGGCGTCCCGCCGCCTTCTGCCTAGCGTGCCAGTGACCGATCGGCCCTGCCTTCGTTCCCCCGCACGGGGGATGGCACGGGAACTACGGATCTGAACCGAGGTGTACGCCCATGGAGGCCCCGCCTGACAACGACGTGCTCTGGGCACGCGCCCTGCACTTCCAGCACGACGACGGCTCCCCCGCGCTCAGCGGTGTCTCGCTCGGCGTCCGGGAGGGCGAGATCCTCGCCGTCAGCGGCCCGCGCGGCAGCGGCAAGACGACCCTGCTGCGGTGTCTGTCCGGCCTGGTGCCCGTCCGGCGCGGCGAGGTCTGGTTCAACAGCATGCCCGTGCACACCATGGGCCCCCTCACCCGCGAGCGGCTGCGCCGCGACCGCTTCGGCTGGATCGACCCGGCCCCCTCGCTGGTCCCGGAACTCAACGCCTGGGAGAACACCGCCCTGCCGCTGATGCTGCGCGGCACCAGCCGGCGCCGCGCCAAGACCGCGGCCCTGGAGTGGCTGGAGCGCCTGGACATCGGCGAGGGCGCCCGCAAACGTCCGCACCAGCTGGTGCAGGCCGAGCGGCAGCGGGTGTGCATCGCCCGCGCCCTCGCCCCAGCCCCGTCGGTGCTGTTCGCCGACGAGCCCACGGCGCCCCTGCACCGCGCCGACCGCGCCCATGCGCTGCGCACCCTCACCACGGCGGCCCGCTCCCACGGCATCACCGTCGTCCTGGCCACGCACGACGCGGAGACCGCGGCGCTCGCCGACCGCACGGTGTCCCTGCTCGACGGGCGGCGCGTGCAGACGGTGCACCTGCCGCCGGTCGCCGAACCCACCGAGACGGAAGGCCGGGCCGCGTGCTCGCTCTCCGTCTGACCCGCGGCTCCCACCCCGCCGTCCAGCTGCGCCGCCTCCTGGTCGCGGCGGCCTCGGCCGGGACGGGTTTCCTGTTGCTCTGCACGCTGGGATACGCGCTGGGCCACCCCGGCGCCACCGGCGCCGCCCTGATGCGCCTGGCCTGGTGCGTGGCTCCTCTGGCCGCCACGGTGTACTTCGCGGTCGCGGTGGCCCGCACCGACCCCGGTACGAAGCCCCGTCCCGGCCTCTCCGCGATCGGCCTCGGCCCGCTGCGCCTGATGGCCGTCTCGGCGACGACGACGGCCCTGTCCTGCACGCTGGGCTCGATGCTGGCCCTGCTGTTCTTCCTGCACCTGCGCGGCGATCTGACGGGCATGCCGTTCGACGGCGCGGCCGCCGAGTCCCTCGCGGCGAACCAGCCGCTGCCGCTGGCGGGAGCCCTGACGCTGCTCGCGATCGTGCCCGCAGCCGCGTCGGTGGCGGTGGCGGTGGCGCTGGCGCTGCGGCCGAGGGAGGTGGGGCCGGCCCCGTCCCGGGCGCCCCGGACGTACGGCCGTTTCGGCGCGTACCGGTGCACGAGCACACGCGAGACCTTCGGGGCGTACGGCCGTTTCGGCCGGCAGGTCGTCCGGCCCACGGACGGTCGTGCCACCGGGACCACCGAACCCACCGCCTCGGGCGGTCCCATCGGGTCGGCCGGGCCGAACGGCGGGCCGCCGCCGGCGCGGGCGGGCGTGTCCGTCCCGGCAGCGGCCACGGGCTCGACCGCCCGGGGCGCCGGGAGCACGGTGAGTGCGGTCGAGGACCCCGCCGAGCCGTCCGGCCCTCAGACGGAGACACAAGTCGCCGTGAGCGCCGTGCTCCCGGCCGGGAGCGCCGCGCACGCGGCCGGCAACGCCCCGCGGCACTCGGTCCGGCACGCCGCGGCGCCGGACGGCGCCGACGATCCCGCCGCTTCCGATGCGGCCCTGCCGGACAC
>NZ_NGFN01000410.1 GCF_002148965.1 Streptomyces swartbergensis | reverse complement strand
TTGGGGAGGTGCGTCGGGTCGGGGAGCGACACGTGCGGCGCGCTCATGCGGGTGCGGTTCCTCCGTTGGTCACAGGGCGCGCCCGGGCGGGGGCGCGCCGACGCTGTCGCGTACGACGATGTGGGTGCCGAGCAGATGGTGGGCCCCGGCGGCGTGCTCGGGGTCGCGCAGCGCGATGCGCACGGCGGCGCGGCCGAGTTCCTCCGCGGGGGTGCGGACGGTGGTGAGGGGCGGGTTGAAGTCCTCCGCGAGCGGGATGTCGTTGTAGCCGACGACGGAGATGTCGCCGGGGACGCGCAGTCCGCTGTCGGCGATGGCGCGCAGGGCGCCGGCGGCGACCATGTCGTCCCCGGCGAAGACCGCGGTGAACTCCCCTGTCGACTTGAGGAGTTCGGTCATCGCGCGGTGGCCGGCGGCCCGGCCGAGTCCGCAGTCGACGACGTGTGCGGCCTCGGGCGGCAGCCCGTGCTCGGCGAGGGCGGCCCGGTAGCCGGTGACGCGGGCGTCGAGGGCGGTGTTGCCGGGCAGTCCGCCGAGGAAGACGATCCCGCGGTGGCCGGCCGACAGCAGATGGGCGGTGATGGCGCGGGCCCCGGCCTCGTTGTCGAACTCGACGACGAGCGCTGGGATCTCCGGGTCGGGCGCGGGTCGGCCGCAGAGCACGAGCCGGGCTCCGGAGGAGTCGAGGGCGTGGGCGTAGTGGGCGACGCGCTCGCGGTAGGCGTCGTCCTCGACGACTCCCCCGACCAGGATCACCAGCCGGGCGCCCTCCTCCCGCATGAGCTGCACGAACTCCATCTCGCGCTGCGCGTCACCGCCGGTGGCGCCGACCACGCAGAGCCAGCCGCGGTCGGCGGCCTCCGCCTCCACGCCCTCGGCGACCTGGGCGTAGAAGGGGCTGGTGACCTGGCGGACCACGACGGCGGCCATCTTGCGGCCGCCGCCGACCAGGGCGCGGGCGTGCGCGTTGGCCACGTAGTCGAGGTCGCGGGCCGCGCGCAGGACCCGGGCCCGGGTCGCCGGGGGCACCGGGTGGTTGCCGCTGAGCGCGCGGGAGGCGGTGGCCGTCGACACGCCCGCCCGCTCGGCGACCTCACGGATCGTGACTCGTCCCTTGGACACCCTGTCGTTCCCCATCCCCCGCGTCTCCTCTTCCGCCCACCGCTGTTCAGGCGTTGGCCGCGTAGTCCTTCGCGTATTCCTCGGCCATTCTGTCGCCGCCCCGGCTCCGCCACTTCTTCACGGCCGCGTCCCACTCGGACATCGGCAGCCGTCCGGCGATGATCCCGGTGATCGTGTCGTCGAGGAACGTCTTGAGGGTGGCGCCCTGGGAGTTGTTCGTCGCGGACTGGAGCCCGAAGGAGGCGTCGCGGATGGCGTGCGGCACGACCCTCTGCTGCCAGGTGTGCAGGGCGCGCACGGCGTCGGGCATGCCGGGCACGAACAGCACCTGGGGGCCTTCCGCGAGGTACTTCAGCGGCAGGTTGGTGTTGTTCTCGACCTCGCCGAGCTTGGTGAGTTCGGGCGAGCCGTCCTTGCCGCGGGTGAAGTGGACGCCCTCGACGCCGTAGTGGACGAGTTCCCACTCCTCGCTGCCGAAGGGCGCGGCGAGGTAGTCGAGGATGCGCAGCAGCAGTTCGATGCGCTCCTTCTTGGCCTGCTTCAGGACGGTGTAGCCGAAGGAGCGGCGGGCGGCGACGATGCCGCCGGGCTCGCCGCCGACGCTGTACGGCAGGGCCGCCGCGGGGTTCATCTTGCCCTTGGATTCCCGGTACTTGGGCAGGTAGGCGCCGAACCCGTCCTGCATGGAGCCGACGGTGCCGTTGTAGTAGAGGGTCGTCAGGTCGATCTGGGAGATGGACGTGGCGTCGGGGTGGTAGGAGCCGTTCTTGCGCAGCTGGGCCTGGAAGGCGATGGATGCCTTGTAGCGCTCGTCGGCGGCGGCCGGCAGGAAGGTGCCGTCCTTGGTGACGGACCAGCGCTGGGGGGCGTTGTGGGCGGCGGAGTGGTAGGCGTTGCCGAACAGGGAGCCGTTGGCGGCGCCGAGCATGTACGTCCGGCCGCGGGTGCCCTGCCGGGCGACGGCGGCGAAGTCGTCGGCGGTCCAGCCCTCCTTCATGCCCGCGTCGGCGAACATGTCCTGGTTGATCCAGAGGGTCGAGCCGGGCAGCGGGCGTTCCAGCGGGATGCCGTGGATGCGGCCGCCGATGCGGCCCATGTCGCGCCAGGCGTGGGTGGGGATGTTGGCGAGGTTGGGGTAGTCGGCGATCGCGTCGCCCGACAGGTACGGCGTGAGGTCCTGGGCGCGGCGCTGCACGAACTGCGCCTCTCGGGGCAGGGTGAAGCCGGCGAACATGTTGATGATGTCGGGCAGGGCGTCGGCGTCACCCGCCATCACGGTCGCCATCTTCTTCTGGTAGTCGGCCTGGGAGATGATCGTGTACTCGATCTTCACGCCGAGGGCCTTCTCCACGGCCGTCCAGAAGCGGTTCTGCGAGGCGGGCTTGGGCGGGGTGCCGAAGGAGACGGTCATGACGCGGACGGTGGAGCCGTCGCCCGGGGTGCGGGAGACGGACTTGACCAGGTCGGACGGGTAGGAGGTGTAACCGGCCTGGACACCGGCGTCGGTGGGGGCCAGGTCGGGCTTGGGCCCGGCGGCGGGACGGTGGTCCGGCCAAGGGGCGAGCTTCTTCCCGGCGTTGGAGACGTCGCCGTCGCCGGATCCCGAGGAGCAGGCGGTCAGCAGACCGGGGACGGAGACGGCGGCACCACCGGCGGCCACGGTACGCAGCAGGGTGCGTCGGGACATGCTGGGCATGGGTGAATCACCTCGTGTCGGTTTGGGTCAGCTCTTGATGGCGCCGGTGAGCACGCCCTTGGTGAAGTACTTCTGCAGGAACGGGTAGACGAGCAGGATCGGCACGGTGGCGATCACGAGCACCGCCATCTGCACGGTCTGCGGAGCGGTGACGGTGGCCTCGCCGGTGGTCGCGTCGGTGAGTCCGGCGCCGGACACCACATAGGTGCGCAGCACCTGCTGGAGCGGCCAGTGGTCGCTCTCCAGGTACAGCGAGGCGTAGAACCAGGAGTTCCAGTAGGCGACGGCGTAGAACAGGCCGACGACGGCGAGCGCGGCCTTGGACAGCGGCAGCACCACCGACACCAGCACCCGCCAGTCCCCCGCCCCGTCCAGCCGGGCCGCCTCGTACAGCTCCTCGGGGACCGACTGGAAGAAGCCGCGCAGGACGACCAGGTTGAACACGTTGACCAGGACGGGTAGGACGAGCGAGGCGTACGAGTCGAGCAGGCCGAGTTCCTTGACGAGGAGGAAGCTCGGGATCATGCCGGGCGGGAAGAGGAACGTGAACAGCACCAGCAGCAGTACGGGCTTGCCGCCGAAGACGCCCGGGCGGGACAGCGCGTAGGCCAGGGTCACCGTGCAGGCGAGGCTGAGCAGGGTGCCGACGATCGTCACGCCCGCGCTGACGCTGAGGGCGTGGGTGACGATGCCGCCGTCGAAGATGTCGCGGTAGGCGTCGAGCGTGGGCTCGCTGGGCCACAGCACCCAGCCGCCGTTGTCGACGACCTCCTGGGTGGACGCGAGAGAGGTCGACACGATCACCAGGAACGGCACGCACACCAGCAGCACGACCGCGGCGAGCGCGAGGGCCTTCGCGGCCTGGGTGAGCGGCCGGGGCTTCTCCATCCAGCCGGGCCGGGCGGACGCGCTCACTTGTAGACCCCCTGTTCGCCGAGGCGGTGGGCGACCTTGTTGGCCGCGTAGACGAGGAGGGCGCCGACGACCCCCTTGAACAGGCCCGCGGCGGCCGCGAATCCGTAGTCGCCGCCGACGATGCCCTGGTAGTAGACAAAGGTGTCGATGACCTCGGCTGTCTCCGGGCCGACCGCGTCGCGTTGCAGCAGCATCTGCTCGAAGCCGACGGAGAGGATGTCGCCGAGCCGCATGATGAGCAGCAGCACGATCACCGGGCGGATGGCGGGCAGGGTGACGTGCCAGAAGCGCCGCCAGGGTCCGGCGCCGTCGATGGCGGCGGCCTCGTACTGCTGCTCGTCCACTTGCGCCAGCGCGGCGAGGAAGATGATCGTCCCCCAGCCGGCGTCCTTCCAGATGACCTGGGCGACGACGAGCGGCTCGAACGCGTCGGGGTTGCCGATGATGTCGACGGTGTGCAGACCGGCCCCGCTCAGCCCGCTGTTGAGCAGGCCGGTGTCCCCCAGCACCTGCTGGAAGAGCGCGACGACGATCACCCACGAGATGAAGTGCGGCAGATACGCCACCGACTGCACGAACCGGCGCACCGAGCTCCAGGTGAGCGTGTGCAGCAGCAGGGCGAGGCCGAGCGGCACGGGGAAGTAGAAGACCAGCTGGAGGACGGAGATCCAGAGGGTGTTGAGGACCGAGTCCCAGAACGCCGCGTCCTCGAACATGCGCTGGAAGTTGCCCGGGCCCACCCAGGGGCTGCCCCACAGGCCGTCGAACGGCACGTACTCCTTGAAGGCGATGACGTTGCCGACGAGCGCGCCGTAGTGGAACAGCAGGAAGTAGGCGACCCCGGGCAGCATGAGCAGGAACAACGTCCGGCTCTGAAAACCTTTACGTTGACGCTTCACCCCATCGGGATCACGTCGGCCCGGACTAACCCCCCTCGTACCTGCTCGTTCCCGTAAGTCAGTTGCCACGGCTCCCCCTCACCTCGGCGTGTCCGGTGAAGGGAAGTTAAAACGCTTTCACTGCCCGGTCAACACTTCTGACACAGACGGGACTTCAGGCCGGGACGCGGGACTTCAGGCCGAGAGCAGTCCCCGGCCGAACCAGTCGGAGCGCGAGCGCACGCCGGGCAGGGCGAAGAAGTAGCCGCCGCCGGTCGGAGAGATGTAGTCCACGAGCGGTTCGTCGATCAGCCGGGTCTGGGTGGCCTCGAACTGGCGCCGCACGTCCTGCTGGTAGCAGCAGAAGACCAGGCCCATGTCGAGGTTGCCGACGCTGTCGACGCCCCGGTCGTAGTTGTAACCCCGGCGCAGGATACGGGAGTCGTCGGTCGCCGCGGTGCGCGGGTTCGCGAGCCGGATGTGGGCGTCGAGCGGGATGGCCGTGCCGTGCGGGTCCTTGGCGTAGTTCGGGCTGTCGGTCTCCTTGGCGCCGTCCAGTGGGGCACCGGTGTCCTTGCGCCGGCCGAACATCAGCTCCTGCTCGGTCAGCGAGACCCGGTCCCAGAACTCCACCAGCATCCGGATGATCCGGATGACCTGATAGCTGCCGCCGGTGGCCCAGTCGGGTTCGCCCTGTCCGTCGCCGACCCACACGAGGTGGCCCATCTCGCGGGCCGAGGCGACGTCCGGGTTGGCTATGCCGTCCTTGAAGCCCAGCAGGTTGCGCTGTGCGCCGCTGGGCCGGGGCACGTTCTGGAAGCCGTCGACGCGCCACCGGATCTGCATCGCGCCCCGGGTGTGCTTGGCGATGTCGCGCAGCGCGTGCAGCACGGTGTCCTGCCGGGCCGCGCAGATCTGGAGCGACAGGTCGCCGTGGCACTCGGCGGGGTTCAGATTGTCGTTGGGGAAGATGCGCATGGGCGTGAGCCGGCGCGGTCTGGCCTCGGCGAGTCCGTAGCGGTCGTCGAAGAGGGAGGCGCCGACGCCGACGGTCACGGTGAGCGCGTCGGCCGGGACCACCGGGCCGAGGATGCCGTTGTCCGAGGGCGGGGCGCCGACACCCAGGTCGGTGGGGGTGCCGCCCGAGGCGAGGAAGCGGGCCCGCTGCGTCAAGGTCCGCAGCAGATCGGCCAGTTCCGCGCGATCGCTGGCGATGACGTCGAAGGAGACGAAGGCCGCGGCCTTCTGCTGGGGGGTGAGGATGCCGGCCTGGTGGGGGCCGTGGAAGGGCACGGCGGCGGCGTTCGCCTCTTCGGCCGCTCGGGCCGCTCGGGCCGTGCCACTGCCGGTCTCGGCGAGCGCCACGCCTCCCCCGGCGAGGACCACGCCCGCGGCTCCGGCGCCCAGGGCCGTCTTGACGAAGGAACGGCGGCCCGCGTGGGCGGGGCAGCCCGGCGGAGGCGTGTCAGCGGACGGCATGGGGACGTTCCCTTCGGCGTGTTCGTTGTGCTGGTGGCGGCCGGTGCTCACGCGGACTTCCTGATCTCGAGCAGGTCCGGCACGGGCGACAGGTCTTCCAGGAGCTGGCCCGTGGCCCCGTCGATCCGCTCCTTTGCACTCCGGCCGAGCCGGTCGACGGGAGTCCAGCGGCCGTCGTGGTGCTCGGCGTCGAGCAGCGCTTGGAGTCGCGCGATGTCCGCGTCGACGGTGGGCAGCAGATGCGGGGCCCGCGTTGTGAGCAACGGCCGGAGTACGGTGAGCAGTTCGCGTGTGCCGGCGAGGTTGGCGTCGGCCGTGGCCAGTCCGGTGCCGCTGCCCTGGTCGGTGTCGCCGGTCAGCTCGAACTGGAGGGTGTTCTCCAGGATCTCGTGGGCGCGCAGGGGCAGGTCGGAGGCATCGAAGTCCTGATGCGGGAAGGCGGTCCGCAACTCCGCGGAATCGGCGGCCAGTTGCCGTGCCGGGCCCTTGAGCTCACCAGCCGGCTGGCCGTGCCACAGTCCGTACTCGATCCGCTGGAAGCCCGCGAAGTGCTTGTCGTGGACCCCGCCCGGCAGACCGTCTGGCCGGCCGTTGATCTTCTGGTCGAAGTCCTCGAAGGTGCCGTAGGCCGCGCCGAGGGACGCGTAGGTGCGGTGCGCGGTCAGCCAGTCGGCGCGTGCCGTGTCCAGGTGCCCGGCGCGGATGTCGTCGCCGAGCTTCCGGGTCTCGGTGACGAGGGTGACCAGACCCCGGTTCACATACGCCTTGTACGCCCGCAGCGGCCCCGCGAGATCCTGCTCGGAGACGGGGACGACGGCCCCGGCACCGGCGGCGCCGCCGACCCGGACCGCCTTGGAGGTGACGGCCTTGCCGTCCGCGGGGACACAACGCCAGGCGTACGTACCGCCCGCGACGGTGGCGACGAGGTCCCGGGTGGTGCCGGGGGCCAGGCCCTCGATCTCGCCGTAGACCGCGTTGGTGGCCGGGTCGATGAGGTACACCTCGGACGTCTGGTCGCCGGTGTTGCGCATCTGGAAGGTCTGCCGCCCCGGCTTGGGCGCGGTGAAACCCTGACCGCAGTCCTGTGCGGAGACCGCGACCGTCTCGCCCCCGACGGGCTTGGGACGCGCCAGGGCGACGACGAGCCCGGCC
>NZ_NGFN01000041.1 GCF_002148965.1 Streptomyces swartbergensis | reverse complement strand
GGGCGGGCGTGCCGCGCTCGACCTGGTCTGGTCGAAGACGGTGGGGGCGGTGAGGACGATGGCGGCGGCGGTGACGACGGCCGCACCAGGGGTGACCCAACGGGGGATGCGCCGCTCGGCCCCGGAACGCCGGAGGCGGCGCCTGGCGTACCCGGCCGTCAGCAGGATCAGCAGGGGTACGCCGGTGAGCAGGATCCCGGTGAGGAACGACTGGTTACGGCGGTCGGACGGGCCGATGTACATGTCGGCGGGTCCGTCGTCCCCGTACTTCTCACGCGCCGCCTCGGCCCGGGCCGTTGCCTTCTCCTCGCCCAGGGCGACGACGTCGGCGAAGCGCTCGAAGCTCAGCAAAGGCCCCGCGTCGGAAGGCAGTTCGTACTGTGCGACGGTCAAGGCGGCGTCGGCCGGCGCGCGCACCCCGTAGGCCGTGGCCTCCACGACCTCCATCCCGTCGATCAGTACGTACAACCCGTCCCGCCCGAGCCGGTCGTGCACCACGCCGAGCAGCTGCTTGCCGTCGACGCTGCTCTGTCCGGGCAGGACCAGGACGTAGGTCGGGACGCCGGTCTTCTGCGCGAGCCTCGCGAAGCCGGGGGCCGTGGACCGGGGGATCTCGCGGGGGAGTTGGTCGGTGACGTAGACCGGGTCCTCGCGGAGGCGGTCGGCGAAGTACGCGGCCTGGGTGACGGGAGCGCTGTCCGCTGCCCGGGCCGGGGTGGCGGTTGCGAAGAGAGCCGTCAGCGAGCAGAGGGCGAGGAGGAGCAGGGGGAGGACACGGGTCCAGTAGGGGCTCGATGCCCCCAATGACCCCGCCTGTACTGCCTGTTCCTCGTTCGCGGTGACTGTTCTCACCGGTGTGCCCCCCGACGGTCCGATCGCTGTCCGGGCCGCACTTTACTCGGGGCTTCGCGACTGCTACAGATCGCTGCCGGTTGCGAATACGGCATCCCGCGGTTCAGCCCAGCTTCGCGTTCTGGGCCTTCACCACCGTCGCCGGGAGCTTCGCGTCGCCCGGCCTGTCCTGGACCATGGCCATGCCGTCCACGGAGACGTAGACGGCCATGACATCGCCCTTGCGGACGGCCTGGGCGTGCAGGGTGTGGGTGATGCCCTGGAAAGGCATCGTGGCGCGGAAGGCGAGTGACTCGTCACCGGCCTTCGCCACCGGCTCCTCGGCGGTGACGGAGTCGTACGTCACCGTGCCGTTCGCCTTCGCCGTGAAGCCGCCGCCGCATGACTCGACGGCCTTGGCCAGCCCGGCGAACGCGGACTCGGCCTTGCCGGGTGCGTACGTCGTGAGCGTGATGTAGGTGAACTCGCTGCCCTGCGGGACATAGTGGGTCAGGTCGCCCTGCGGCTCGCCGAGGGGCAGTTGGTTCATCGCGTAGGCGGGTTGGGCGCAGGCCGGCTTGTCGACCGTGACGTCGTCCGGGGACTTGGCGAAGACGTACTTGTCGTCCCCCTTGTCCCTGGAGGTGGCCTTCACGTCCAGTCCCGGCACGTCCGCCTTAGTGATCATGAGCTTCGCGAGCCGCTGGGCCGGAGTCGATTGCTTGGCCCGGGTCGCGGTGGGCCGGGGCTCTCCGGTCGCCGTGTCCGAGTCGGCGCCGCCGCCGCACGCCGTGAGGGACAGCAGGGACAGGGTGGAGACGGCGAGCGCGGCTCGCTTCATGGGGGACTCCTCGTGGGGGGACAAAGCGAAGATCATGACACGGCCACGCCGGTATCACGTGAGTGAATGGTGTGGGCCTCATGGCCGGTATGTGACGAAGACCCCGGCGGCCGGACACCCGCCCACCAGGCGTTCCCCCATGCCGAATTCGCTCCCGCACAGCAAAGGCCCTGTCCGCGTGCCGCCATCAACGGGTTTGTCCAGCCTTGAAGTTGCAGATGAGTAACGGTGCGCATGGTGAGGTGTGTGACGCCGGACGCGCCTTGAGGGGCTTATGTGCGGCTGATACGGTGCGATGGCTTGACACTCACCCCCTGCGCTGGCTATTCGCCCAGGTGGGGCGAATACGTCCGGCCCGGCCCGCATCTCTTCGTGCGGGGAGGCGCGGGTGAAGTGTCCGCATTCGAAGGCAAATTGACAGACATATTCTTGGGTGTACGGGGAGCGGTTGCGTGAAGATCCAAGAGCGTACGGGGGCGGGCGCCGGTCGTTCCGCCGCTCCGGCTCAGCCGTCGGTCGGAGACCGGCTTCCCACACCACCTCGCGAGCGCAAACCGGCACTGGCCGCGCTCGCCGTGCTGCTCATCCTGGTGGGTGCGCTGGGGGCGACGATGCTCGTCCTCCAGGTCGGTGACCGGGTCGAGGTCGTCAAGGTGACGCGGGACGTCCAGCAGGGCGAGTCCCTTGCCGACAGCGACGTGACCTCCGCGCTCGTGGCGGCGGACGACAGCATCAACTACGTCAAGTGGGACCAGCTGAGCGCCCTCAAGAAACTCAAGGCACGGACGACGATCTACAAGGACACCATCGTCATGGGCCAGATGTTCGGCGAGGAGGGCGGCATCGCCCCCGGCAAGTCCACCGTCGGACTCTCGCTCAAGGCGGGGCAGTACCCGACCGGGCTCCAGCGGGGCGACACCGTCGCCGCCTACCGCGTCAGCGCCGACTCGGGGTCCGGCAACAGCAACAGCAACAGCAGCAGCAGCTCGTCCTCGTCGGCTGCCGGCAACTCCGTCATCGTCGACCAGGCCCGGGTCACCTACGTCCCGGACGCGAAGAGCTCCGGCGACGAACTCGTCAGCAGCACCAACCTGGCGGTCACCCTGACCGTCGACAGCGACAAGGCCGCCGACCTGGCCCAGGCCGCCTCCAACGGCGAGGTCGCTCTCGTTCTCGTCTCCGGCAAGTCCGGCAACTAGAAGGCGGCACCCAACCCATGGCGCTCATCGCTCTCGCCGCCGACAAGGGTTCCCCCGGCGTCACCACCGCGGCCGTCGCCCTCGCGGCGGTCTGGCCGCGGCGCGTCCTGCTCGCCGAGACGGACCCGGCGGGCGGTGACCTCGTCTACCGCAGTGCCGCCGCGCACGGCGGACCGCTCAACCCCAACACCGGCATGCTGTCCATCGCCGCGACCGCGCGCCGCGGCCTGGTGCCGGACCAGCTCTGGGACCACGTACAGCCGTTGAGCGGGGGACTGGAGGTGCTCGTCGGGCTCGGTATCGCCGAGCAGGCCGCCGGGCTGGCCGGGCTGTGGCCCACCCTCGGGCACGCCTTCGCCTCCCTCGCCGACTCCCCGAACGCCGCCGCGGACGTCATCGCCGACTGCGGACGCATCAGCGGGGACACCCCTGCCGTCGAGCTGTTCCCGCACGCCTCGCTCGTGCTGCTGCTCTCCCGCACCGAGCCGGAGGCGATCGCGCGGGTGCGTGACCGTGCCGCCGCGCTGGCCGGCAAGCTGCACGGCGGTCCGCGCGGTGCAGCGAGCCTCGCCAACCCGGTGATCGGCGTCGTCCTGATCGCCGACACGGGCAACGCCGGCAAGCTGGCCTCGCAGGTGAACGACATGCTCGTGCACGCCCAGACCGGGGCCCGCGTGGTCGGCACCATCGCCGACGATCCGGCCGGTGCCGACCAGTTGGCAGGCCGCAGGCGCGGCCGTCTCGACAAGTCGCTGCTGATCCGCTCGGCCCGCAAGGTGGCCGCCGACCTGTACCAGCAGTACGGCGCCGCCTGGGCCGCCTCCGCCCAGGCGAACCAGGCCCACCAGGTCCAGCAGGCCCACCACGTCCAGCACAACCACCCGGGCCAGATGCAGGGCCACGCGGGGGCCGGCACATGACCGCTGTCGACCACCAGTTGGTCAAGCGGTTCCGCCAGGACGCCGGCGACCGCATCGCCGAGCAGCGCCGACAGGACCAGATCAACAACGTCACTCCGATGTCCACGGAGGACGAACGGCAGTACGCCCGTGCCGTCATAGCCCAGATATTGGAGGAGTACGCCCGCGCCGAGATCAACGCGGGCCGTACGCCACTGGACGCCGAGACCGAGGAGCAGTACGCGGCCGCCGTGCACGCGGCGCTGTTCGGCGTCGGCCGGCTCCAGCCGCTGCTGGACAACCCCGAGGTCGAGAACATCGACATCAACGGGTGCGACCAGGTGTTCGTCGGCTACGCCGACGGGCGCGAGGTGAAGGGCGACCCCGTCGCCGAGACCGACGAGGAGCTCATCGAGCTCATCCAGGTCCTCGGCGCCTACTCGGGTCTGTCCTCCCGCCCCTTCGACTCGGCCAACCCGCAGCTCGACCTGCGACTCCCCGACGGCTCGCGTCTGTCGGCCGTCATGGACGTGGCCAGGCGCCCCGCGCTGTCCATCCGCCGCGCGCGCATGGGCAAGGTGTTCATCTCGGACCTCGTCGGCAACGGCACGCTGACCCCCGAGGTCGCCCACTTCCTAGCCTGCGCGGTCCGCGCCCGCAAGAACATCATGATCGCCGGCGCCACCAACGCCGGTAAGACGACGCTCCTGCGCGCCCTCGCCAACGAGATCCCGCCGCACGAGCGCCTCATCACCGTCGAGCGCGCCCTGGAGCTCGGCCTCGACACCTTCCCCGACCTGCACCCCAACGTCGTCGCCTTCGAGGAGCGCCTGCCCAACTCCGAGGGCCAGGGCGCCATCTCGATGGCCGAACTGGTGCGACGCTCGCTGCGTATGAACCCCTCCCGCGTCATCGTCGGTGAGGTCCTCGGCGACGAGATCGTCACCATGCTCAACGCGATGTCGCAGGGCAACGACGGCTCGCTGTCCACGATCCACGCCAACAGCTCCAGCGAGGTCTTCAACCGTATTTCCACCTACGCGTTGCAGGCCTCCGAGCGGCTGCCCATCGAGGCCAGCCAGTTGCTGATCGCGGGCGCGGTGAACTTCGTCGTCTTCATCCAGCGGCGCAACGACTTCGGCAACGGCGGCCGCCTCCAGCGCATGGTCACCTCCGTCCGCGAGGTCAACGGCGTCGACGGACGCGTCCTGTCCAGCGAGGTGTTCGCGGAGGCCCCCGACGGCCGGATCGTGCCGCACGCCCCCCTAGCCTGCCTGGAGGATCTGATGGCACACGGCTACCGGCCGTCCGGGACATGGGGGTGAGCCGGGGATGAACACGACTCTCGCAGCACTCGGCTCGCTCGGCTCCATGGGCGGCCTGTTCTCCGCCACCGTCCTGTACTCGATAGGAAGCGGCGTCGCCGTCGGCGGCGGCCTCGCCCTCCTCCTGGTCGCCGTACGCGGACTGCCCGCCAAGCCCGACCACGAGAAGCAGAAGGCCGCTGAGCGGGCGAGCGAACTCATCCGCTTCGCCGGCCAGCGCGGCTCGCTCGCCGCGATCGTCGGCCTGGTCGTCCTGCTCCTCACCCGCTGGGCGGTCGCGGGCATCGCGGCCGGTGTCCTCGTCTTCTTCTGGGACCGCCTGTTCGGCGGCGCCGGCGAGGAGCGGGCCGCCATGCGGCGCGTGGAGGCCCTGGCCTCCTGGACGGAGTCCCTGCGCGACACCATCGCCGGCGCGGTGGGCCTGGAGCAGGCCATCCCGGCCTCCGCCCGCGCCGCCGCCCCGGTCCTGCGCCCTCACCTCGACGCCCTCGTCGACCGCCTGCGCGCCCGCACCCCGCTGCCCGAGGCGCTCCAGCACCTCGCCGACGAGATCGACGACGCCTCCGCCGACATCATCGTCGCGGCCCTGATCCTCAACGCCCGCCTGCGCGGACCCGGTCTGCGCCAGGTGCTGGGCGCGCTGGCGAAGTCGGCGCGCGAGGAAGTGGACATGCGGCAGCGGGTGATGGCGCAGCGGGCGTCCACACGGCGATCGGTGCAGATCGTGATCGCCGTCTCGGTGGCCTTCGTCCTCGGCCTGTCGATCTTCAACCGTGAGTTCGTCGAGCCGTACGGTTCCCCGCTCGGCCAGGTCGTGCTCGCCGGGGTCTGCGCCCTGTTCGCCCTGGGCTTCTGGTGGCTGCGCAAGCTGTCGGCCATCGAGACGCCCGAGCGCTTCCTCGTCCGGGACGAGGCGTCGATCCAGTTCGTCCGGCCGCGCACGCCCGCGCAGCAGTCGCTCCAGCCGGAAGAGGGGGTACGACGGTGAACGACCTGACGATGCCGATCGCGGTCGGCGCGGTCATCGGCCTGGGCATCTACGTCCTCGTACGTGCCCTGATGCCGTCCAAGCGCAGCCCGATCTCCCAGGTCGCGCGGATCGACGCTATGCGGGCGCGCGGCTCGGCCTACGAGTCCGCGCGGAGGCAGGCGGACACCAGCCGGTTCGGCTCTCTGCGGGCCGAAGTCGGGCAGCGGGTCGCCGAGTTCTACCTGCAGCAGGGCTGGGAGCAGCGCTCGCTGCGCGCGGACCTGGCGGTCCTGGACCGCAGCTGGGAGAAGTTCCTGGCGACGAAGGTGCTGCTGGGGGTGACGGGCCTGTTCTTCGGCCCGCTTCTCTTCGCCATCGTCTTGACCCTGGCCATCGCCGACAGCCCCATCATCCCGGTCTGGCTGGCGCTGCTGTGCGCGGCGGTCTTCTTCTTCCTGCCCGACCTGGAGATCCGGCGTGACGCGGCCAAGAAGCGGCGCGACCTGCGGCGTGTGATCGGCGCGTACCTCGACCTGGTGTCGATGAGCCTGGCCGGCGGACGCGGTCTGCCCGAGGCGCTGATGGCGGCGGCCGAGATCTCCGACGGCTGGGCCAACCAGCGCATCCGCAACGCCCTGTCCGACGCCCGCATCACCGGCGTCAGCCAGTGGCAGGCGCTCGGCCAGCTCGGCGAGGAGCTGGGCGTCGAGGAACTCAAGGACCTCTCCGCCTCCCTGGCCCTGGTCGCGGACGACGGTGCCAAGGTGCGCGAGTCCCTCGCGTCCCGGGCCGAGACCATGCGGCACCGCGAACTCGCCGAGATCGAGGGCAGCGCGGGCGAGAAGTCCCAGTCGATGCTCGTCGCCCAGCTGCTGCTGTGCGCCGGCTTCCTGGTGTTCCTGATCTACCCGGCGGCGATGCGGGTGTTCCAGGTGTGAAAGCTGCTCGCCCCACCGACTGCCCACAGAATCAGCTGAGTTGAGAGGACAACCCCCATGAACGGACGCAACTTCCACACGGGCATCCCGGCGGTGGACTTCCTGGTCGTCTTCCTGCAGGGCCGCGTGGAGCGTGCCCGGTCCGGCGAACTCGACCGCGGTGCCTCCGCGGTCGAGTGGGTCATCATCTCCGCCGTCGTGGTGGCGATCGTCGGCGTCGTCGCCGCGATCATCAACCGCGCGCTGGAGGGTGGCGCCGAGAAGGTCGAGAACTGCATCAACGGCGCCAACCAGAGCGGCACCTGCTGAGCGTCGTACGGACAACGGGGTTGACGGGGTTGCGCGTGAACGTGGGCAGATGGGTGCGCCGCAGGGTGGAGGCCGTACGGAAGTCGGCGGCCACCCGCGGTGACTCCGGCATGACCGCGATCGAGTTCGTGCTGCTCACCCCGGTTCTCTTCTTCATGATCTTCGCCACGGTGCAGTTCGCGCTGTACTTCTTCGCCGACCACGTGGCCCAGGCGGCGGCCCAGGCAGGAGCCCGCAAGGCCCGCGCCACGGCCGACGAACAGCCGGGCGCCTGGCGGGGCGAGGCGCGGGACGTGGTGGACAGCTACATCAGTCAGCTGGGCCCCAAGCTGGTGCTGTCACCCGACGTGGCGCTGCTCCAGCCGGAGCAGAACACGGTGGGCGTGGAGATCACGGCACGGGTTCCGACGGTGTTCCCCGGGCTGGATCTGACCGTGCACGCGCAGTCGGTGGGACCGGTGGAGCGGTTCGTGCGGGATGAGGGGAACTAGGTGAACGTCTCTTCCCTGCGGGACCACCGGTCCGCGGTCGAGGCCCGGCGGGGCGAGGAGGGCATGTCCGCGGCGGGGGACGACCGAGGCCTGTCCACGGTCGAGGTCGTGATCCTCGCGCCGGTGATGATCCTCTTCATCCTCGTCCTGGTGGCTTTCGGCCAGATGGTCGAGGGACGCGGAGCGATCGACGGCGCCGCGCGGGACGCGGCCCGGGCCGGATCGCTCCAGTGGGATGTCGGCAACGCCATGGCGGAAGCGCGCAAGGCGGCCGAGGCCAACCTCACGGACGTCTGCACGGGCCCGGTGACCGTCACGAAGACCAGCGCGGGCTTCGCCGACGCCGACCTGTTCACCGTCGAGGTGAGCTGTCAGGTCCGTGGCCTCGCGATGGTCGGCCTGGACATCAAGACCCGGATGTCCGGCTCCTTCACGGCACCGCTGGACCCGTTCAAGAGGAAGGCGGGCTGAGGGAGTTGACCATGCCCTGCAAGACCACCGCCCTCCGTGCCTGGCTGTCGTCCCGCCACGAGCGGCTGGACGACCGGGGCTCCGGCGCCGGCGCGGTCATCATCTTCGCGCTCGTCTTCATCTCGCTCTCGGCCTTCGTCATCGACGGCGGCCTGTCCATCTCCAAGCGTGAACGCGCCGCGGACATCGCCGAACAGGCTGCCCGCTACGCCGCCCAGGACATCGACCGCGAGGCCCTCTACGAGAACGAGGGCGGCCCGGCCCCGATCAACTTCGAGAACTGCGACGCCCGCGTGAAGGCCTTCGCCCGCGAGATGGACATGACGGGCCCGGACATCGCGGCGACCCACTGCGTGGCGGCGAACGCCGAGGAGGTACAGGTCGAGGTGCAGCTCACGTACTCCCCGGTCTTCACCGGGATGTTCTACGGCGGTGACGTGGTCGTCCATGGGCAGGCGGTGGCGGAGAACGAGGTCGGTTGAGCGGCCACGACTGCGGGTGAACCCCCAGCCGGTGCCGTCGGGGTCGATGCCGCTCGCCGTTCGCCCGGACTTGAGAAGTGCGATTGATTCCGCCCTCGTGACCGCGATCGCGGGATCACTGATGCTGACAGCTGTGCCTGCGCCGACGCTGTGGCCACCTCGGCTGCACCGCAGGGCAGGAGCGTGTGGCTGACGGTGACGGGGAAGAAGGTGGCCGCACGCCGACCGGCGAAGGACGAGTTCTCAGTGCCCTCGACGTGCGTACGCGTGAGCTGACCCTGCCGACGCGGGAGGTGTGCGCCTCCCAACCGGCTGCTACTCGGGCTTCCACTGCGTGGCAGTGGCCACGTACGTACGAAGCTGGTCGTTGTCGGCGGTCCCCGCGTTGACCTTGGTGATCCAGAGGTGAGTGACCGCGCCCTCTCCGGACACGACGCAGACACCGGTGCCTGCCTTGAGAAGCGAGTCGTCCCTGATCCGGCTGAGCGGGACGGGGTTGGGGAGCGAGCCCTCGATGGCTGAGTCGCGGCAGGCGGTGGGCGTGGGGCGCCGCTCGGCGGTGGTGCCGTAGGAGCCTTCGTCGTCGGCGAGCCGGATCCCGTTCGTCTTGATGGGGGCAGGGCAGTCCGTGTAGGTGAGCCAGCCGCCGGAGGACGGTATGTAGCCGGCTCCGGTCTCCACGCTCAGGTCGTTGATGTCGAGGATCGTCGCGTCCGAGGGCCTGCACATCGTCCCCGACCCGATGTCCTCGGCAGTGGGGATGTACTTCGGCGCCCGCAGCACGAGGTTCTTGTCCCGCGCGCTGATCTGCCAGCCGGCTTCCGACTTCGGGGCGTCCGTGATCGTGGGCGAGGCGCTGGGGGCGGCAGCGGGGTCGGCTCCTCCGGAAAGGTCCTGGGCGTCGCCGGAAGCGGTGGTGTCCCTCGAGTCGTCCGTCATCACCTGGTGAGCGGCGACGGAACCCTCACCCACCGCCAGCGCCGCAACGGCGGCGATCACGGCGATCAGCGCCTTGGGACGGGGTTTGGCGGTACGGTCCTGCGCTGCGGTCCCAGTGGCCGGTGCCGACTGCGGAGGGTACGAGGGGGCGGTGGGAGCCGCGGCCACGAACGCATCCCCCGGGGAGTGCGCCGGCCGTGTCGGCGCGGCGGCTGCGAAGGCGGCCTGAGGAGGCAGCCCCGGCTGGGTGGGGACCGGAGGTGTCGGCGAGGAGCTCGTTGCGGCCGGCGCGGGAGAGGAATGCAGGCGAAGTGTCTCCTCCTGCCGGCTGATCTGCTCCTGCACGGCCGGTGGCAGCCACCAGCCCTCGTGCCGGAGCAACCCCTCTGTTGCGGCCAGGGTGTTGCACGCCTCGATGATCTGCCCAGGAGTGGGCCGGGCGCCCGGATCCTTGGCCAGGCAGCCGGCGACGACGCCACGCAGTTCTTCCGGACAAGCATCGAGATCAGGTTCGTTGGAGACGATCCGGTACAGCAGCGCGTGCGAGGCACCCTCGCCGAACGGATGCCGCCCGGTCGCCGCGAAGTAGGCGACCAGGCCGAGCGCGAAGACGTCCAGAGAAGGCGTGACGTCACCGCCCATGGCCTGTTCCGGCGCCATGTAGGCAGGCGTACCGAGGCGTACGTCCGTACCGGTCAGCGCTGTCGTGTCGGCGGCACGGGCGATGCCGAAATCGATGACACGCGGCCCGTCGGAGGGCAACAGCACATTGGAGGGCTTGAGGTCCCGGTGTATGACGCCGGATGCGTGGATGGTCTGAAGTGCCTCCGCGATACCGGCGGTCAGTTGCAACACCGTACGCAGGGGCAGCGCCCCGTGCTGGTACACGGCGGAGGCGAGGGAAGGACCGGGAACGTATCCGATCGCGAGCCACGGCTCGGGACCATCGGTGAAGCTGTCGAGGACGGGTGCGGTGTACGGCCCCTGCACCCGCCGCGCTGCTGTGACCTCTTGGGCGAAACGCTTGCGGAACTCCGGATCCTGCGCGTACTCCCGCCGGACGACCTTGAGTGCGACCGGTTGTCCGGAGTTTGTGGGGGCTACGTCATGTTACCGAAGGGGTGAGTGTGGTTGGTGGTGCGGCCGGACCATGACCACCCGCCCCGGCGTCCGGACCGCGCCAGGACATGAGGATGCAGGAGATCAGATCCAGTCCCTGAACCGCTGGGTCTGGAACATTCGACGGATCTGCACACCGTTCACCGCGAGGTCGTGAGGAACCACGGCGGGAACTAATCTCCACTCGCTCACCCCGCCGTGCATTGCCCTCCGGTACCGCGCAGTGGTGGAACGTGTGAAGGCGACGGATATTTCGGTGGCCGAATGGTCACACTCGTGAATTCGGTCACCGAAATCCGTCGCACCCGATAACCACTGACTGGCCGACCCTTCTCCCGACGTGCTTTGATCAGTCGCGCTCGAGCACTTCGAATAATTGAACCGAAGGGAACCGCCCTCCATGGCCTTCACCCCGCAGATCGAGACCGCCCACATGTCCGACGCCGAGCTGGACACCATCGCCGGCGGCCAGGCGGGCGGCACCGCGGGTGCCGGCGCCGCAGCCGGTCTCTACGTCGAGACGTCGGCCGCCGGCGTCAACGCCGGTGTCGGCGGCGGCGTGGGCCTCGCCGTCTCGCCCGCGGGCATCGCGGCGGACCTGCACCTCAACGCCGCGGTCGCTTCCTGACCTCCAGGCGCACGAAAGGCCCCGGATCTCTGGATCCGGGGCCTTTTCACGTCAGGGGCACGGCCTTACTTGCCGCCGCCACCGTTCCCCTTGCCGCCCTTCCCGCCCCGCTTGTCCTCGGTCTTCATGGCATCGTTGACCTGCTTGGCGAGCTCGTCATCAAGCTTCTTGAACTCGCGAACGACGGCATCGGACATACTCGCCAGCGCATCGAGCTGCTGCGTGATGTCCTCACGTCCGTCCTCCCAGTTGGACTCGAAATCCCCGAGCGCGTCATTGACACTGCCGTCGCCGATGTCGTCTTTGTAGGACTCGAAGAGTTTCTTGGTGTGATTCAGACGGGTCTTGATGGAACGAAGCCGGCGACCGTAGCTCTCCAGCTCGCTCAGCGGCAGTGCGAGGTCGCTCTTGCCGTTGCCCATATGGCAGCCCCCCAAGGTCCAACGCCCTGATTTCACCTGAACGGTACCTCAACCGATCTTCCCGTCGAACGGTTGTGCCTTGTAAGTTCACGTGTGCATACGGTTGTTGACGTTGATGTGCGCGTGACCGGGGGTTGCGGTATGGCGGGACACAGGCCTGCGGACTGGCACGTCCTGGACTTGGACAAGGATCCGACTCCCGGTGATCCGCAGCGGGTGCGCACGCTTGCGAAGCAGTTGCACGACTTCGCCGACGATGTCTCCGAGGCGCTGCGTCTGGTCAAGGGCATGGCGGGGGAGGGCACGCTCCTTGAGTGGGCGGGCAAGTCCGCGGATGTGTTCAAGGAGGACTTCGCCGACGTCCCGAAGAACCTCAAGAAGCTGAAGAAGTCGTACGAGATGTGCGGGGATGCGCTGGCGGACTGAAGGGCTTCTCGTCAGAGTCACTTCGTTCACTTTCCCGCTCGCCCATTTCCGCTCCGAAGTAGCGGCACTGACCATGGACGGCTGGCTCCGGCAGGAATTCGATCTCCCCGAATCTGAGCTACGCGTGGTCGCCGATGCGGCAGGGGGGGCCTACAGGTTCGAATGGGGAAGCCATGCCGCGCCGTTCTCGGACGACTCCTGAGGGCGAGGAGTGGGAATCGAGCTTTCTGATTCCGTCCGTGACGCGGGTAGAGGCCTGCTCAGCGGTTGATCGACTGGATTTCCTGGACGTTCATGTCCTGGGTGGTCTCGAAGGTGCCGTCGGGCAGATCGCCGCCGGTGCCGTCGGAGCCTTCCCAGGTGATCTGCCAGGTGACGCTGGCGGAGAGCTGGTAGGGCGTGCCGTTGGTGGCGCGGAGGTAGCGGATGCCGCAGGGCGGGGTCTTTTCGGCGTTGCCCTTGGTGTACGGGGTGCCGATCGAACCGTCCTCGTTGATCTCGCAGTCGCCCGAGGCGGGGAAGACCTCGGCGTCCTTGGTGCCGGGTTCCAGGTGGAGGGCGATCGGCTTGGCGGTGGTCTCCGCCCACAGGCCCGTGTTCGGGAGCTCGGCGCGGACCTTGACCTCCTTGAAGGTGCCCTTGTCCAGCCACACCCAGGTCGGCAGGTTCACCGTCGACCTGGTCGCCGGCTTCAACTCCACCTCGGTTTCGGGAACCTTGACCTTGTTGTAGGCGTAGTCGGCGAGGGTTTCCGGCGTGGGGGAGTTGGGATCGTCGGGGATCTCTCCGGCGTCCTGCCAGAACATCAGCCGACTGCACAGTGAGGTGTCGTCGAGGGCGTTGAAGTCCGGAGCGACCCCGCGCCAGAAGTAGCCGTCCTTGCCGAGGTTGTAGTTCTTGTAGCCCTTCACGGTGGACGGTTTGGTGAAGATGGTGTCGGCGTCTTTCCCGTCCCTGAAGTGGTCGGTCCAGAGCTTCGATCCGTACCAGCCGTCGCGCAGTCCCGCGTCGCCGTTTCCGTCGTTCTCCGCGAAGTTCTTGAGCTGCTCAGGTGTGAAGACCGGCTCGTACCAGCACGGCGGCGGCTTCCAGTTCACATCCGTTGACGCGACTGTGCCCTGCTTTCCGCCGGTGGGGCCGCTCACTTGGGTGACGTTGATCCGGGACTGCGAGGCGGAAGCGGAGATCTCGTTGGCCTTGGCTCCGCCGCCGTAACTGCCTTCGCCGCCGATGGCGAGGGCAGGCACGGGTGCGAGGAGGGCGACGGTGAGCGCGATGACCGTGAGGGGCCGGGAGGCGTGTGAGGACCTCACTGTGCGCAGCCTCCTCTCTCCGAATGGGCGGACACCGCCTGCCACACACCCTGGGCGTTCCTGCCCATGGAAATCACGTAGAAGACCTCGGGGTCCGTGCCCGCCGGGTTTCCTTTGACCTCGCCGGTCTTGCGGTTCTTCGTCGAGGCTTTGCTCTCATCGGTGCAGTAGGAGAGGGATGCCGCCGCCTTGTCCTTGGCGAGGGTGACCTTGGGGTCGAACACGGGCAGCTTGCCGATGACGGTGAGGTTCTTGTCCGTGTAGGTCCTGATCCACTGCTGGCTCTGCAGGAAGCCGGCCTTCGTGTCGTAGAAGGCACGGTCCTTGCTGTCGGGGTCGTTCTCGATGATCGCCTCGTACCCCGCCCGGAGCTGTTCCTTGCCGTCGTTGAGTACGGCCTGCTCGACGGGGTCGCTGCTCGTCCAGTTGTCGAAGGTCAGCTGGAAGCTGCTGGGAAGCTTGATCACGGGGCGCTTGACCTCGGGCGCCGCAGACGACACCGAAGCGGAGGCCGACGGGCTGCTCGACCCGCTGTCCGCTCCCTTGATGTCGTCCGATGGCACATCGCCGCCGCCGCAGGCGGTCAGAAGCAGCGCCGTCGTCGCGGTCAGCGTGGCGGCAGTGGTGGTCAGAGCGCGGCGTGCCACGGTTCGTCTCCCCCGGTGTTAGGTGTATGCGGCAGAGAACGAAGCTATCAGGGGTCGGTAATGGCCCCTTGAGAGGCAGTGGTGGATTGTGTGGGGAACGTGAGGAGTGTGGCAATGGCGGTTGCGAACGCCGTGGACCTCTGGCCCTCCACAGCCGACGAGGCGATGGAAAGACTCGCGAAAGGCGGGCCGGTGTTCGTTGGTTGAAGAGTTCAGCGGTTGATCGACTGGATCTCCTGGACGTTCATGTCCTGGGTGGTCTCGAAGGTGCCGTCGGAGAGGTCGCCGTCCGCGCCGTCGCTGCCCTGCCAGGTGATCTGCCAGGTTATGCCGATTGAGCCGTCGTCGTTGACCTGGCAGTCGCCGGATGCGGGGAAGGTTTCCGCGTCCTCCGTGCCCGGGTCCAGGTGGAGGGCGATCGGTTTGGCGGTGGTCTCCGCCCACAGGCCCGTGTTCGGGAGTTCGGCGCGGACCTTGACCTCCTTGAAGGTGATTCGGGAGGTGCCGGCGGAGGCGTAGATGTCCTTGCCGTTGTTTCCGCCAGAAGTGACGGGCGGCGTAGTTGTTTTGCCAGGGGTGTAGTTGGCGTATGCGTTGCCGCTGCTGCAGAGCACAATGGCGACGGCAGCGATCGAAGCCCAGCACCAAGCGGGAGTGGGGTCCTCATGCTCGGCATTCCTTGGCCTTGCCGATGACCTCGATGACCTGGACCTTCCACACCTGGGGAGAGTCGGACGAGGGGACCATGAGCAGCCGATGCTTCAGGTAGCTGTCGGCATTCTCCTCGGTACGGAGAATCTTGTCGGTTTTGATGTCCTTGCTGTAGGCCTTGCCTTGGTTCTCGCAGAACGTGACGAGGACGCGTTTGCCGCCGGTCAGAGTGGTCGTCTCGGCGTCGTAATACTGGTCCGTCCCGGTGGGTGCCCAGCCCCCCTTCACCCAAGTCTGGATTTGCGACTTGACGTACTGTTCGGCTTGGCCGTCCGAGTAGAACTGGTACGCCGGGTCGTTCGGGTCCTGCGCGGCGATGCCGTGGTACATCGCCTTGACGTAGTTCTCCGCGTCGGCAAGCGCCGCCGCGTGCTTCGCGTCCGACGGCTCGTCGAAGTCGAAGACGAGCTTGAGGTCCTTCGGCACGCTGACGTCCGGGCGGTCGACCTCCGCCGAGCCGGACGCGGATGCTGACGGGCTCTTGGTGCCCGAGTCAGCCCCCTTGATGTCGTCCGATGACTTGTCGTCTCCACCTCCGCCGCATGCGGTGAGCAGAAACGCCGCCGTTGCGGTGAACACGGCAGCTGCGGTGGTCAGAGCGCGGCGGGCCACGGTTTCTCCCCCGAGGTTCGACGTGTGCGACAGGGAACGAAGCTATCAGGGGTTGCTCATGCCCCCATGGGAGGCCATGGGGGCATGTGTGGGATGCGTGAGGAGTGTGCGTGGCAGTCGCGAAGAGGGAGCTTCCAGCCGATCGGCCGCCGGATCGACGGCTTACGGCCAGCGGGCAAATCGGGCGTCAACAACCCTCGTTCCCTACGCCCTTCGACGACCTCAATAAGAGTCAATAAGATCTCTGTAGGCTCAGCACACCCCTCGGCCCACAGTTCGCCTCACCGCACTCCACACACGACCCCAGGACACCCGCCATGCCGCGACGCCGCACCTCAAGCTCGTCAAGCTCGACGGGAAGTACGTCGGGAACGACGGGAACGACGGGAACGACGGCTCCGAGGAATCGGACGCCGCAGCCGGTGAGGATCCGGCGGCGGTCGTTCGGGGACTTCGTCAAGGCCTTCTTCGCGTTCGTCGCCCTGGCCGTCCTCCTCGTCGGTGTGCCCGGCGCGCTGGCCACGCAGATCGGGTGGCCGTTGCCGAACGGGGTGCCGAGCCTCGACTGGCTTCAGCAAGAGATCACCGTTCACACGTTTCTGAACATCCTCACCGTCGTGGTGTGGCTCGCGTGGGCCCAGTTCACCGCCTGCGTGCTGGTGGAGATGAAGGCCGCGCTGTCCGGTGTCGGTGTGCCGGGGCGGGTGCCGGGGGCCGGGCCCAGTCAGTTGCTCGCCCGGCAGCTCGTCGCCGCGCTGCTGCTCGTCGGCGCCACCGCGGCCAGCTTCGCGCCCGGGCTGTCGCAGCTCGGGCAGAGCGGCTACGACGCCCATCACAAGCCCGCCTCCGCCGCGGCCCAGCAGACCCCGGGTCTCTTCGCCCAGCAGCAGGAGCAGGCCGCCGACACCGCGGCCGCCCTCGCCGAGCAGGCCTCGCACGCCGCCTCGCACGCCGAGGCCGGAGGCAGCACCGCCAAGCAGGGCGACACGAAGTACTACCGGATCCAGCCGCCCGAGGGGCGTCACCACGACTCCCTGTGGGAGATAGCGGAACGGCACCTCGGTGACGGGCGTCGCTACAAGGAGATCTTCGAGCTCAACAAGGACCGCGTCCAGCCGGACGGGTCCAAGCTCTCCGAGGCCAGTCTCATCCGGCCCGGATGGATCATGGAGATGCCCGGCGACGCGCGTGGCGGTGAGCTCGTCGAGATGCCCGACGAGGCTCCCAACGTGTCGCCGGACGTACAGCAGCAGATCGCCGACTACGCCCAGACAGGGGACCACGCCCAAGGCGGAGGCAGTGGTGCCCAGGGCGGCGGGCACGAGCACGCCGGTGGCGGTCCCTCCACCTCCCAGGTGTCCCTGCCCGAGCAGCGGCCCGCCCCCGACTCCGGTCACCAGCAGGCCACCGCCGTCGACGCCGAGTCCGGCAGCTCCTTCGGCCTGCCCGAGGCCCTCCTCACCGCCCCCCTCCTCGCCGCCGGTCTCCTCGGTGCCCTGGGGCGGCGGCGCCGGCAGGCGTTGTGGCAGTCGGCGTTCGGGGCCATCGGCGGGCGGCGCGGTATGGAACCGCCCACGCCGAGCGGGGATGCCCAGGATGTCCAGGACGCGCTGCTCGTCGGTGCCGACCCGGAGGGCGTGCRGCTGCTCGACCGGAGCCTGCGCGGTCTCGCCGCTTCCCTCGCCGCGGAGTCGCGGGCGCTGCCGGTCGTGTACGCCGCCTGGCTCAGCAACGGCGACCTGCACCTCCAGCTCGCCCAGCCCGCCGGGAAGCCGCCCGCCCCCTGGCAGCAGGGGCAGGACCAGACCTTCTGGATGCTGGCCCGGACGGACGCCGAGCGCTACGAGGACGTCGACACGGCCGCGCCCTACCCGGGCCTCGTCAGCCTCGGCACGATGGACGACTCGCGGCTGCTGCTCAACCTGGAGGCAGTGCCCGGTATCGTCTCCCTCTCCGGCCGGGAGGCCGACCGGGCCGCCGTCTTCGCGTCCGTCGCCGCCGAGTTGGCGACCAACGGCTGGTCCGACCGCATGACCATCACGCTCGTCGGGTTCGGGCAGGACCTCACCCCCCTCGCCCCGAACCGGATCCGGCACCTCGAGGACGTCGAGGCGCTCGTCGAGACCATGGAGGCCGAGACGCGGCAGCGGCGGGGCGCCCTGGGCGCGGCCGGGCACGACTCCGTCCTCACCGGGCGCACCGGGCCCGCGCAGCACACCCGTTGGGCCCCGCACCTCGTGCTGCTCGCCGCCCAGCCGTCCGCCGAGGACGCCGTCAAGCTCGCCGAACTCGCCGCCGACGCCGGCCGTCTCGGCATCGGCTACCTCGTCGGCACCGAGACCGGCGACCTGCCGGGCGCCGCCTGGGAGATGGAGATCACCGGCCAGGGCAAGCTGCTCGCGCCGCTCCTCGGCCTCGAACTCGACGCCCAGCTGCTGCCCGTCGCCCAGCAGCGGGCCGTCGTCGAACTGTTCGTCGACGCCGACCCCGAGAACCGGCCCGAGGGCGGCCCGGCCAACCGGCCGCCGTTCCTCGTCGACATCAGCGAGCAGGGGCGTCCGGCCGTCTACGCCCGGCTCGTCGGGCCGTACGAGATCATCGGCCTCGACACCCCGGACGGGGACCGCAGCGCCCTCCTCCACGAGGCGCTCGCCCTGCTGCTCCTGCACCGCGAGGGCGTGCACCCGCGCGTGCTGTCCTCGGCGCTGTGGCCGCGCGGCGTCACCGACGACGTACGGGGCGCGCTGCTGGACCGGCTGCGCGACTGGCTCGGCGCCGACCCCGACGGCACGCCCCGCCTCGGCACCGACGGCAGCGGCCGGCTCACGCTCGCCAAGTCCGTCGTCTCCGACCTGGACGTACTGCGGTCCCTCTACTACGAGGCCACGCAGGGCAAGGGCGTGAACAGCCGGGCCGTGCGCGGGCGGCTGCTCACCGACGCGCTCGTGCTGGTGCGCGGGCCGCTGCTCGCCGACCGGCCCGAAGGCCGCTACCGGTGGCTCACCCACGAGATCGTCGACGCCCAGCTGCCGCTGCTCGTCGCGGACACCGGGCTCGCGCTGTGCGAGTTCCACATGGAGAAGAACCGCGCCGAGAAGGCCATCGAGGCCCTCAACGCGGCCCTGCGCACCGCCCCGGCCGACGAGCGCCTGTGGCACGAGCTGTTGCGCGCCACCCACGCCACCGGCGACACGTCCCGGCTGACCGCGCTCGCCACCGATCTCATCGGCCGCAGCGGGGCCCGCGGACTGCCGCCGCGCACCGAGGCACTGCTCGACGAGCTGCTGCCGACGTGGCGCGACGCGATCGCCGCGGTGGGATGAACACCGGGGCCCTGGTCATCGCCGCCGCGCTGTGGGGCGCGGCGGTGGGTGCGTTGCTGCCGCGTGCGGCCTACCGGTTCTCGGCTCCCTCGGGGGAGCCCTGGCGGGAGCGGTGCCCCGGCGGGCACACCCTCAAGGGCTGGCTGGGACGGGCCTCGTGCCCGGAGGGCGCGGAGGGTGCGGAGGGTGCGGAGGGTGCGGAGGGTACAGAGGGCGCGGAGTGCGCGGCGGCCGGATACGGGCCGCGTACGGCACCCCTGGCGATCGCCACCGCACTCGTCTGCGCCACCCTCGCCGCCGCCACCGGCACCCGGCCCGAGCTCGGCGTCTGGTTGCTCCTCGCTCCCATCGGCGTCCTGCTCACGGTCGTCGACTTCCGCGTACGGCGCCTGCCCGACCCGCTCACCCTCCCCTTTGCGGGCGCCGCACTCGCCCTGCTCGGCCTCACCGCCCTCGTCCCCGAGCACGCGGGGGAGTGGACGACCGCCCTGCTCGGCTCGCTCGCGCTGGGCGGCGGCTACTTCGTGCTGTTCCTCATCAATCCCGCGGGGATGGGCTTCGGCGACGTCAAGCTCGCCCTGGGCGCGGGGGCGGTACTCGGCTGGTACGGCTGGCCCACGGTGATGCTCGGCACGTTCGCCGGGTTCCTGCTCGGGGCGCTGTATGGCGGTGCCCTCGTGGTCGCGCGGCGGGCCGGGCGCAAGACGGCCATCCCCTTCGGGCCGTTCCTGATCTCCGGCGCTTTCCTCGGGCTGCTGGCCGGGGCGTACGCGGCCTGACGTCCTCAAGGCCCGAGAAGGCCCAAGGCGCAAGGCCCAAAGCCCAAGGCCCGAAGCCCGAAGCCCAAGGCCCGAAGGCCCGCAGGCCTGGCGTCCAGCGGCCCGAACGGCTGGCGTACGCTGGGCTGGTCCGTCCACAACCCTTACGAAAGGGACGCCCGGTGACCGAGAAGGCCGACCTTCAGCCCATCCTCGACCGTGCTGCCGCCGGTGGGCGGATCACCCCCGACGAGGCGCTCGCGCTGTACCGGGACGCCCCGCTGCACGCGCTGGGCGCCGCCGCCGACGCCGTACGCCGCCGCAGGTACGCGGGCACCGAGCACATCGCGACGTACATCATCGAGCGCAACATCAACTACACGAACGTCTGCGTCACGGCGTGCCGCTTCTGCGCCTTCTACGCCGCCCCCAAGGACACCGACAAGGGCTGGACCCGCGACCTGGACGACATCCTGCGCCGGTGCGCCGAGACGGTCGAGCTGGGCGGGACCCAGATCATGTTCCAGGGCGGACACCACCCGGACTACGGCGTCGAGTACTACGAGAAGCACTTCGCGGCGATCAAAAAGGAGTTCCCGCAGCTGGTCATCCACAGCCTGGGGGCGTCCGAGGTCGAGCACATGGCCCGGATCTCGAAGGTGTCGGTCGAGGAGGCCATCCGGCGCATCCACGCCGCCGGGCTCGACTCCTTCGCCGGTGCCGGTGCCGAGCTGCTGCCCGAGCGGCCCCGCAAGGCCATCGCCCCGCTGAAGGAGTCCGGCGAGCGCTGGCTGGAGATCATGGAGATCGCGCACGGCCTGGGCGTGGAGTCCACGTCGACCATGCTCATGGGCACCGGCGAGACCAACGCCGAGCGCATCGAGCACCTGCGGATGATCCGGGACGTCCAGGACCGCACGGGCGGCTTCCGTGCCTTCATCCCGTACACCTACCAGCCCGAGAACAACCACCTGAAGGGCCGCACGCAGGCGACCCTCTTCGAGTACCTGCGGATGATCGCGATCGCCCGGCTGTTCATGGACAACATCGCCCACATCCAGGGCTCGTGGCTGACCACGGGCAAGGAGGTCGGGCAGCTCTCCCTGCACTACGGCGCCGACGACCTCGGCTCGATCATGCTGGAGGAGAACGTCGTCTCCTCGGCGGGCGCCAAGCACCGCTCCAACCGGATGGAGATCATCGACCTGATCCGGAAGGCCGGGCGGGTGCCCGCGCAGCGGTCGACCACGTACGAGCACCTGGTCGTGCACGACGACCCGGCGAACGACCCCGTCGACGACCGCGTGGTCTCGCACATCTCGTCCACGGCCATCGAGGGCGGCACGGCTCACCCCGAGCTGAAGCTGCTCGCCTCCAACTGAGCCGGCGCGGAGAGGCAGTTGGAAACCATTCACACGGCCGACGCCGTCCGCGTCACCTGGGACTCCGAGCCGGTCAAGGGCGGTGCCGTGGCCGTCGGACGGGACCGGATCGGTGCCGTCGGAAAGCTCGACGACGTCCGCGAGGCGTTCCCCCGGGCCCGGGTCCGCAGGTGGCCCGGGACCCTCGGTCCCGCCCGGGTCCACGAGGGCCCGCTCCCGGACGCCCCGAGCCCGCGCGAACGCGTCCACGAGGTGCTGAAGCTCGGCGCGGTGGCGGTCCTGGAGGAGTACGTCGACTCGCCGGAACTCCGGTCCGCCGCCGATCGCAACGACGTCGTCGTCCTGCCGAGTGGGCGCCGCACCGCGATCGTCCCGACCGGCCGCGCCGACCTCGCCGTCTTCGACGAGGCGGGGGAGTGCGTCGCGACGGTGTGCGCGGGGCGGCTGGTGCATCGGCGGCGCTGACAGCGCTTTGGAAGGGCCTTTCGGAGCGGGCCTGGTGAAGCGGTCTGTTGAAGCGGACCTTTTATTGCTCTTTTGATCCGTCAGCCCGCGAACGCCTCCCCGAACGCCCCGGGACTCTGCCTCACCCCACTGCAATCGGTCGCCGGCTGGTCCGACGTGGAACCGTTCGCGCACTGCCGGTCCCGCGCGGCCGACCACATCGACACCCACCCGACGCCCTTCTCCTCGGCGAAGGCACGGACCTCGGCCGCGTCGGCGAGCGTGAAGGTCTCGCCGTCGACGTCGTTGACGCCGATCATCGAGGTGAGCGCCATGCCCCGCCAGGCGGCCGCGTCCGAGGTGCCGAAGACCTTCTTCAGCTGGGTGTGCGCGGCCTTGGCGGCCGTGAGCGCGTAGCCGCCCATGTCACCGTCGTACGACGTGCCGTAGTTCATCGTCATCAGGTTGACCGTGGCGACCTGGACGCCGTTGTCGTTGGCGGAGCCGAGCAGCGCCAGGCTGTCCTTGCCCAGGCCCGAGGGCATGACCGGGAGCGTGAAGGAGACCTCCAGGTCCGTACGCTCCTTCTGGAGCAGCGCGATCGCCTTCGAACGCAGGGCGACGGAGGCGGAGTCGGCCAGTTCGTCGCCCTCGACGTCGAAGTCGGCCCGGGTGGCACCGGCCGCGTCGAGGGCCTTGCCGTACGCCGCCGCCAGTTCCGCCGCGCTGTCGCAGGCCGCCGCGAGTTCCTTGCCGGAGGCGCCGCCGAAGGAGACCCGGACCCGGCCGCCGTTCTTCTCCAGCCGGGCTGTACGGGCCTTCACCGCCGGGTCGCCGATGGCGCGGGCGCCGTCCCAGCGCGGGGTGCAGTCGTCGCCGTCGGCCAGGACGAAGGCGAGGTTGTACGTCGTCGGGGAGCCGGCGGACTCGGTGCCGGCGGCCTCCGTGGCGCTCACGTACGGGGCGTACGCGGTGCCGGCCTCGGCAGGGGGCGATGAGGCAGGAGGCGATGAGGCAGGAGGCGATGAGGCAGGAGGCGGCGAGGGCGCCGGGCGTGCCGCCTCGCCCTGGTCGGAGCACGCCGTCGTGACCATGGCGATCAGACAGCCCAGTCCGACCGTCGCCGGCTTCCGGTAACTCCACATGGCGTGTGCTCCCGTTCTCATGAGACCTCAGGGGTACACACACCACATACGCTCCCCGGCAGCGAACGTCTCCCGAGGCATGGAACGCCGTGTCACGGCGGAAGCCGCGGCTTCTCCCGGGCGGGCGTACTGCAACAATGGGCCCGTGACCCGCGCATCCCTGGACAAGCAGCCGCACGAAGTCGCCTCGATGTTCGACGACGTGGCGGAACGGTACGACCTGACCAACGACGTGCTGTCCCTCGGCCAGGACCGGCGATGGCGCAAAGAGGTCGCCAAGGCGGTCGACGCGCGCCCCGCGCAGAAGGTCCTCGACCTGGCTGCGGGCACGGGCACGTCCTCGCTGCCCTTCGCCCGCACCGGCGCCTACGTCGTCCCGTGCGACTTCTCCCAGGGCATGCTCCGGGTCGGCAAGCAGCGGCAGCCCTGGCTGCCCTACACCGCCGGTGACGCGACGCGGCTCCCCTTCAAGGACGACACCTTCGACGCGGTCACCATCTCCTTCGGGCTGCGCAACGTGCAGGACACGGACGCCGCCCTGCGGGAGATGTACCGGGTGACCCGGCCCGGCGGACGGGTCGTGATCTGCGAGTTCTCGCATCCCACCTGGGCGCCGCTGCGCACCGTCTACACCGAGTACCTGATGCGCGCCCTGCCGCCGGTGGCGCGGGCCGTATCCTCCAGCCCCGACGCCTACGTCTACCTCGCCGAGTCCATCCGCGCCTGGCCCGACCAGCCCGCGCTGGCCGAGCGGCTGGGCAAGGCCGGCTGGTCGCGGGTGGCCTGGCGCAACCTGAGCGGCGGGATCGTCGCCCTGCACCGGGGCTTCAAGAAGAGCTGACCGCAAGGCGCTAAGGGGAGCTGAGGACCATGTACGGGTCGCCGGGCTCGTCCAGCTCCCGCTGGAGACCGCCCCTGGGCGGCCTCGGGATCCGCGGCTCGTGCACGCCCCCGCCGCCCTCACCGGGGCCGAAGTCGAACCACACGTAGACCATCGACTCCCGCGGCACCTCGGCACCGGGCTGCGGATACTGGCGTACGACGTAGTCGACGACGGCGAGATGGAAGTCGGGCCGGTCCGGTGCGTTGAGGAGCAGGCCCCGCGCCCGGGCCGTCTCCCGCGCGTCCACAGCCATCAGGCCCACCAGACGCGGTACACGCACTTCGGGTGTTTTGCGGGATATGTGCACAGATGTCACCCCCAGCGGTACAGGCAGGGTAACTCCCGCTCCGCACCGGCCGGAAGCGACAGATGTCTTTCTGTGACAGTCGACTACGCAGCGTCAACGGACGGTGGCCGGAGGTCGAGCCGGTAGCAGTGGCCCGACCGCTCCGAGGCCGGAGTCGTGAAGGTCTCGGCGAGGCGCATCCCCAGCCGCCGCGCGACCGCGATGGACCGGGTGTTGCGGGCGTCGACCATCGCCACCACACCAGGTACGCCGGCCGCCCGCGTCCGCTCCAGCGTCTGCCGCGCGGCCGCGGTGACATAGCCCTTGCCCCAGTGCTCCCGGCCGAGCCGCCAGCCGATCTCGATCTGGCCCGCCGGTCCCCAGCCCCGCTCCCAGGGCTGGGCGCCCGTGAAGCCGATGACCTGCCCGGACTCGTCGAGCACGGTCCACAGGCAGAAGCCGAGCTCTGCGTCATGCCGGCGCTGGCGAGCGGTGAGCTCCTCGTAGACCGACAGCTCGGCGGAGCTGCCGCCGTGGAACTCCATGACGTCCGGGTCGTCGAAGAGCCGGTGCCAGGCGAAAGCGTCCTCGTGGGTGGGGACGCGGAGCCGCACGGCGGGGAGAGCTCGGTTCATGGAGGCAGCCCTTCAGCCGGTGATGAATGCCGCTGCATAGACTGCCCATGTCCTGTGCCGGTCGGCACGCAGATTTCGAACTTGGGGAGATCCCGCCGTGACCGTCGTGACCGAGCCGCTCTCCGAGAACACCGCCGATGTGATCGTCGTGGGCGCGGGGCCGGCCGGCTCCACGACCGCCTACCACCTCGCCAAGGCGGGACTCGACGTCCTTCTGCTGGAGAAGACCGAGTTCCCGCGCGAGAAGGTCTGCGGCGACGGTCTCACCCCACGCGCCGTCAAACAGCTGGTGGCGATGGGCATCGACATCTCGGAAGAGGCCGGCTGGCTGCGCAACAAGGGCCTGAGGATCATCGGCGGCGGGGTGCGGCTCCAGCTCGACTGGCCGGATCTCGCCTCCTTCCCCGACTACGGCCTCGTCCGCAAGCGTGACGACTTCGACGAGCAGCTCGCCCAGCAGGCCCAGAAGGCGGGCGCCCGGCTGTTCGAGCGCTGCAACGTCGGCGCGCCGATCCTGGACGACCGCACAGGCCGTATCACCGGCGTGCACGCCAAGCTCGGCGAGGAGAAGCGCGAGGTCACCTTCCACGCCCCGCTCGTCGTGGCCGCCGACGGCAACTCCACGCGCCTGTCCCTCGCGATGGGCCTGCACCGCCGCGAGGACCGCCCGATGGGCGTGGCCGTGCGGACGTACTTCACGAGCCCGCGCCACGAGGACGACTACCTGGAGTCCTGGCTGGAGCTGTGGGACCGCCGCGGCGCGCAGGACCGTCTCCTGCCCGGCTACGGCTGGATCTTCGGCATGGGCGACGGCACCTCGAACGTCGGCTTGGGCGTGCTCAACACCTCCGAGTCCTTCAAGGAGCTGGACTGGCGCGAGGTCCTGAAGGCCTGGTGCGCGTCCATGCCGGAGGACTGGGGCTACACCCCCGACAACATGACCGGGCCCATCCGCGGCGCCGCCCTCCCCATGGCCTTCAACCGCCAGCCCCACTACACCAAGGGGCTGTTGCTGGTGGGCGACGCCGGCGGCCTGGTGAACCCCTTCAACGGCGAGGGCATCGCCTACGCCATGGAGTCCGGCCAGATCGCCGCCGACGTCATCGTCCAGGCCCACGCCCGCTCGACCCCCGCGGGGCGCGAACTGGCCCTCCAGCGCTACCCGCGCGTCCTCAAGGACACCTACGGCGGCTACTACACGCTCGGCCGGGGCTTCGTGAAGCTCATCGGCAACCCTAAGGTCATGCAGATCGCGGCCCAGCGCGGCCTCACGCACCCGCTGCTGATGAAGTTCACGCTGAAGCTCCTCGCGAACCTCACCGACCCGACCGGGGGCGACGCGATGGACCGCATCATCAACGGCCTGAGCAAGGTCGCGCCGAAGGCCTGACCAGGCGCTCGGGCCTTCGGCGCCGAAGGCCCGGTCAGCCGCTCAGGGTCGCGATGTCGGCGGCCCGGCGCGCGAACACCCCTCGCGCCGGTCCGCCATCTGCCGCAGCGCGTCCTTCCGCTCCCGCCGGGAGAGCCGGCCCTCAGACCGACCCCGACCTGGTTCGCCGCGAGTCCGGCGCCGTCCGCGAGGTACATCCTCAGGAACATGTCGTCGATCAGCGCGGCGAGGTCTCTCGGGCGCGAGCCGCGGGTGCCCGGTGCGACGCGCTCCCGACCGACTGGATGACCGGCGTGATGTTCTACCTGCGTACCCCCACCCCGGTCGTGCACGGCCCGTCGACTGCCTCGGCTCGCCCTGGTCGGTGACGGCCATCGGCCAGGCCCAGTTCTGGGACGTACGGGACTTCTCGCGCGACTACGGCGACGGCCGGGCCCGCGACTGTCTCTTCGCGATCATCCCGGAATGGGGCAAGCCCGGCATCCTGTACGGCAAGACGGCCAAGGAGTGCACGAGGGAGGAGGTCGTCGCCGACCTCTGGGTACCGTCCAACCGCCCAACCGCCCGACCGCCCGACCGCCCGCACGAAGGTGCCGAATTTCTTCCTCGCGGGCGACTGCGTCCGCACCGACGTCGACCCCGCCTCGATGGAGGGCGCCAACGAGTCCGCGCGGCACGCCGTCAATGTCCTGCCGGAGTGGGGCAATTCGGACGCAGAGCGCTGCCGGGTCCGGGAGCTGCGCCGGCCACGGGAGCTGGAGCCCCTGAAGCGCGTGGACGAACTGCGGTACCGGCCGGGACTGCCGAGCACCTTCGACCTCGGACAGGCGCCCTGAGGGGCCCTGGAGGGCCTTGAGGGCACACCGGGGGTGTTCTGGACGGTCCGGGGTGTTCTGAACGTCCGGGAGGGCCGTTGCCCCGAGCGGCAACGGCCCTCGGGCCCGTTATGCGTGAATTCAGTGCAAGCGCGGCATCAGAGGACGCGCACCGCGCCCGACGCCGGGTAGCCCGACAGGTCCTGGATGACGACGCCCTTGGACGGGTTGGCCGCGTCCAGGTACTGGCCGTCTCCGATGTAGACACCGACGTGGTACGCGGAGCCCTTGCCACCCCAGTAGAGGATGTCGCCGACCTGGATGTCGGACAGCGGGACGTCCGTGCCGGCCATCGACTGGTCCTGCGAGACGCGCGGCAGGTCCACACCAACCTGCTTGTACGCGGCCTGCACGAGGGAGGAGCAGTCCCAGGCGTTGGGACCGGTGGCGCCCATGACGTAGGCGTCGCCCACCTGGGCCTTCAGGAAGGCGATGACGGTCGCGACGCTCCCGCTGGCGGGCGCCGACACCGACGTGGAGGCGGACGCGGACGTGGACGCAGAGGACGCAGAGGCGGTGAGCGTGGCGCGCTCGGCGTTGCGCGCGGCGCGCTCGGCGGCGGCCTTGCGGGCGGCCTCGGCGGCCTTCTTCTTGGCCTCCGCCTTCTTCTTCGCCTCGACGAGGTCCTTCTTGGCCTCGGCGGCGGCCTTGGCGGCGGCTGCGTCACGCTCGGCGCGCAGTTCGTAGTTCGCGGCCGCCTGCTGGGTGGCGGCAGCGGACTGGGCGACCTGGGCGGACAGGTCGGCCGTCAGGGTGGGCAGTTCGATGGTCTGGGTGACCGGCTCGGCGGCGTTCGCCGAGGCCGAGGCACCCGCCGCTGCCATGCTGAGAACGCCACCGGCAACTCCGGCACGCAGGGCGATCGAAGAGGTCGCGCTGCGGCGGGGTTTCCGGTGGCTGCGTATGTGAGCGGTGTGGGACATGGGAACAACCGGTACCAGGGGCTCCTTCATATCTTCAAGAAACGTGTGCTGCGCCACAGTTGTTCAATCGGGCCCCCAAAACCCCCGCACGAGGCCCTTTATTGACGCCGTAACGGACATTGCGGGCTCACCGTGACCGGCCTGCGATCACGGTCTTTGATCAATACGCCCGAATTGCCCCGCGCCTACCACCGGTTGGGTTGATTGGCCAAGCCCCGTTCTCATGAGCCTCTCATCTGTGTGACGGAGGTCACGGAACGGTTGCCTCGGCGGGCGCGTCCGGCGCCGAAGATCACGACCGGATCACGGCCTCGCGAAGATCGTGAACGGATGCACGCGTCCACACCCCATCTCACGCGCCCTCCGATGTGTGAACGCGCCTCTATCAAGAGATCCAGTCCATCGCGAATTTGCATGCAAGGGAACCTTCTTGATATTGAGACGCCTCCCTCTGGCCTGCGCTGACGAGCCAAAATGTCACCTCTGGTGATCACTCGGACGCTTCGGGTGTGAAGATCACCGCTCATCCGACTTCATGATCGATCGTCAGGTGGTGGAGATCACAAAGCTTGTGCAATACCCCGTGTCGCAGATCACAGAGGGTCGGGCATAAGATGCACGCGGTTGGGCTTGTGACCTGCTTCACATGTTCCCGATCTTCGCCGGGGCAGGCGGGGTTCGAGGGACCGGTGGGGCGGATGTGAGCCCGACGCAAACCGCCAGCAGTCAGTGCCGACTGAGAGGAGCGAGGAGCGGTGAACGCTTATGCGCCCATCCTCGTACTGGGAGCCCTCGGGGCAGGCTTTGCGATCTTCTCCGTGGTCATGGCCACGTTGATCGGGCCCAAGCGGTACAACCGCGCCAAGCTCGAGGCCTACGAGTGCGGTATCGAGCCGACCCCCACGCCGGCCGGCGGCGGGCGCTTCCCGATCAAGTACTACCTGACGGCGATGCTCTTCATCATTTTCGATATCGAGATCGTCTTCCTCTACCCCTGGGCCGTCACCTTCGACGCCCTGGGGATCTTCGGGCTCGTGGAGATGCTGCTCTTCGTGCTCACCGTCTTCGTCGCGTACGCGTACGTATGGCGGCGCGGCGGCCTGGAATGGGACTGAGGGGCCACACGTCATGGGACTCGAAGAAAAGCTGCCGAGCGGCTTCCTGCTGACCACCGTCGAGCAGGCCGCGGGCTGGGTGCGCAAGTCGTCCGTCTTCCCCGCCACGTTCGGCCTCGCCTGCTGTGCCATCGAGATGATGACCACCGGCGCCGGCCGCTACGACCTGGCGCGCTTCGGCATGGAGGTCTTCCGGGGCTCTCCGCGCCAGGCGGACCTGATGATCGTGGCCGGCCGGGTGAGCCAGAAGATGGCGCCGGTGCTGCGGCAGGTCTACGACCAGATGCCGAACCCCAAGTGGGTGATCTCCATGGGGGTCTGCGCCTCCTCCGGCGGCATGTTCAACAACTACGCCATCGTCCAGGGCGTCGACCACATCGTGCCGGTCGACATCTATCTCCCCGGCTGCCCGCCACGGCCGGAGATGCTGATGGACGCCATCCTCAAGCTCCACCAGAAGATCCAGAGCTCCAAGCTCGGCGTGAACGCCGAGGAGGCGGCCCGCGAGGCGGAGGAGGCGGCGCTCAAGGCCCTGCCCACGATCGAGATGAAGGGGCTGCTGCGGTGAGCGACGCGAACGACAACGGGGTCAACCCCGAGAAGGACCTCAGCGCGTCGAACCTCCCGGGCCAGCGCGGCCAGGGCGGCGAGGAGATCCGCGTCCAGCGCGGCATGTTCGGCGCGAACAACGGCGGCGACACCTCCGGCTACGGCGGCCTGGTCCGCTCGGTCCGCCTCCCGGGACCGGCGACCCGCCCCTACGGCGGTTGGTTCGACGAGGTCGCCGACGAGCTGGAGGGCGCCCTGGAGGAGCAGGGACTGCTCCCCGGCAACGCCATCGAGAAGACGGTCGTCGACCGCGACGAGCTGACCTTCCACATCGAGCGCGAGCACCTGGTCAAGGTCGCCCGCACCCTGCGCGACGACCCGGCCCTGCGCTTCGAGCTGTGCACGGGCGTCAGCGGCGTCCACTACCCGAACGACAAGGGCCGCGAGCTGCACGCCGTCTACCACCTGCGCTCGATCACCCACAACCGGGTGATCCGCCTGGAGGTCAGCTGCCCCGACAGCGACCCGCACATCCCGTCGCTGTTCTCCGTCTATCCGACGAACGACTGGCACGAGCGCGAGACGTACGACTTCTTCGGCATCGTCTTCGACGGCCACCCTGCCCTGACGCGGATCATGATGCCGGACGACTGGCAGGGCTTCCCGCAGCGCAAGGACTACCCCCTCGGCGGCATCCCCGTCGAGTACAAGGGCGCCCAGATCCCGGCTCCGGACCAGCGGAGGTCGTACTCATGAGCACGTCGCACGCATCCGACGCCGCCGCCGCGGCCGCCGCGGCGCGCGAGACCACCGAGGGCACCGTCTACACGGTCACCGGTGGCGACTGGGACGAGGTCGTCCAGTCCGCGGCCCGCGCCGACGACGAGCGCATCGTCGTCAACATGGGCCCGCAGCACCCGTCCACGCACGGCGTGCTCCGCCTGATCCTGGAGATCGACGGCGAGACCGTCACCGAGGCCCGCTGCGGCATCGGCTACCTGCACACCGGCATCGAGAAGAACCTCGAGTACCGGACGTGGACGCAGGGCACCACGTTCGTGACGCGCATGGACTACCTGACGCCGTTCTTCAACGAGACGGCGTACTGCCTCGGCGTCGAGAAGCTCCTCGGCATCGAGGACCAGATCCCGGACCGCGCCTCGATCATCCGCGTGCTCCTGATGGAGCTGAACCGGCTCTCGTCGCACCTGGTGTGCATCGCCACCGGCGGCATGGAGCTCGGCGCCACCACGATCATGATCTACGGATTCCGTGATCGTGAACTCATTCTCGATATCTACGAGCTGATCACCGGTCTGCGGATGAACCACGCGTACATCCGCCCCGGCGGACTCGCCCAGGACCTGCCGCCCGGCGCGGTGGACCAGATCCGCGAGTTCGTGAAGAAGATGAAGAAGAACCTCCCGGAGTACGACAAGCTCGCCACCGGGAACCCCATCTTCAAGGCCCGCATGCAGGACATCGGCTATCTCGACCTGGCCGGCTGCATGGCCCTCGGCGCGACGGGTCCGATCCTGCGCTCCACGGGCCTGCCGCACGACCTGCGCAAGGCGCAGCCCTACTGCGGCTACGAGACGTACGACTTCGACATCCCGACCGCCGACACCTGCGACGCCTATGGCCGCTTCCTCATCCGGCTGGAGGAGATGCGCCAGTCGCTGAGGATCGTCGAGCAGTGCCTGGACCGGCTCCAGCCCGGCCCGGTCATGGTCGCCGACAAGAAGATCGCCTGGCCGGCCCAGCTCGCCCTGGGGCCCGACGGCCTCGGCAACTCCCTCGACCACATCAAGAAGATCATGGGCACCTCCATGGAGGCCCTGATCCACCACTTCAAGCTGGTCACCGAGGGCTTCCGCGTCCCGCCGGGACAGACGTACGCGGCGGTCGAGTCGCCCAAGGGCGAACTCGGGGTGCACGTCGTGTCCGACGGCGGCACCCGCCCCTACCGGGTCCACTTCCGCGATCCGTCCTTCACCAACCTTCAGGCCATGGCGGCGATGTGCGAGGGCGGCCAGGTCGCCGACGTCATCGTCGCCGTCGCGTCCATCGACCCCGTGATGGGAGGCGTCGACCGGTGACCACCTCTTCTTCCGAGCGGGGCGTCAGCCTGGGCATGCCCGAACTGCCCGCACCCGCCTACCCGGACGACGTCCGGGCCCGTCTGGAGACCGACGCGCGCGAGATCATCGCCCGCTACCCGGACTCCCGGTCCGCCCTCCTGCCGCTGCTGCACCTCGTGCAGGCGGAGGAGGGACACGTCACGCGCACCGGGATGCGGTTCTGCGCGGACATGCTCGGCCTGACCACGGCCGAGGTCACCGCGGTCGCCACCTTCTACACCATGTACCGCCGCCGGCCGAGCGGTGACTACCAGGTGGGGGTGTGCACCAACACCCTGTGCGCCGTCATGGGCGGGGACGCGATCTTCGAGGAGCTCCAGGAGCACCTGGGCGTCGGCAACGGCGAGACCACCGACGACGGCAAGGTCACCCTGGAGCACATCGAGTGCAACGCGGCCTGCGACTTCGCGCCGGTCGTGATGGTCAACTGGGAGTTCTTCGACAACCAGACCCCGGCGAGCGCCAAGCGCCTCGTCGACGACCTGCGCGCGGGACGGCCGGTCACACCCACGCGCGGGGCGCCCATGTGCACCTTCAAGGAGACCGCCCGGGTCCTGGCCGGTTTCCCCGACGAGCGGGACGGAGCCGTCGAGTCCGGGGGAAGCGCGGGACCCGCCTCCCTGATCGGCCTGAAGCTCGCCAAGGGCGAGTCCGCTCCCGCGCGCGTGGTGCATCCGCGCGGCGAGGCACCCCGGGACGACAAGCCGCACGAGCCGTCACCGACGGAGCACTTGAGCTCGCACGACGCGCCGCAGGACACGTCGGCCTCCGACCCCGCCCACCCGGCCGGGCCTGCCGCCGAGGAGGGGGAGTGATGACCTTGGCACCCGAGCTGAAAGACATGAGCCCAGAGAAGCTGCTCGCACCCGTGCTGTCGGCCTTCTGGGACGAGGACAGGTCCTGGACGCTGGACGTCTACCGACGGCACGACGGCTACGAAGGGCTCCGCAAGGCGCTCGCCATGCCGCCGGACGACGTGATCGCGTACGTCAAGGACTCCGGTCTGCGCGGGCGTGGTGGCGCGGGATTCCCCACGGGCATGAAGTGGCAGTTCATCCCTCAGGGGGATGGAAAGCCGCACTATCTAGTTGTCAACGCCGACGAGTCGGAGCCGGGGACGTGCAAGGACATCCCGCTCCTCTTCGCGAACCCGCACAGCCTCATCGAGGGCATGATCATCGCGTGTTACGCCATCAGGTCTTCGCATGCCTTCATCTATCTGCGTGGTGAAGTCGTCCCAGTTCTGCGGCGGTTGCACTCGGCCGTGCGCGAGGCCTACGAGGCGGGCTTCCTCGGCGAGAACATCCTGGGCAGCGGACTCGACCTCGACATCACCGTGCACGCGGGCGCGGGCGCGTACATCTGCGGTGAGGAGACCGCACTGCTGGACTCGCTCGAAGGCCGCCGGGGCCAACCGCGGCTTCGTCCCCCCTTCCCTGCCGTCGCGGGCCTCTACGCGTGCCCGACTGTGGTGAACAACGTCGAGTCGATCGCGTCGGTTCCCGCGATCATGCATCGGGGCAAGGAATGGTTTCGGTCGATGGGGAGTGAGAAGTCGCCCGGCTTCACGCTCTACTCCCTGTCCGGCCATGTCGCGAGCCCCGGCCAGTACGAGGCGCCGCTCGGGATCACGCTCCGCCAGCTCCTCGACATGAGCGGCGGGATGCGCCCCGGGCACCGCCTCAAGTTCTGGACGCCGGGCGGCTCCTCGACCCCGATGTTCACCGACGAGCATCTCGACGTCCCTCTTGATTACGAAGGAGTGGGCGCCGCGGGTTCCATGCTCGGCACCAAAGCTCTCCAGTGCTTCGACGAGACGACCTGCGTGGTGCGGGCCGTGACGCGCTGGACCGAGTTCTACGCCCACGAGTCCTGCGGCAAGTGCACGCCCTGCCGCGAAGGGACGTACTGGCTCGTGCAGCTGCTGCGCGACATCGAGGCCGGCAAGGGACAGATGTCCGACCTCGACAAGCTGAACGACATCGCCGACAACATCAACGGCAAGTCCTTCTGCGCCCTCGGCGACGGCGCCGCCTCGCCGATCTTCTCCTCGCTCAAGTACTTCCGCGAGGAGTACGAGCAGCACATCACGGGCCGGGGATGCCCCTTCGACCCGGCCAAGTCGACGGCCTGGGCCGACCGCACGGAGGTGAACGCATGACCGTGACCACCAACGCTCCCTCAGGCGGGGGAGAAGCGGCGGTCCCGCCGGAGGACCTCGTGACGCTGACGATCGACGGCATCGAGATCAGCGTGCCCAAGGGCACCCTGGTCATCCGGGCCGCCGAACAGCTCGGCATCGAGATCCCCCGGTTCTGCGACCACCCCCTCCTCGACCCGGCCGGCGCCTGCCGCCAGTGCATCGTCGAAGTCGAGGGCCAGCGCAAGCCCATGGCGTCCTGCACCATCACCTGCACCGACGGGATGGTGGTCAAGACCCACCTCACCTCGCCGGTCGCCGAGAAGGCCCAGAAGGGTGTGATGGAGCTCCTGCTCATCAACCACCCGCTGGACTGCCCGGTCTGCGACAAGGGCGGCGAGTGCCCCCTGCAGAACCAGGCGATGTCGCACGGCGACGCCGAGTCCCGCTTCGACGGCCGCAAGCGGACCTACGAGAAGCCCGTCCCGATCTCCACTCAGGTGCTGCTCGACCGCGAGCGGTGCGTGCTGTGCGCCCGCTGCACCCGGTTCTCCAACCAGGTCGCGGGCGATCCGATGATCGAGTTGATCGAGCGGGGCGCGCTCCAGCAGGTCGGCACCGGTGAGGGCGACCCGTTCGAGTCGTACTTCTCCGGCAACACCATCCAGATCTGCCCGGTCGGCGCGCTGACCTCGGCGGCGTACCGATTCCGCTCCCGCCCCTTCGACCTCGTCTCGTCCCCGTCGGTGTGCGAGCACTGCTCCGGCGGCTGCGCCACGCGCACCGACCACCGGCGCGGCAAGGTCATGCGGCGGCTCGCGGCCCACGACCCCGAGGTCAACGAGGAGTGGATCTGCGACAAGGGGCGGTTCGCGTTCCGGTACGCGCAGCAGCGCGACCGGCTTCAGACGCCGCTCGTGCGCAACGCCGAGGGCGAGCTGGAACCGGCCTCCTGGCCGGAGGCCCTCCAGATCGCGGCCCAGGGGCTGCTGGCCTCCCGGGGCCGCACCGGCGTGCTGACCGGCGGCCGGCTCACCATCGAGGACGCCTACGCGTACAGCAAGTTCGCGCGCGTGGCGCTCGACACCAACGACATCGACTTCCGCGCGCGCGTGCACAGCGGTGAGGAGGCCGACTTCCTCGCCGCCCAGGTCGCCGGTCGCGGCCGGGACCTCGACGGTACGGGCGTCACGTACACCGCACTGGAGAAGGCCCCCGCCGTCCTGCTGGTCGGTTTCGAGGCCGAGGAGGAGGCGCCCGGCGTCTTCCTGCGGCTGCGCAAGGCCTGGCGCAAGCACGGGCAGAAGGTGTTCTCCCTGGCCACGCACGCCACGCGCGGACTGGAGACGGCCGGCGGGACGCTGCTGCCGGCGGCTCCCGGGACCGAGACCGAGTGGCTGGACGCGCTCGCGAGGAACGTCGGTCTGGAGGACGACGGTGCTCTCGCCGCCGAGGCGCTGCGCGCCGAGGGGGCCGTGATCGTCGTCGGTGAGCGGCTGGCCGCGGTGGCCGGCGGCCTGACCTCCGCCGTACGCGCCGCCTCCG
>NZ_NGFN01000409.1 GCF_002148965.1 Streptomyces swartbergensis | reverse complement strand
GGTGAGGGAGGGGCGGGGACGGAACAGGCCGCCGCGTCCGCTGTCCTCGTCCCCGAGAGCGCCGGGGAAGTCGCCGATGGCGTCCAGGTCGACGGGAGCCTCCAGTTCCACCGGTCCGTCCAGGAGGGAGGCCGGCAGGCCGGGCCGTTGCGCGGATCCCTGGGACAGCGCGGCGCGGCGGCTGTCCTGCGGCTCGCTCTCCTTGGCCAGCTGGGGGCGGTCGAGCCGGAACCCGATGCCGTTCGTGTCCGGGACGTCGTCCGTCAGCAGGGCGTCCGGGATGAAGACGACAGCGGTCGTGCCACCGTACGGGGAGGGCTGCAAGGAGACGCGGACGTTCTGCCGCTGGGCGAGACGGCTGACCACGAACAGGCCGAGCCGGTCGGTGTCGGACAGCTCGAACTCGGGGGTCTCGGCGAGCCGGAGGTTGGCGTCCAGGAGCGCTTCGGCGGCCATGCCGAGGCCGCGGTCGTGGATCTCCAGGGTGAAGCCGTTGGCGACCCGCTCGCCCAGGACCTGGACGGCGGTGTGCGGCGGCGAAAAGACCGTGGCGTTCTCCAGCAGTTCCGCCACGAGATGCGTGATGTCGGCGACGGCCGGGCCGGTGACGGCGATCCGCGGAAGGCGGCGGACCTCGATGCGCTCGTAGTCCTCGACCTCGGCGACGGCGGCGCGTACGACGTCCATGAGCTGGACGGGCTTGCGCCACTGGCGGGAGGGCGCGGCCCCGGAGAGGATCACGAGTCCCTCGGCGTGCCGGCGCATGCGGGTGGTCAGGTGGTCGAGGCGGAACAGGTCGGCGAGTTCCTCGGTGTCCTCGGTCCGGCGCTCCATGGCGTCGAGCAGGGTGAGCTGCTTGTGGAGCAGAACCTGGCTGCGGCGCGCGAGGTTGACGAAGACCTCGGAGACGCCGGCTCGCAGCTCGGCCTGCTTGACGGCGGCTTCGACGGCGGCGCGCTGGAGGGTGTTGAGGGCCTGGCCGACCTCGCCCATCTCGTTCTTGTCGTACTCCAGGCGCGGGACCTCGGTCTCGACGTCGACCTGCTCGCCCGCCGACAGCCGGCGCATCACGCTGGGCAGCCGCACTCCGGACGCCTCGTGGGCCTCCAGACGCAGCTGCCGCAGATCGCGGATGAGGGTGCGGCCGACGCGCACGGACAGGAAGAGGGAGACCAGGAGAGCGACCAGACCGAGTACACCGGCGATGACCGCCTTGGCGATGACGCCCATGGCCACGGGTTCGACGCGGTTCTGGTAGCGGTCGTTGGCCTGGTCGTTGAGCGTGCCGAGTTCGTCGAGCACGTTGCCGGCGGCGCTGTCCCAGCTCTTGGCGGTGACGCCGCGCGGTGTTCCGTCGGTGGAGGAGACGGCCGCTTCCTCGGCCACGCGCAGCGGAGCGGTGGAGGCGTTCTTCCAGAAGCTCTCGTAGCGGTCGCGTTCCGAGACGGGCAGCAGCGGGAGGCTGGTGTCGTACATCAGGGTGCGCTGGGCCACGAGGTCGGAGATGTCGCGCTCTTCGGAGTGGGAGATCCTGCCGACGATCAGGGCGGAGCCGAGGAGGGCGTCCTCGCGGGAGAGCAGTTCGCGGGCGCGGGCGAGATTGACCAGGGCGCGGTACTGCTTGTCCAGTTCCACGTTGTCGACGACGTGGAGGTTGGCGAGCAGGACGTAACACGGGTCGACCAGCCGGTTGTAGAGGTCGAGGGCCTGGGAGCGGTTGACGGTGCCGTCCTCGACACTGCGGCGCAGCGACTCGATGCCTTCGAAGGCGTCCAGAACCGCGGTCAGCCGCTCGTCGGTGTCCGCGCCCATCGCGTCGCGCACGTCCGGGTTGCGGGCGTTGTCGCGAATACTGCCGACGGCTTCGTCGGTGGCCGTCCGGCTGCGCCGGAGCGCGGCGAGCCCGTCGGAGGCACGGGGGTCGGCGAGGTAGACGAGGGTCTGGCGGCGTTCCTCCTGGAGGACACGGACGGTGTCCTCGATGGGGTAGCCGATCTTCTCCACCACGGACGACACGTTGAACAGATCGCCCGCCTCACGTCCCGTGAGCACCGTGGCGAAGGCCCAGATCGCGGTCAGGGACACCAGCGGCACGAGAAGCAGCGCCACGATCTTCCGGCGGATGGACTTCCCGCGAAAGCGCATGGCCTCCCCCAGCTCGGGCCCCCGGCTACCGGGGGTACACATGTGCGTCAACAAACGGCGCGAGCCTACTACCGACGCCCAGGGAACTCGAAAGCCGGTCCGGAAGGTGAACTTCCGCGCCAGCCACGAGGCATGTGGAGTTGTCCGGTCATTGCGGGAGTTGTCTCCCCGAAACCGATGGTGGCGGCGCGGGTCAAGGCCTGTGAACCGCCTGGGCGGTTGGCTGAAATTTTTCGGTTTCTGGGAATCTTCGTGGCGGGTTGTTCGTCCTTCTCTACGGGAAATGGGGGCGGAATCGGCCACAGGAGCCGCATCCCGCATCCGGGCGGCGTAAAACAGCGCAAGCCGGGCAGCCACTGGGGAGCACGGGTCTTCGGATACGAGCGAGCAGTCTGCTGGCGGTGGGGAGTGACACGGTGACGGGCACGGCGGAGCGGCGCGGAGCGCCCAGGGTGGGTGGGGTGCAAGTGACGGCGCGTCAAGAGGCCGCAGCGACGGATCGCGACCATCTGGCTGACGAGGCGGAGACCACGGCTCGAGAAGCGGGGGTTCCGGCTCACAAGGAGGGCCGTGACGTGCGCGAACAGCAGTACTACCGGCCCCTGTGGGTGGAGGAGCCGGCGCGGCGGCGCCGGTTGCCGGATCCGGTACGGACGGCCGCCGTGCGGTCGGTACTCCTCATCGCTCTGACGCTGATTCAGGCCATGGTGGCCTTCCTGTGCACGATGGCCGGGTCCTGGCTGGCGTTCCCCATGGTGATCAGCAGTGTGGTCAGCACGATCGTGGCGACCTGGGGAGCGCTCGACGTGTGGGTGACGCGTCAGGTCTGGAGCCAGCGCAACGGCGTGGTGTCCATGCCGAGCAGCACGGCACGGGCCCTGCGACGCGAGCGGCGCCGCGCCCGACGGCAGGCGCGCGCCGCCGAGCGGACGCAGGAGCGAATACGCCGACGGGGCGGGGCTGGGCAGTTGTCCCACTCGTAAAGAGTGACGGCGGGGCGCGGCGAGGCGACCGGATCCGGGCCGAGAAGTAGGGCACCACGACCGCGGTCTCGACGGTACGTCCGGCGAGCAGATTGGGGACGGCGACTCAGGGCTGCTGGGTGGCGGACGTCCAGTGCTCGGCGCGGGTGCCGCCGACGCGGGCGACGTCGCTGACGGCGACCACCTGCGGCGGGGCCGTCGCACGGCCGTCGTCACAGAGGACGCCGTCGCGCAGGGGCGGGGTCGAACCGACCGGCCAGGGGGTGTCGGGGACGGCGCCGATGGCGCCGGTCACGATGTCCGCGGGAGGGTGAGGCCGTTGGTGAGGTCCACGCCGGTGACRCTGACGGTACCGCGCAGTCCGGCAAACGTCGGTGCCGGTGCCGCACAGTCCGGCCACGCCGGTGCCGGTGCCGCGCAGTCCGGCCACTTCGGTGCCGGTGCCGCGCAAAGCAGTCCGGCTTCGGACTCGAGATCGGCCCTGCGGGGCTCGGCGAGTACCGCGAGACGAAGCACACCTGGCGCAACACCCGTCCTGCACCTCAGGGTTGGTTCGACTGATCAAGCCTGCCCTGAGTGAACAGCCCTTGAGGAACCGCCCATGAGACCGACCGCGCAGTCCACAGACCAGCACCGCCAGGACGACGCCGAACTCACCGAGTTCGGGTACAGACCCGAACTCAAACGCACCCTCGGCAACTTCCACACCTTCGCCGCCGGGATCAGCTACATCTCGATCCTCACCGGCACCTTCCAGCTGTTCTACTTCGGCTACGGCAGCGGCGGCCCCGCCTACTGGTGGTCGTGGCCGATGGTCTTCGCCGGCCAGTTCATGGTCGCCCTGTGCTTCGCGGAGCTCGCCGCCCGCTATCCCGTGGCGGGCTCCGTCTACAACTGGTCGAAGAAGACAGGCAATCCGCATCTGGGCTGGCTCGCCGGCTGGATGATGTTGATCGCCTCGATCGTGTCCATATCGGCCGTGGCGCTCGCCTACCAGTTGACGCTGCCGCAGATCTCGTCGTTCTTCCAGTTCGTGGGGGACGGCACGGGTAGGTACGACGTGGCGACCAACGCGGTCATCCTGGCCGCGGTGTTGATCCTGTTCACGACCCTCGTGAACGCCTTCGGCGTCAAGTTGATGGCCAGGATCAACACGGCGGGCGTGTTCATCGAGTTGATCGCCACTGTCGTATTGATCGTCCTGTTCGCTGTCCACATCACGCGCGGTCCCCAGGTCGTCATGGAGACGCACGGCACCGGCGCGGGCTACGGCACCGGATACCTCGGTGCCTTCCTGGTGGCCTCGCTGGCCTCGGCGTACGTCATGTACGGCTTCGACACCGCCGCCTCGCTCGGCGAGGAGTCCCTGAACCCGACCCGCAACGCGCCGCGCGCGATCATCCGGGCGATCGTCGCGTCCTTCGTGCTCGGCGGCCTGATCCTGCTGCTCGCGCTGATGAGCGTCTCCAGCCTGAAGGGCGAGAAGCTGTCCACGGACGGCCTGCAGTACATCGTCCTGGACGTGCTGGGTCCGACGGCCGGCAAGGCGATGCTGTGGTGCGTGCTGATCGCCGTGACGGTGTGCGCGCTGGCGGTGCACACGGCGGCGGTCCGGCTGGCGTTCGCGATGGCCCGGGACAACAACCTGCCCGCGTCCTCGAAGCTGGCCAAGTGCCATCCGCGCTTCCAGACGCCGGTCCTGCCGACCGTGATCATCGGCATCCTCGCGCTGGCGATCCTGGTGGTCAACATCCGCCAGCCGCAGATCTTCACCGTCGTCACCAGTATCGGCATCATCATGATCTACCTCGCCTACCTGGGCGTCACGGTGCCGCTGCTGGTCGCCCGGCTGCGCGGAAAGTGGCAGCCCGCGGGTGAGGGCCGGTTCTCGCTGGGCCGCTGGGGGCTGCCGGTCAACATCGTGGCCGTGCTGTGGGGCGCGGCCATGACGCTCAACCTGATCTGGCCGCGGGCCGCCGTCTACAACGCCACGGCTCCCTACCACTGGTACCTGCGCTGGGGCGCGGTGCTGTTCGTCGCCGTCATCGCGGGCGGCGGCTTCGCCTACTACTGGTTCGTCCAGCGGCACAAGACCGGCGTGCTCGCCGAGCACCGCTCGGACGCCATGGCCACCGCTCCCGTCGCCACCCCGGCGGCCGACTGAAGGAGGACCATGAGTACACGCATGAGTCCGACTCCGTCGTAGGCGGCGGCACCGCGGGCAACGTGGTGGCGGCCCGGCTGTCCGAGGACCCTCCGTCCCCGCGTGCGTGATGGAGGCGGCCCGAGCGATGTCAGCGACGACGTGCGGCGGCTGCGGGACCGGCGTGGGCGGCGCGGCCGGTCCCGCAGTCTCTCGCCCCTTAAGGCGTCGTGGACGGGGGGCGTTTGTACATCCTGGTGGCCGTGATCTCGCTGTGTACCGCCTCCCCCGCCTGGGGCTGCTGCGGCAGCCCCAGGCGGAGGTGTTCCTCGACGCTGATGTACTTGAGGCCCGCCCTCAGGTCGGCGTCGTTGCGCATGCGGATGACCAGGGGGAACTCGGCCAGCGCGGTGGTGTCGAACAGGCCGGTGGTGTAGAGGAGCTGGACGCCCAGGGCATCCGACACCGCCCGCTGGAGTTCCAGCAGGTACGTGGCGTTGGCGCGGCCGATGGGGTTGTCGAGGAACAGCGTGCCGGCGTGCCGGTGCTTGTCGCGGCCCCGGTCGTTCGAGCGCAGCGCGGCCATCGTGCAGTACAGGGCGATCGCGGCGGTGAGGAGCTGGCCGCCGGAGAAGACGTCGCCCATCTGCCCGACGGGGACGCGCTCGGCGCGCAGCACCGCGTCGGGCTTGAGGATCTCGACGGCGACGCCCTTGGGCTGGAGGGCCGCGGCGACGCCCCGCAGCAGCAGGGACATGCCGTCCCGTCGCATGTCGGAGTTCTTCTTGACGGCGGCCCGGGTCGCCTCGTCGATGACCTCGCCCAGCCGCTCGGTGAGCGTGGCCTGGTCGGGCTCCTCGAAGCGGATGCGGAGGAACTCCTGTCCCGACCACTCGCCGAGGCCCTCCGGCAGGCGGGAGAGCCGCTGGGCGGAGCGCAGGGTGGCCAGGGCCGACTCGACCAGGCCGCGCAGCCGGTCCACGATCGAGTCGCGGTTGCGCTCCAGCTGCTCCAGCTCGTCCGTCAGGACCCGGAGCCGGGGTGCGAAGGCGTCCGCCCACTTCTGGGCGTGTTCGGGCAGCGCGGAGGCGGGCAGTTCGCGGATCTGCTGCCGTGCCGGGGTGCGGACCTGCTCGTAGCGCGTGGAGTTGGCGTGCCGGACGAGGATGTCACTGGCCTCGCGGACGGCGGCCTCGGCGGCGGACAGGTCGGCGGCGCAGCCGCGCAGGGAGCGGCGGGCCTCGGCGGCGGCCTGCCGTGCCTCCTCCGGGCTGCCGGGGTACGGCTCGGTCTCCTCCTGCTCCTCCTCCGTGGTGTGCTCGCGCAGCAGGTCGCGGAGCATGGCGGCGATCTCGTCGAAGCCGCTCGCCGCGTCCTCGGCGGCGCGGTGGGCGTCGAGGAGCTCGGCGTGCGCCTCGCGTGCCTGGTTCAGCGCCTCGGTGTGGGAGGCGAGTTCTGCCGTGGCGGTGCGCAGCAGGGTCTGCGCGTGCTCCGCGTCGCGCGGCTGGAGCTCCTCGGGGAGGTCGGTGTGGGCCTCGCCGTCCTCGGGCGCGTGCCGTTCGGCCTCGCCGCGCAGCCGCCCGAGCTGCTCGCTCGCGCTCGACATGCGGGTCTCCAGGAGCTGCACCAGCTCCTCGGCACGGGCTGCGGCGGCCTGGCGGCTTGGGCCGTCGGAGCCGTCGGGGGATTCGAGGAGCTGTTCGGCGCGCGTACGGACCTTGTTGCTCAGCCGGTCCAGCTCCGCGCGGGCCGCGCTCTCGTCGCTCTCGGCACGGGCCTGCTCGGCCCGCAGGTCGGCGCCGACGCCGACCTTCTCGTACAGCTGTGACGCCGCGCGGTAGGCCTCGCGGAGGGCGGGCAGGGAGGCCTTAGGGGTCTGGGCGTCGTCCTCGGGTACGTCGTCGGGGGCGCCCGCGATTTCGGAGCGCTCGGCGCGCAGGGCACGGGCGGTGCGGCGGGCGTCGTCGGCGGCGCGCTGGGCGGCC
>NZ_NGFN01000408.1 GCF_002148965.1 Streptomyces swartbergensis | reverse complement strand
GTACGATGACGTGCCGTACTCGAGGGGTGGGGCTGCCGTGGACCGTACTGATGCCGGCGCGCTCGTCCAGGCCGCCGCCGACGGTGACGCGGGGGCCTGGAAGGCGCTCGTGGAAGGGCTGAGCCCCCTGGTGTGGTCCGTGGTCCGGGCCCACCGGCTGTCCGACGCGGACGCTCACGAGGTCTACCAGACCGCCTGGTTCCGCTTCGCCCAGCACCTCGGGCGGATCCGGGAACCCGGCAAGGCGGGCGCGTGGCTGGCGAGCACCGCGCGCCACGAGTGCCTGAAAGTCATCCGGAGCTCGCAACGACTGACCCTGACGGACGATCCGCAGCTCCTGGACCGGGCCAGCGAGGACGGCACGCCGGAACAGTCACTGCTCGACTCCGAGGAGGCCGCCGCCCAGAGCGAACGGGTACGGCGGTTGTGGCAGGAGTTCGAGGAACTGGGCGAGCGGTGCCGGCAGTTGCTGCGGGTGCTGATGGCCACGCCGCCGCCCAGCTACCAGGACGTGTCCGCCGCGCTCGGGATCGCGGTGGGCAGCATCGGGCCGCTGCGCCAGCGCTGTCTGCGGCGCCTGCGGGCCCGGCTCGAAGCGCGGGGGGCGATATGAGCGACATGAACGACGACGTGTTCGACGAGGACGGCTGGGACGACCAGGAGTTCGACGCCGGGCTGCTGGAGGAGAAACTCCGGCAGGCCGCCGCCGTCCTGGACCCCGTGCCGGCGGAGCTCCAGCAGCTCGTCGTCGACGCCTACGCACTGCACGACCTGGACGCCCGCGTCGCGGAGCTCACCTTCGACTCGCTGGTCGACGCCCTCCCGGTCCGGGGAGCCGGCGACCCGCCCCGGATGCTGACCTTCCAGGCGGGCGAGGTGACCGTCGACGTCGAGGTCACCCCGCACGGGCTGATGGGCCAGGTGCTGCCGCCCCAGCCGGCCAGGATCGAGGTCCTGACCGGACCACGCCCCGGCCCCTCGCTCACGTCCGACGACCTCGGCCGCTTCACCGCCGACGCACCGCCGTCGGGGCCCTTCGCCCTGCGGCTGCGGACCGGCGGGGACGTGGTGGTGACGGAGTGGCTGCGGGCTTGAGGGGCCGGCGGAGGGCACACGCGTGGGACGGCTGGCCGCGGTCCCGGCAGCCGTCCAGCAAGGTCTGCGGCAACGGTCAGCCGGACACGGCGTCGACCAAGCGGGCCAGCGCGGCGGCGAGCCGCCCGAGACCGGGACCGGCAAGGCCGCCCGGCTCGGTCATGTAGGTGTCCCGGCGGATCTCCACCATGAGGGCCTCGACCCGCGGGTCGGTCCCGTAGAACTCCAGCGGCACGTAGGCCCCCCTGAAGGGGCTGTCGAGCTCCGTCTCCCCGAAAGCCCGCCGCGCGGCGTCCAGTAGCCCGGGAGAGGTGTGGAAGGAGTCGGTGCCGAGACACACCGGCGGCCGGGGCCCCTCCCCGTGCAGCTCGTACGGCAGCCGGGCGCGGGGATAGGAGTGCACGTCGATGATCACGGCCCGCCCGGTGGCGGCCAGCCGGTCCGCCACGGCCTGCGTCATCGCCCGTGCGTACGGCAGGAAGTACCGCTGGACGAGCGGCCCGGCCTCGACGTCCCCGGACCGCAGCACGGCGCCGTGCGTGGTCCGGGTATAGACCGCGCCCATTCCGACGGCCCGCATCTCCTCCCGCTCGTCGGGGAAGCGCTCGGGGTCGACGACCAGCCGCGACAGCCGGTTGACGAACCGCCACGGGACGACGCCGGCCGCCCCGGCCGCCGCCTCGGCGATCTCCGCCGTGTGCGCGTCGGTGATGTGGTCCAGCTCCCGCGCGAGCTCGTCGTCGCCCAGCACGATGTCCGCCCGCACGGACGGCGGTATCTCCCGTGCCGAGTGCGGGACATGCAGGATCACGGGGGAGTGCCCGGCGCCGGGCAGGACGTCGAAGGAGTGGGGGTCGTCGGTCACGCGGCGGCTCCACAGGACGTTGTCAGGGGCTCCGCTCGAAACCCCGCCTCTTCGAACATAACTCCGCCCCGGCCGGGCGGTGCGCCGGCCGGGGCGGAGCGGAGGGACCGAGGGGCCCCGGACGTCAGCTCAGGGACGCCAGCGCCTCGTTCCACGTGGCGGACGGGCGCATGACCTCAGCGGCCTTCGCCGGGTCGGGCTGGTAGTAGCCGCCGATGTCGACCGGCTTGCCCTGGACGGCGTTCAGCTCGTCGACGATCTTCTGCTCGTTCGCGGCCAGCGTCTCGGCGATCGGGCCGAAGGCCTTCGCCAGGTCCGCGTCGTCGGTCTGCCGGGCCAGCTCCTGCGCCCAGTACAGGGACAGGTAGAAGTGGCTGCCGCGGTTGTCGATGCCGCCGACGCGCCGGGTCGGGGACTTGTCCTCGTTGAGGAAGGTCGCCGTGGCGCGGTCGAGGGTGTCGGCCAGGACCTGGGCGCGGGCGTTGCCCGTCACCTTCGCGAACTGCTCGAAGGACGGCACCAGGGCGAAGAACTCGCCCAGGGAGTCCCAGCGCAGGTAGTTCTCCTTGACCAACTGCTGCACGTGCTTCGGCGCCGAGCCGCCCGCACCCGTCTCGAAGAGGCCGCCGCCCGCCATCAGCGGGACGACCGACAGCATCTTGGCGCTGGTGCCCAGCTCCAGGATCGGGAACAGGTCGGTCAGGTAGTCGCGCAGCACGTTGCCGGTGACGGAGATGGTGTTCTCGCCGCGCCGGATGCGCTCCACCGACAGCTTCGTGGCCTCGACCGGGTTCAGGATCCGGATGTCCAGGCCCTCGGTGTCGTGCTCCGGCAGGTACTGCTTGACCTTGGCGATCAGGTTGGCGTCGTGCGCGCGGGTCTCGTCCAGCCAGAACACCGCCGGGTCGCCGGTGGCGCGGGCGCGGGTGACGGCCAGCTTCACCCAGTCCCTGATCGGCGCGTCCTTGGTCTGGCAGGCGCGGAAGATGTCACCGGCCGAGACGGACTGCTCGATGAGCGCGGTGCCGTTCTGGTCGACCAGGCGGACCGTGCCCGTGGTGGCGATCTCGAAGGTCTTGTCGTGGCTGCCGTACTCCTCGGCCTTCTGCGCCATGAGGCCGACGTTCGGCACCGTGCCCATGGTGGACGGGTCGAAGGCGCCGTTGGCCTTGCAGTCCTCGATCACGGCCTGGTAGACGCCGGCGTAGGAGGAGTCCGGGATGACCGCCAGGGCGTCGTGCTCCTGCCCGTCCGGGCCCCACATGTGGCCGGAGGTGCGGATCATGGCCGGCATGGAGGCGTCGATGATGACGTCGGAGGGCACGTGCAGGTTGGTGATGCCCTTGTCGGAGTCGACCATCGCCAGGTCCGGGCCCTCGGTGAGCTCGGCGTCGAAGGAGGCCTTGATCTCGGCGCCCTCGGGCAGAGAGTCCAGGCCCTTGTAGATGCCGCCCAGACCGTCGTTGGGGGTCAGGCCGGCCGCGGCGAGCTTGTCGCCGTACTTCGCGAACGTCTTCGGGAAGAAGGCGCGCACCACGTGGCCGAAGACGATCGGGTCGGAGACCTTCATCATCGTCGCCTTCAGGTGCACCGAGAACAGCACGCCCTCGGCCTTGGCCTTGGCGACCTGCTCGGTCAGGAACTCGCGCAGCGCGGCGACCCGCATCACGGAGGCGTCGACGACCTCGCCCTGCTGGACGGGTACGGACTCGCGCAGCACGGTGGTGGTGCCGTCGTCGCCGACGAGCTCGATGCGCAGTGCGCCGTCCTCGGCGATCACCACGGACTTCTCGGTGGAGCGGAAGTCGTTCTGGCCCATGGTCGCCACGTCCGTCTTGGACTCGGCGGACCAGGCGCCCATGCGGTGCGGGTGGGACTTGGCGTAGTTCTTGACCGACGCGGGGGCACGGCGGTCCGAGTTGCCCTCACGCAGGACCGGGTTCACGGCGGAGCCCTTGACCTTGTCGTAGCGGGCGCGGATCTCGCGCTCCTCGTCGGTCTTCGGGTCGTCCGGGTAGTCCGGCAGCGCGTAGCCCTGGCCCTGGAGCTCGGCGATCGCGGCCTTGAGCTGCGGGATCGACGCCGAGATGTTCGGCAGCTTGATGATGTTGGCGGCGGGCGTCTTGGCCAGCTGGCCGAGCTCCGCGAGGGCGTCCGGGATGCGCTGGTCCTCGGTCAGGTACTCCGGGAACAGGGCGATGATGCGCCCGGCCAGCGAGATGTCGCGGGTTTCGACGGCGACACCCGCCTGCGAGGCGTACGCCTGGACCACCGGCAGGAAGGAATACGTTGCCAGGGCCGGGGCCTCGTCAGTGTGCGTATAGATGATGGTCGAGTCAGTCACCGGGTGCTCCGCTCCACGTCTGCAACATTGCTCGACATCAAGATATCTCGTGACCGACCTCGTCTCGACAGGGGTCCACGCCCAGTTTCGCGCCACCGATCGCCCCGGAGCCCGGGCCGGGGAGACAGTGGGGCGGGTGGCGGCCCCGCGACTGCCCTGGTCGGCGCGGCGACGGCTCCGGCGGAAGGGCCGCCGCTCCGGGCGGCATCGGCTTCTCGGCCTCAGCCGCGCCGGCCGGCCGTCTCGCCCGCTCGTCAGCTTCCCGCGAACGCCCAGGTCGGAATCGCGCGGGCTGCCGCACGTCGTGGCGGCCGGCTCGAAAGCAACCGGCGACCGGCGACCGGCGACCGGCGACCGGCGGCCGATCGGCGAGCGGATCGCGTACGCGTACCCGTCCCGCTCGCTCATGGCCCCCCGGGTGGTGCAGGCCACGGTGGCCGATCACCTGATCGAGAGCACCGCAGCGGCCCCTGTGAGGCCTCAGTCGAACCGGGCCGAGGACATCTCGTTCGGCTCGATCTCGCCCGTGCGCTGCTGCGGGATGACGACCCCGCCCTGCTGGAGCGCCACCGTCCGGGCCGGGGCGGGGATGCGGATGCCCTCCGTGCGGTAGCGCTTGTGCAGGCGCTTGATGAACTCGTGCTTGATCCGGTACTGGTCGCTGAACTCGCCGACGCCCAGGATGACCGTGAAGCCGATGCGCGAGTCGCCGAAGGTGTGGAACCGGATGATCGGCTCGTGGTCCGGAACGGCGCCCTCGACCTCGGTCATCGTCTCGGCGATGACCTCGTTGGTCACCCGCTCCACGTGCTCCAGGTCGCTGTCGTAGGCCACCCCGACCTGGACCAGGATGGTCAGTTGCTGCTCGGGGCGCATGAAGTTGGTCATGTTCGCCTGCGCGAGCTGGCCGTTGGGGAGCACGACGAGGTTGTTGGACAGGTTGCGGATCGTCGTCTGCCGCCAGTTGATGTCCTCGACGTAGCCCTCCTCACCGCTGCTGAGCTGGATGTAGTCACCGGGCTGGACGGTCTTGGAGGCGAGGATGTGGATGCCCGCGAAGAGGTTGGCGAGCGTGTCCTGAAGTGCCAGCGCCACCGCCAGACCGCCGACGCCCAGGGCGGTGAGCATCGGGGCTATGGAGATCCCCAGCGTCTGGAGCACCACCAGGAAGCCGATCGCCAGGACCAGGATCCGGGTGATGTTGACGAAGATCGTGGCCGAGCCGGCGACACCGGAACGGGACTGGGTGACCGTGCGCACCAGGCCGGCCACCACCCGCGCCGCCGACACCGTCGCCACGAAGATGAGCAGCACCGTCAGCACCTGGTTGGTGTGGTGCTGCACCGTCTTCGTCAGGGGCAGCACCGCCGCCGCGCCCGCCGCGCCGCCCACCACCGCGGCCCACGGCAGCACGGCCCGCAGCGCGTGCACGATGACGTCGTCCCCGCTCCAGCGGGTGCGGTCGGCGTGCCGGCCCAGCCAGCGCAGCAGCATGCGCAGCGCGAAAGCCGCCAGCAAACCCGACGCCAGGGCGATGCCGGCGAAGACCAGGTCGTCCGCGGTGAGCGCCCGGTTCACCTGTCACCTCCGGGGAGAAAAGCTGCGGCGAACGCCGTTGCCGGCGGCCGGATGTGAAGTTTCGTCACGTCGTCACCTGTTCGTCCTGCGGGAAGTCCGGTCGCGCCCGACCACCCCTGACCCGGGGTCGGCGCGATCGTTCATCCTGCCGCATTCCGTACGGGGTTTCGTACCGGGGAACGGGCCGAGCCGGGACTTCCGGCCAGGGCACTGCGGGCCTGTCGGCCGGTCAGATCACCTTCAGGCGTACCAGCGCGCCCAGGGTCAGCGCGCCCGGCAGCAGGGGCAGCCAGACCGTGATGACCCGGAAGGCCAGCACCACGGCCGTGGCCACCGCGGCCGGGCCGCCCGCCGCCACCAGTGCCATGACCAGCGCCGCCTCCACCGAGCCGATCCCGCCCGGGGTGGGCACCAGCGCGACGGCGACCGTCGCCGCCAGGTAGGCCACCGCCATGTGCGCGGGCGGCACGTCCAGCCCCATCGCCCGGCCCACCAGCACCAGTACGGACGCCTGCAACGCGGGGAAGGCGAAGGACCCGCCCCACAGGGCCAGGGCCCGGGCCGGGCGGGTGTGCACCGAGCGGGCCTCGCCGAGCGCCGTCCGCAGGAAGGACAGCACGGCAGAGCGCACCCGCCGGACCAGGGTCAGCACGGCCACCGCGATGACGAGCACCACACCGGCACCGGCCAGCAGCGGGCCGAACGCCGTCTGAGGAACCAGCGTGCCGAGCCGCAGCGCGTCCGGGAACGCGACGAGCAGGGCACCCAGCAGGGCCACCCGGCCGACGCTCTCCGCCAGCAGATACAGCGCGAGAGCCGCCGAGGAGCGGGCGAGCGGCAGCCCGCACACCGTCATGAACCGCAGGTTGACCGCGCTCGCGCCCAGCCCGGTCGGCAGCAGGTGGTTGGCCGCGCCCGCCGCGAACTGCGTGGCGAGCAGCCGCCGTCGGGGCAGCCGCTCGACGACCGCGCCCTGCCGGGTACAGGCGGCGGCGACCCAGGTCAGACAGGTCGCCCCGGCCGCGGCCAGCAGCCACGGCCACTCGGCGTTGCCCAGATGCGCGAAGCCCTCGGCGAGCACCGACCGGTGCCGCACCGCGACCACGGTGACCAGCAGAAGCGGAAGCAGACACAGGATCTGGCGCAGGCGGCGGACCGGGACGCGACGGGGGAGTCGTCCCGGGCGGATTTCGGGGAGTTGTACCGCTGTCACGTCCGCTGAGGCTTCCCATGCCCCGCCAACGGCGGGTTGCGGACGTGCGGACGGCGTCTTACGCGCGGGGAGCGGCTGGGAGGAGAGCGTCATCGGGGCCTTTGCGGGGGGACGGTGAGAGGGGGTTCGGGCCGATTGTGCGGTATGTCGGGGCGATGTGCGAGCGCCTTGACCTCAAGATTGCTTGAGGT
>NZ_NGFN01000407.1 GCF_002148965.1 Streptomyces swartbergensis | reverse complement strand
GCTCGATGGGAGTGCGGCTGATGGTGGTCGACGACCACCGACTGCTGGCCGAGGCGCTGGCCTCGGCGCTGAAGCTGCGGGGGCACCGCGTGCTGGCCGCGGCGGCGCCGGCCGCGGGGGCGGCGGAGCTGGTGATCACACGGGCGCCCGAGGTGTGCCTGCTGGGGACGGCCACGCCGGCGGAGCCGGGGATCTTCGACCCGGTGGTCAAGATCAAGCGGGAGCGTCCGCAGGTCGCGGTCCTGGTCCTGGGACCGGTACCCAGCCCGCGCGGCATCGCGGCCGCCTTCGCCGCGGGCGCGTCCGGCTACGTACGTCACGACGAGCGCATAGAGGGCGTCGAGCGGGCCATCATGAAGGCACGGGCGGGAGAGGCGGCGGTGGCGCCGCAACTGCTGCAAGGGGCGTTCAGCGAGCTGCTCAACCCGGCGGCCCAACCGGACGACGAGGGCCAGCGGTTGCTGTCGATGCTCACGCCCCGGGAGGTCGAGGTCCTCGTCCGCGTCGCCGACGGCGAGGACACCCGCCTGATCGCGGCGGGCATGGGCATCGCCCCGTCGACGGCGCGCACGCACGTCCAGCGGGTGCTGATGAAACTGGGCGTCGGTTCCCGCCTGGAGGCGGCGGCGCTGGCGGCTCGGACGGGCTTGCTGGACCGGGCGGGCCCGGTGGCCCGGGACCCGGGACCGGAGGCCTGACCAGCCGTACCGAACGGTATGGCATGGGTGGGTTCCGGCCGATCTCAGCCCTCCGGAGCACTCAGCTCAACAGTGTGTTCACGGGATGCGCACAGTAAACCCACAGGTATCACGGGAACTTGTGCCTGCCGGGCCAGTGAAGTCCCATGGCTCCTTTCGCGCCACCCTGCTCCGCCTCGAAGAAATACCCTGGCCGATTCGAACTCCTGTACCTAAAGTGATCGTCGCGCCCGGCGGAGCTGACCAATCCGCCACAGCGCGCGTCAATCGGCGACCGGGGGGACACCGTCGCCGCGGGGAGGGATACACCGTCATGCCGGGAAACCGGCTCTTCACGCATCTCCTCCGCTCCTTCTGACGGGCACCCCTGGAAGCCTTCCTTTGTTACGAGGGGATGCTTTCTTGCGCCCAAGACCAGGGCCCTTCCTGCCCAGAACCCGTTTCATGTCCAGACCGGGCAGACCCCGGTTGCTGACCTCCGTCATCACGTCCGCGGCGGCCGTGGCCGTACTGGCCGGCGTGGCCGTCCAGCCCGACCTGCTGGATCGGCTCACCGGCACGGAGGCAGCGGCCCCGGTGAGCGGCTCGTCCGACTGGTCCGACGACACGGCGGCCGAGCAACTGCGGCAGGACCAGTGCCTGATGGTGGATGTGCTGCGCCTGGGCGGGCCGTCCATGGCCGCGACCGCGCAGGACGGACTCAACCAGCCGCCGGACAAGCTGCACGCCCTGGCCAACCGGGATCACTGGGAAGAGACCCCGCTGGCAGCTGCGTACCAGCGGGACAGGGACGCGGCCTGGAAGGAGCTCGACGCCCTCAACAACCAACTTGGGGAGTGGGGTAAGCCACTCGACGGGCTGGAGCAGCCGGGTGGCTTCGACTCGTTGGCCGACTGGCGAGACCCGCCCGGCTCGATCGGCAGTGAGGAGGAGGACTTCCACCGCCAGACCGGTCTGACCCCGTGGATCGCCGACAGGTTCTGGAAGGACGAGGGCGACTTCTACGAGGACCCCACCCCCAAGGCCGACGAGAAGACCCTGAAGGCCGTCACCGATCTGGGTACCCCGCTCTACGGCGAGAAGCCCTATGACCCGGACCTGCCCAGCGGGGAGTGGCAGCGGCAGTACGAGGAACGACGCGCGTTCCAGGGTCTGTTCGACACCTTCCACGGCAAGGGCGCCGATGACGTCCGCATGTTCCTGGCGTCCGGCGGATTTCCCCGCTCCGCGCCGGAGCCGGGTACCGCCGAACACCGGATCGCGGTCGAGGACCTGAAGACCAGGTACGCGTCATGCGCCTGGCGGGATCCGATCGACCCGAACAAGGTCCTGGACGGCATGGCCGACACGGCCGCTTCGGAGTGGCAGCGGGAAATCAGCTCGCAGGCGGTCCAGCGCAACCAGATCCTGAAGTCCAGCAAGGACGCCACCAAGGCCCTCGCCGGCGGTGCGAAGGCGTTGGGGAACCTGCTGGGGCACTCGTGGGTCGCCGACCGTCTGGTCCGCTGGCAGGACTACTGGGCTCCCGGCGGTGCGGGCTGGATCGGCGACTCCCCGGCTGTCATCCAGGTCGAGGCGGCCAAGGGCAAGTGCCTGGACGCGCAGGGCGGCAACACGACCTCCGGCACCCCGGTGCAGATCTACACCTGCAACAACGCCTCGGGGCAGCAGTGGCGGCTCCGTGAGGCTTCCGGTGACAGCTACAACCTCGTCAACGTCAAGTCCGACAAGTGTCTGGACGTCGAGAACAGCAATCCTGCCAACGGCACGAAGATCCAGATCTGGACGTGCAACGGCAGCAAGGCGCAGGAGTGGAAGTTCGATATCCGCGCTGCCGGCGAGTTGCGCAATGTCGCCACGGACAAGTGCCTGGACCTGAACAAGTTCGAGAACAGCCACGACGCCTGGCTGTGGGGGTGCAACGGCACGAACCCGCAGAAGTTCAGGATCGTCCCCAAGGGCCACAACGGCACGGACAGCCAGTTCTACCCGGACAAGGCGCAGTTCGACCAGGCCAAGAAGAACATCGCGGCGGCACAGACTCAGGCGAAGAAGCAACTCGAAGCCCTCGAAGCTCAGTTGGCCGCAGCGCAGAAGTCCGCTACCGCCAGTGACACCGCGCAGAAGGCCGCGTACGCCATCGCCGACGAGGCCGGTGCCCCCCGTGGCCGTGGCCTGCTGGTCGGCCAGCAGAAGGCCCAGGTCACCAGCGGCGCGGCAGCGGCGCTCGAAGCGATGGTGAAGGCCGGTACGACCGCCGAGGCCGCCACCCGCGCCTCCGCCGGTGACAGCGCGACCATCGCGCAGCGCGCCCTGGCTCAGGCGGCCCAGTCGAAGGCGGAGTTCCGCAAGGCCGCCGCAGCGATGGCTGAGTCCCAGGCCAAGGCCGCCGCCGACGCCGCGAAGCTGCACCGCGACAACGCCAAGAAGGACAAGGAGACCGCTGAGGCCAAGCTCGCCGAGGCGCTGAAGGCCGAGGGCGACGCCAAGTCGGCCGCCGCCACGGCCAAGGCCAAGCGCCTGGCCGCCGAGGCCGAGGAGAAGACGGCCGAGGCGGAGAAGAAGACGGCAGCGGCCAAGCAGGCCGAGGCCGCCCAACACAGGAAGAACGCCGAAGCCGAAGCGACGAAGGCCAACGACGCCAAGGACAAGGCCGAAGCGGCCGAGGGCACGGCGGTCGAGAAGAAGAACGCCGCGGTCAAGGCCCGTGACAACGCCAAGGCCAAGCGGGACGACGCATGGGAAGCCGAGCAGAAGGCCGACGCCGCCCGCGCCAAGGCCGACGCCAAGGCCGCCTACGCCGACTCCCTGGAGGCCGGCGAAGCAGCCGAGGACGCCCGCGCCGCGGCCAATGCGGCGGACAAGCACGCCGACGACGCCGAGGCAGCCGCCACGAGGGCCCGTTCCGAAGCGGACGCGGCGACGAAGGCAGCAGCGGACGCCGATGCGGCAGCCACACGCGCGGAGGCGGCGGCCAAGCGCTCCCGCGCGCACGCGGACGACGCCAAGGCCGCGAAGCTGAAGTCCGACGCCGCGGTGAAGACCGCGACGAGCGCCGCCGCCGACGCCATCAAGGCATCCCAGCACGCCTCCTCCGAAGCCAAGACGGCCGTCGAGATGGCCGACGAGGCGGAGAAGCAGGCCAAGACCGCCAAGGCGCACGCGGACACGGCGAGCAAGGAAGCGGGGAAGGCCCTGGCCGCCTCCGCCAAGGCCGCGGGCTTCGCCCACGTCACCGCCCAGGCCGCCGTGGACGCCGGCAACGCCGCCGCCCAGGTCGCCAAGCCCGCCAACGACGCCATCCAGCTCGGCTCCCCGTACATCGACACCGACTCGGCCGCCGGCCTGGTGGTGCTCACCGGTCAGGCGTCCAAGACGATCGCCGAACAGCAGAAGGCCGTCGCCGACGCCCACGCCAAGAACGCGGCGGCAGAAGCCTCAGCCGCCAAGAACCTCGCCGACCAGGCGCAGGGCGACGCCAAGGCCGCCTACCAGCACGCGGCCAACGCCGCCGGACACGCCTCGAACGCCCGCACCTACGCCAAGGAGGCCCTCGGTTACGCGGCCGACGCCGCCAAGGCCGCGTCCAAGGCGACGGCGTCACTGGCCCGCACCCTCGAGTACAACCGCCAGGCCACCGAGGACGCCGCAGCCGCCGACAAGGCAGCCGGCCGCGCCGAGAACCACGCCAAGGACGCCCGCGACTCGGCCGACCAGGCAGCCCTCGACGCCGAAGCCGCCCGCACCGCAGCCTCGGAGGCCGAACAGGCCGCCAAGGACGCCCGGGCAGCGGCGAACCGCGCCGACGCCGCGGCGACCGAAGCCGAGGAAGCGGCCAAGGACGCGGAAAGGTACGCCAAGGAAGCTCAAGAGGCGGCCGACCGGGCCGAGAGAGAGGGGAACGCACAGCAGATCGAAACGGGAACCGTCGTCGACGAGACCGGTGGCGCCATCGGCAACATGTTCTACGTCGTAGACCACCTCCAGAAGATCGGCGATCCGCAGACCGTCAAGAAGACGGACGGCTGTGACGGCTGGATCGACAAGCTCTTCTACAAGGGCGACTGCACGATCACCGCGAAGATCCGGTTCAAAGCGGTCCTCGACCTGTACATGTGCACTGCGCAGGATCTGGACCTGGAGCAGTTCACCTGCCCCTCCGGCGCGACGGTCTACCTGGGTCAGCACCCGACAAAGGAACTGTCCACCGAGGTCACGCACAACATCACGATCGCGGAGTACCAAGAGAACGTCGACCCGATCGACATCCTCTTCGGGAGCTGGATCAAGTGCGCCCAGAAAATCACCCCGGGCGGCGCGGGAGGCAGCTGGGGCGGATGCGCCTGGGCGGCCGTGGATGTCGCGGCCCTGTTCGCGGGCAAGATCCTCAGGCCTATCGCGGATGCGGTCAGTGCGATGGACGCCGCCGCTCGCACGGGCATCGGCTTCACCGACGCCTACCAGGCTCTGCGTGCACTCGGCCTCGCCGACGACGTCATCTTCCGGATCGGGACCAAGGGACTCGACGGACTGGTCAAGACCTGCACCAGGGCCCGGGCTCATGGGCTCTCACGAGCGGCCATGGCCGCCGACGCATGCCCCAGGGGACTGATCGCCTACAACAGCGACGAGATGAGCCACCTCGCGTACCAGTACAGAACGACAAACGGGTACTACGGAGCGGATCACAATATCGCCGTCGCGAAGGTACCGGGATGGAACGATCCCAAGACCGGTGACTTCGTGATCGCCAACAGCGGCTTCGCTGGCCACTCTGAGACAGCGATCCTGGGGAAGCTGAAGGCAAAGGGATTCGACCCCAAGCAGATCACCGCTCTGTACACGGAACGGCAGCCCTGCCCGGACTGCGCCTCCGCCTTGACCGGTGCACTCAAGGAAGGCACACCGATCACCTGGTCCGTCCCTTACCACCCCTCCTTCGCCAAGGAAGCGAAGGATCTGCTCGCCCGCTATGTGAGGGAGGCTGGAGGGGAACGTATGGCACGCCATGCAACAACCGACCAGCAGGGCGAGGAACGAGAGGCCCATGTCTGAACCCGTTTTCGACATGCATCCAACAGCCACACCGGAGGTCATCGCTGAACGCCAAGCGCTGGCCGAGCGAGTATGCCGGGAACTGCATCGCGCTGGTCTTCCTGTACACCGCGGTGACCTCAGCGGCGGGCCGCACAGCAGACCCGGCGTGGACGTGCACGTGGCGCCCTTCATCGAAGGTGGGGTGTACGTCGACTGGAGCACGGACGCGGAGCTGAGGGATGCAGCTCTCAATCTCTTCGCGCAAGGAATCGACTACTCGAATCCGCCTCCGATCGTCAGTCATCACAACACGGTGCTGCAGCACATGCAATCCGCCCTTTTGGGAATTCTCACCTCGGCGGGATTCGAGGTCGAAGAACCAGACCGACACGGGCACGGGAGCATGGTCCACGTAACGGGCCTTCGGTCCTGAGCCCGCCTGAGAGGTCCTGCCGAAGCCGAGATGTACCGGCTTCGGCAGGACCTGCCGCGTGTGTCCATCCTCATGCGACGAACGGTCGTCGCACCGTGAGGTACTCGGCAAACGAGCAAAGGATTTCGGCGGATGAGGGGTATTTGAAGCGAGCCGCCAGGTCATCGACTTGGTGTGCGGCCAAAAGGACAGGACGCATCACGGTGATGGTTGCTCTTCCGTCACCATCGCTCGTGCGGAACGGGAGCTTGGGGCTCACATTTCCTCCGTCGTACCGCCTGCTGATCGAAGAGTTCGGCACATGGGATGTGCCACCCACCGAATTCCTCGGCATCTATCAGACGGAAGCCGCCGGGGATGTGCTTCTGGGATCCGTGTCCGAGACCCCTGACGCCCGGCCGGCGTCGATATGCCGTCGGATCTGATGGTGATCCTGCTCGAGGACGTGTGGTTGTTCGCCGTGCTCGACACCTCCCAGCCGGACCAGGAGGGCGAGTATCCCGTGTTCGCGTGGAACCCGGGGGTCCTCGACGGCGGCCTTCTGGAGAAGATCGCTGACAGTCACGGAAAGCTCGCGCTCAAGGAATGTCGGCAGAACCTGCACTGATCCACTCCGCAGGACCGCCACCGGACGGGGCCGCACGTCAGCGTGCCCCCACTTGCTGGCCCCCCAGCTGAAGGCACGGATGCAGTGGAGATCGCATTGCTCACCCGGGAGAAGCTGCGTACGTCGTTTGGCGTCATCTCCTGAGCGACGAAGTGAACCGTGTACGAGTTCTGCCCTGGACCGGCGCACATGGTCAGCCCTGCCTCCTCCTCGCAGACGGCGACGGCCCCGCCTCCCGGCTTGCCGACCGTGTCGAGAGCAGCAACTCGGGCTCGCGGACCGGCTTCTCGGCCGGACGCGGGATCTGCTCGCGCATGGAGGGGTGTCGAGTGGAGAACTCGGTACGCTCGCCGGTCAGTTGGCTGACGCCCTCTCCGACGCGCTGCTTATCGCCAGGTCGCGAGGCGCTCGACTCGGGGCGGACGAGCCGGACCTGGCCGACGGAGCACCGGCGGTCCCGGCGCCCTCGGAGGAGGCCCGCGACGTACTGACGTGCCGCTCGCCCCGGCTCCGAGCCCACGGCCTGCTCACCCTCCCCAGCTACGACCTCGCCTC
>NZ_NGFN01000406.1 GCF_002148965.1 Streptomyces swartbergensis | reverse complement strand
CGTGGGGGGTGCCGCAGTGGTCCGGCTCTCGGAGGCCGTGGCGGTCGGCGTGGGGCTGATTGTCGTGCTCGGGCCCCCGGGCGGCGTGCCGCCACCGGCTGTGGTCGCCGGCGCGGACGACTCCGGCTCGGTCGGAGTCGTGGTGGGGTCCGGGGAGTCGAATGTGGGCCCGCTGTCCTGCGAGGGGGTCGGGCTCGTCGCGGGCTGCGGCCGGTGATCGGCGGGCTGGGCCCTGGTGAGCATGTTCGGCAGCAGGGCGAGCCCGACGCTGAGCCCGGCCACCGCCACGGCGGAGCCGCCCGCCTTCCACAGCAGCCGCGACCGGCGGCGGGAGCGGATACCCGCGTGCAGCCGCTGGCGGTGTTCGGGCTCGTAGGGGGTGTGCTGCTGGGTGTCGCGCAGCAGCCGCGACAGGTCCCGCTCGAAGTCGTCCATCGCTTCTCCCTTCACCCCACGGGCCTGACGGCGTCGGACAGGATCTGGCGGAGCCGTGCGACTCCGCGCGACGCGTGGGACCGTGCCGTGCCCACCGGACAGCCCAGCGCCTCGGCGACCTGGGCCTCGGGCAGGTCCTCGTAGTAGCGCAGCACCACCGCGGCCCGCTGCTTGGCGGACAGCAGGGCCAACGCGGCCTCCAGCCGCGAGCGTTCCGCCACGGTGGACGACACATCCCCCGGACCGGCCCGGTCGGGCAGCTGCTCCACCGGGCGCTCACCCCACCAGCGCCGCTTCGCCGAGCGCGCCGCCATCCGCACCAGCACCGTGCGGACGTACGCCTCCGGAGCCTGCTCGGCGACCTTCGGCCAGGCGAACCACAGCTTCACCAGCGCTTCCTGCACCAGGTCCTCGGCCCGCTGCCGGTCGCCGCCCGTCAGCAGCCGCGCGACATGGAGCAGCGCCGACCAACGGGCGGCCACGAACTCGTCGAAGCCGTCCGCCCGAACCTGCTCCATCCCCACCGTCCCGCGTCTCAGTGACCCCCTGCACCACTGGAAAGACGCTGGACCCCACGTCACGCTGCACTTGCCGGTTGTGATCCACCTCACTCGGAGTCGTGCGAGCGTGGGCGCGCGTGCAGGGCGTGCGCGCCGGGCGCGCACGTGAAAAAGGGCCCGTGCACAGGCACGGGCCCTTCTGGTCGGCTCTGTCCGGCGGCGACGCTACGTGCGGTCACCCTTCGGCTTGCCCCGCTGATCGGGGGTGCCGTGCGGCGGCGGGCTGAACGGCTGCGGGGACGTGGCGGGCGAGACCCGGGAGCCTCCGTGTCCCTCGCCCGACTCGGGACGCAGGGCGCCCGGGTCGCCGGACGTCGGCTCCGCGCCCTCGCGCAACTGCTCGAGACGGGACCCCAGCAGCTCGGTCACCGGCAGCCGGTCGGCGTGCGACCGCTCGTACGCCAGCAGTTCCTCCACCTCGTCCGCGGACAGCGACCGCACCCGGCTCTCCAGGCCGCCTATCGGCAGATGGTCGTAGTCCGGCAGCGGGAGGGTGTCGCGGGCGGGATCGGCCATGGTTCTCACTTCCCTGTGTACGGCGTGTACGACGTGCGCGTATGACGGTTCACGTACGACGTGGGGTGCGGAGCGGAGTGCCGCGGGGAGCGGGGATCAGCGGCCGCCCGGGCCGCCGCTGCCGAACGAGCCGCTGCTGCCCTCGTTCCAGCGGGGACGCTCCTGGGTCGCGCTCCTGCGGTCGCTCTGGTTGCCGTGTCCCTTCAGCTCGTGCGGCGTCAGGCGACCCTGGTCACGGGGCACCTCGTCGGGCTCCCTCCGCTCCCTCGTCTCCCGGACGGGACCCCCGTCGGGCWGCCTGGGCTGCTCCTCGGGCCGCGGCGGGCGCCGACGCTTGTGCCGGAGGCCCAGGATGAAGGCGCCCAGCAGCAGGGCCACGACCGCCAGACCCGTCACGACGAACCCGAAGCCGGGGGCGTCCCCGCCCGCGGCCATCTCCATCCATGCGGTATTCATGGCTCGCGAGTACCCCTGGTCGTCCCCATGAACCTGCTCAGCCCGACCGTGCGGCCCGGGTCTTCGACCGGTTCTCCTTGCGGACGGCGTCCAGCAGCTCCGCCTTCGACATCCTCGACCGCCCCTCGACGCCCAGCCGCTTCGCGAGGTCGTACAGGTGCTCCTTCGAGGCCTGCTCGTCGACGCCCTCGCCGCTGCGGCCGCCCTGCTGCCGGGGCCGGGCCGACCGCGGGTCGGAGGGGCCCTTGCGGCCGCCCTCCTTGCGCTCCCAGTGGTCGCCGACCTTCTCGTGGGTGTGCTTCAGCGCCCCGTACGCCACCCGGTGCGCGCGCTCTCCCTCGCCGTACTGCTCCACGGCCGAGTCGTGCGCCTTGATCCAGGTGCGCTGTGCCTCCTCGGCGGAGCGCTCAAGGGTCGACGGAAGTTCCTCTCGCCCGGGCATGTGACTCACCTCCGCGCGTCGTCGTTCCCGGGCCTGCCGGGTGCCCGGCCGACGGGGCCGGAAAACCGTACGGAACCCTTGGCGGCACCGGGTTTGACCGGCATCGGCGGGGCTACCCGCGCGGTGTGACGACATCCCAGCAGGAGCTGTTCCGGTTCCTGGAGGACCGCTTCGCCTGTGCCCAGGCCTGCACCGAGTGCGCCCGGGCATGCGCGTTGCGCGCGAGCCTCGTGGATCCCGACGGCACCGAGAACCAGGAACTCGTACGACGCAAGGGCATCATGTGCGCGGAGGTCTGTGACGCGACCTGCCGTGTGCTGTCCGAACAGAACCAGGTGGACGAGACCAGCATCCGCGTCCAGGTGGAGTGGTGCCGGACCGTGTGCCTGGAGGCCGCGCACGTCTTCGACCGGCAGCCGGGGGCGGAGGACTCGGCGGCGGCGTGCCGTGCGTGCGCACGGGCGTGCACGGACTTCCTCGCCACGCTGAGGTGAGGAGGCCGTTCCGCGTCACTCGCCATTCCCAATTTCTGTAACACGTTCTACGGTGTGCGCCGACAGGACCGGCCTTGGGAGCCTGGAGGCGCCGTGCACCTCGACTACACGCCCGAGCAGCAGCGGCTGCGCACCGAACTGCGCGCCTACTTCGCCGAACTGGTCCCCGACCACGCGTACGCCCGGCACGGCGACCCGGCCACCCGGAAGCGGTTCTACCGCGAGACCATCCGGCGGCTCGGGGCGGACGGCTGGCTCGGCGTGGGCTGGCCGAAGGAGTACGGCGGGCGCGGCCTGAGCGCGATGGAGCAGTTCATCTTCTTCGACGAGGCCGCTCAGGCCGGCGTCCCGCTGCCGCTCATGGCGCTGAACACCGTCGGCCCGACGATCATGCGGTACGGCACCGACGAGCAGAAGGCGTCCTTCCTGCCGGGGATCCTCTCCGGCGAGATCGACTTCGCCATCGGCTACAGCGAGCCCGGCGCGGGCACCGACCTCGCGTCACTGCGGACCCGTGCGGTACTGGAGGGCGACCAATACGTCGTCAACGGCCAGAAGATCTGGACGACCAACGGCGACACGGCGGACTGGGTCTGGCTGGCGGTCCGTACGGATCCGGCCGCCCCGCCGCACAAGGGCATCACCATGCTCCTGGTGCCGACCACCGCCCCCGGCTACTCCTGCACCCTCATCAACACCCTCGCCTCGCACGACACCACGGCCAGCTACTACGAGAACGTCCGCGTCCCCGTCTCCCACCGGGTCGGCGCCGAGAACCAGGGCTGGCGGCTGATCACCAACCAGCTCAACCACGAACGCGTGACCCTGGCCGCCCACGGCACCATGGCGATCCGCGCCCTGCACGACGTGCAGCGGTGGGCGATGGAGACCAAGCTCGCCGACGGCCGCCGCGTCGCCGACCTGCCGTGGGTACGCCGCCTCCTGGCCCGGACCCACGCCCGGCTGGACGCGCTGAAGCTGCTCAACTGGCGGATGGTCGGTGCCGTCCAGGACGGCACCCTCACCCCGCAGGACGCCTCCGCCGTCAAGGTGTACGGCTCGGAGGCCCGGCGCGACGCCTACGCCTGGCTCATGGAGATCGTCGCCGCACCCGGCGCCCTGAAGGAAGGCTCGGCCGGCGCGGTCCTGCACGGCGAACTGGAACGCGGCTACCGCTCGGCGGTGATCTTCACCTTCGGCGGCGGCAACAACGAGATCCAGCGGGAGATCATCTCCTGGATCGGGCTGGGGATGCCGCGGGTCCGGCGCTGACGATCATCAGCTCATGGCGCAGGCCGGAGAGTGCTGAGAGGTGTCCAGCGGCGGCGCTGAGCGAGTGCTGAGGTGAGGTGCCGCCCGGGGCGGCCTTTCGACGCCCCGGGCCGTGGGTCCGCGTGTCGCGTGGCGAGGCGGCGGTTCGCCGTCCGCGTCAGCGCAGTGAGAACGTCGACAGTCTCTGGCCCTCGCTCAGCACGAGGTACACGTCCTGGCGTCCCTTGGCGGCGGTGGACAGAGGGGCGTTCACCGTCTCGTACGTGTAGACCGACTCCGTTCCGGACGCCGTCGCCGTACCGATGAGTGTGCCGGTCGGCGAGCCGAGCCGGATCTCGACCTTGCCGGCCGCTCCGGCCACCCGCGCACTGAACGTCGTGGCGCCGGAGCCCAGGTGGGCATCGGCGAACTCGAGCCAGGCCCCGTCCGCCGAAGCCCCCACCGAGGTTCCCCGGACCTTCGACTCGTCCACCAACCGGACACCCTCGTAGTCGTCGAAGTTCTCGGCGCGGGTCACCCGTGAGAGTTGCCGGGCCGGAATCGTCTCGCCGCGTGCCTTCAGGGACGTACGGGAGCGGATGTCCTCGGAGGACGCGCCCACGAGGACGTCGTACGTGCCGCTCTCGACCACCCACTTGGAACGGGTGACGTCCCAGTGTGCGAGATCCTTCGCCGTGAGCTTCAGCTTGACGGTTTTCGTCTGGCCCGGCTTGAGCGAGACCCGCTGGAACGCCTCCAGCTGCTTCAACGGCTGTTTGTCGCGTGAGACGCGCTGGTGGGTGTAGAGCTGCACGACCTCGTCCCCGGCACGCTTGCCGGTATTCGTGACGGCGACCTCGTATCCGTCGTCGAAGCGCTTCAACTTCCCGTAACGGAAGGACGAGTACGACAGTCCGTAGCCGAACTCGTAGAGCGGGTCGCCCTTGAAGTACTGGTACGTGCGGTCGTGCTTGATGTTGTCGTACTCCAGGATGGAGGGGAGGTCGGCCTCCGACTTGTACCAGGTCTGGGTGAGCCGTCCGGCCGGGTTCACGTCGCCGAAGAGGACGTCGGCGAGGGCGTTGCCGGTCTCCTGGCCCGCGTGGGTGGTCCAGAGGAGGGCCGGGACCTCCTTCTGGAGGGCGCCGAGGGTGGTCGGGTAGCTGTTCTCGACGACCACGACCGTCTTCGGGTTGGCCGCGCGCACTGCCTTGACCAGGGCTTCCTGGGACGGGGCGAGGCTCATGTCCTCACGGTCGTGGTTCTCGCGGCCGTTGATCGCCGGCATGGATCCGACCACCACGACCGCCGCGTCCTTGTCCTTCACCGCCGCCACGGCCTCCTCGGCGCCGCTGCGGACGACGTCCTTGGTGTAGCGCGCGGCCTCGGCCTCGGTGACCAGGCCGAGGGTGCCGTCGTCGCCGGTCGGGCCGAGGTAGACCGGGCTGGACCACCAGGGCTCCCGGGTCTCGTAGCCCGCGTACCGCAGCAGGTGCGTGCCGTCGGCCTGCGCCTCCAGCGCCAACTGCTGCTGCACGAACCACCCCCCGGGTTGCACCTGGTCGTTGACGAAGGTCGATCCCTTGGCGCCGACGTACTTGCCGTTCGCGGCCGACCGCAGCGTCACGATGCCCGCGCCCCAGTCGAACACGTCGAACTGGGTGGCTGCCGTACCGGACGAGGCGGCACTCTCCTGCAAGGCCTCGCCGTCGGCGTCCGTGCCCGCCGTCACGTACTCTCCGGTCTCCGCGTTCTTGAGCGCGATCCGGTCCACGCCCTCGCTGCTGGTCACGGGAGCGCCGAGCTTGGCGGAGATGCCCTCGGCAGGCGTCACGGCGTACGGCAGGGTGCCCGAGTACCAGTCGGTGTAGAGAGTGTCGGCAAGCGGGCCCACGACCGCCACGTCCTGGGACACGGAGCCCTTCAGGGGCAGGGCGCCACCCGAGTTCTTCAGCAGCACCGCCGCTTCGGCCGCCGCCTTCCGGGCCAGCCTCTGATGCGCCGGGCTGTTGATGACCGACTTGTCGATGGAGCCGTACTTCCCGCCGCCCGGGTCGAATTCACCGAGCCGGACGCGGATGCTCAGGATGTGCCCGGCCGCCGTGTCGACGTCCGACTCCTCCAACAGGCCGGACGACACGGCCGACGTGACGGCCCTCGTCGTGGGTTGGGGGTTCGCGTCGTCCGTTGTGAAGCTGTCGATGCCCGCCTTCAGCGCGGCCGCGTTGCCCTCGGTCAGGGTGCCGAAGTACTTCTGACTGCCGGTGCCGGTCAGGTTGTTGGGCGCGTGGGCGTCGGTGACGTTCAGGAGGTCCTGGGAGGTCCAGGTGCGTACGTCGTCGTCCAGCGCCGGATCGACCGTCGCCGGGCGGCCGTTGACGAGGTTGTAAGACGACATCACGCCGGTCGCCGCGTCCGCCTCGATCGACGGCCTGAAGGCCGGCTCCTCGTACTCCTTCAGCACGCGTGGGCGCAGGTCGGACGAGGTGGTGGTGCGGTTTTCCTCGTTGTTGTTGCCGAGGAAGTGCTTGAGCGTGGGCGCCGTCTTGAGGTGGTCGGGGTCGCCGCCGGTGAGGCCGGTGCCGTACGCGGTCGCCATCGAGCTCGTCAGGTACGGGTCCTCGGAGTAGCCCTCCTCGTTGCGGCCCCAGCGCGGGTCGCGGAGCGGGTTGACCACCGGGGCCCACAGGTTGAGGCTCCAGCCGGCCGGGCGCTCCTGCTGGAAGCCGCGTGCCTCGTCGCCCACCGCCGCGCCGACCTGCTTCATCAACGCCGGGTCCCAGGTCGACGCCAGGCCCACGGCCTGCGGGAACACGGTGGTCTCGCCGAGCCAGGCGACACCGTGCAGGGCCTCTGTGCCGGTCTTGAACGACTGGATGCCGAGGCGGGGGATCGCGGGCTGGTACTGGTGGAGCAGGGAGATCTTCTCGTCGAGGGTGAGCCGGGAGAGCAGGTCGTCGACGCGGCGGTCGACGGAGAGCTTCGGGTTGCGGAAGGCGTACGCGGGGACGTCCGCGGCGGCCGTTCCGGTGGCCGTGACGCCGAGTCCGGTGACCAGGCCCAGCGTCAGGGCCAGGGCGGGGACGCCCCGTCCCACGGTGGTTCTCCGTCTTCTCTTGCCTTTCATGGCACGGCTCCTTCAACYAGGGCCTGGCATTCGAAGCTTGGGCGAGATTGCTTCCGTGAGGGGGAGATGGGGGTGGTTCAGGGG
>NZ_NGFN01000405.1 GCF_002148965.1 Streptomyces swartbergensis | reverse complement strand
CTGCCGGGGCCGGGTGGGACCGCAACCCGGCGGAGCGGGGTGCCGCCGGCGGCTGCCGGCGCCGGGTGGGACCGCAACCCGGCGGAGCGGGGTGCCGSTGCGCCCACCCGTGCCGCCCCTRGCGGCAMGACTGCCCGCAGCTAGGCGCAAAAAAAGCAATGCCGGCGCAGCTCCCCAGCTGCGCCGGCATTTGTGCCGTCCGCCGCACCCCCGTCCCCACGGGGTTTCATGGGTGGGATGTCCCCGCCCGGACCGCTCTTCCGGGCCTGGGGTCGCCGCTCAGCGCCCCAGCATCTCTCCCACGGACGACGCCTGTATGGCCACTGTCTCCCACCCGTCGAAGACGAGGAGGAGCAGGACCGCCAGGGGAAGGGCCATCAGCGTCGCCACCACGGGGTGGCGACGGCCCTGGCGGCGGCGGAACGCGGCGGCGTACACCTTGCGTCCCTCCTCGCGGATCAGTGTCCGCGGTGCCGTGTGGGCCATGGTCCCTCTCCTGACCGTTCTCGGTTGTCGTTGGCAGCGGCGGGTGTCTGACCTCGGGGGACGAGTGCTGCACCCGCCGCTTGACCTCAAATCTAGGCGGCCGGCCCTCCCCGGGCGTCATGCCCTCGTACCGATTGCCGGGCCTCCCGGAGGATGAGCCGTCACCTGCGGTGTACTCCCCTGGGTGGAGACGGAGGCCCAGGTCTCAGGGTCTTCCCCGAAGGGACGCCCGGATCATCCCGCTCTGTCCGGGCTTTCCTCCCTCGGAATCGGCTGTTCGACCAGGGCCAGCACCCGGTTCGCCATGAAACGGGCCGTACGCACGACCGTTCCGCTCCTGGTGACTTCGCTCACTTCCACGACACCTCGACGCACCGCCGTCTCCACCCTGCGGCCCGCCCTGCTCGCCACCACCTCATACGTGCGCGTCGTGTCGCCGGCGTCCACGACTATCTCCACACGGTCACCCTTCACGGGTCCAATCCCCCTTCCGTGGCAGGCGGTTGGGGTCGTCCCCCGCGCGAACACGGCCTGTTCGCGCGCCCCCTGACCACCCTTCAAGTCTCCCACCCACCACTGACAATCCATCGCCCCGAGAGGGCGCGGCCTCTGCGCGCGGGCGGCTGTGGAAACGTAAGCTGTGGCTCGTCACAGGACCGGGCAGCGGGGATGAACATGGCGATGATGCGCCTGAGGCGCGAGGACCCGCGCGTCGTCGGCTCGTTCAGGCTTCACAGACGGCTCGGCGCGGGCGGGATGGGCGTGGTCTACCTGGGCTCCGACAAGAAGGGGCAGCGGGTCGCGCTCAAGGTCATCCGGCCTGACCTGGCGGAGGATCAGGAGTTCCGCTCGCGGTTCGCCCGTGAGGTCTCGGCGGCCAGACGGATTCGCGGCGGGTGCACGGCACGGCTCGTGGCCGCCGACCTCGACGCGGACCGGCCCTGGTTCGCCACTCAGTACGTACCCGGCCCCTCCCTGCACGACAAGGTCGCCGCCGAGGGGCCGCTCGGCGCGGCCGACGTCGCGGCCGTCGGTGCCGCCCTGTCGGAGGGCCTGGTCGCCGTGCACGAGGCCGGGGTCGTGCACCGGGACCTGAAGCCGTCCAACATCCTGCTGTCCCCGAAGGGGCCGCGGATCATCGACTTCGGCATCGCCTGGGCCACCGGTGCCTCGACGCTCACCCACGTCGGTACGGCGGTCGGCTCGCCGGGCTTCCTCGCACCGGAGCAGGTGCGCGGGGCCGCCGTCACACCGGCCACGGACGTGTTCTCGCTCGGTGCCACGCTCGCGTACGCCTCGATGGGCGACTCGCCCTTCGGGCACGGCAGTTCCGAGGTGATGCTGTACCGCGTCGTGCACGAGGAACCGCAGCTGCACGGCGTACCCGACGCGTTGGCTCCGCTCGTCCGGGCGTGCCTGGCGAAGGACCCGGAGGAACGGCCCAGCACGCTCCAACTGTCCATGCGGCTCAAGGAGATCGCGGCCCGGGAGTCGCAGGACCTGGCCGGCGTTCGGCCGCCCGCGCCGCGCGGTGCAGAGACGGACCGGCCCGCCGACACCTACCCCGAACGCGGCCGGCGTCCGCAGGGACAGCAGGGTGCGGGGGCTTCCGGGGCGCAGCGCGGCCGGGGGACTCCCCCGCCGCGGCGCTCCTCCGGGCCCGGGGAAGGCATCGCGTCGCAGGACGGTCCGGCTTCCCAGTCAGGCGGCGGCGCGCGGGGCGGAAACCGGTCGACGGGTGGCGGGAACCGCGGCAGGACTCCGGTGCGCGGCTCCGGGGCCTCACGCGGCGGCACTCCGTCGCGGTCCGGATCACGGCCGACGCCGACCGGACGCAACGGGACGCGGTCGGGCAGCGGCAGCCGCACCGCCCCGCACAGCGGTACGGGCCGGCCGACGTCCAGGAACACGGGGACCGGGCTGCGGCCCGCCAACCCCCGGTTGCTGCGGCAGCGGCTGTTCGTGTTCGTCGTGGTCACGCTGCTGGTGGCCGTCGGCATCGCCCTGGTGCAGGGCTGTCAGGGCGCGGTGCGGGGACTCGGCGGCGACGGCGACAGGGGCAGTGTCCGGCAGGAGAGCGTCCGGCAGGGCTACGAACCGTAAGGGTTCGAGGACATCACCCCGCAGGGCTTTGCCGCCTGCCTTGGTTCTCGGTCACAGCCCCGGCAGGATCCGCTCGAAGAACTCACGGTCGCCGTCGAAGACCGGGTCGAGGGTCAGGAACTCCTCCGGCGTGACCCAGCGGGTCTCGGCGACCTCGCCGGGGTCGGGGACGACCTCCCCCGCCTCCGCGCGGGCGGTCCACCAGTGGAGACGGAAGAGGCGGTCGTCGGTCTCCGACTCCCACACCTTCGCCAGCGGCACGACGGTGAGGCCGACCTCCTCGCGGACCTCACGGACGACCGCCTGCTCCTGGGTCTCGCCCGGTTCGAGCTTGCCGCTCAGCGGCTGCCAGTAACCGGGACGGGCGACCGCCGGGCCGCGCCGGATCGCGAGGACACGGTCCCCGCGCAGCAGTACGGCGACGATCGCCTGGCGCTGTTCCACGTACCGCCCCTAGGACTCGGGGCGGCCGGTGGCCACGGCGTAGAAGGCCACGGCCGCCGCCGCGCCCACGTTGAGGGAGTCGACGCCGTGGGACATGGGAATGCGCACCCATTCGTCGGCGGCGACCAGGGCCTGGGTGGACAGGCCGTCGCCCTCGGCGCCGAGCATGAGGGCCACGCGGTCCATGGTGTGCGGGGCGGCCTCGTCGAGGGGCCGGGCCTTCTCGTCGGGGGTGAGGGCGAGCAGCGTGAAGCCGGCCTCGCGGACCGACTCCAGGCCCTTGGGCCAGGTGTCCAGACGGGCGTACGGAACGGAGAAGACGGCGCCCATGGAGACCTTCACGCTGCGGCGGTAGAGGGGGTCGGCGCAGTCCGGGGAGAGCAGGACCGCGTCCATGCCGAGGGCGGCCGCGGAGCGGAAGATCGCGCCGATGTTGGTGTGGTCGTTGACCGACTCCATGATCACGACGCGGCGGGCGGTCTGGAGGAGGTCCGCCGCCGTGGGCAGGGGCTTGCGCTGCATGGAGGCGAGCGCGCCGCGGTGCACGTGGTACCCGGTGACCTGCTCGGCGATCTCCGGGCTGACGGCGTAGACCGGGGCGGGGAGTTCGTCGATGACGTCGCGCATGACGTCGACCCACTTGGCCGAGAGCAGCATGGACCGCATCTCGTAGCCCGTTTCCTTGGCCCTTCTGATGACCTTCTCGCCCTCGGCGATGAAGAGGCCCTCGGCGGGTTCGCGCTTGCGGCGCAGTTCCACGTCGGTCAGACCGGTGTAGTCGTGCAGGCGCGGGTCGTCGGGATCCTCGACGGTGATGAGATCGGCCACAGGGTTGATACTGCCTTGTCCTGGGTGCGGTGCCAACGGCTTGGGACGGTTGTGTTACCCGGGGTTACTTGGGGGGTGCGGCGGCCGTGGGGCCGACCTTCACGACCTCGCCGATGACGATGACCGCCGGGGGCTTCACGTCCTCGGTACGGACCGTCTCCGCGACCGTCCCAAGGGTCGCGTCGACTCGGCGCTGAGCCGCCGTCGTGCCCTCCTGGACGAGGGCGACGGGGGTGTCGGCCGGCTTTCCGTGCGCGACGAGCGTCTCCGCGATCTTTCCGATCTTGTCGACGCCCATGAGGATCACCAGCGTGCCGGTCAGCCTGGCCAGGGACGGCCAGTCGACCAGGGACCGCTCGTCATCCGGCGCGACATGGCCGCTGACCACGGTGAACTCGTGGGCGACGCCGCGGTGGGTGACCGGGATACCGGCCGCGCTCGGGACCGAGATCGAGCTGGAGATACCGGGGACGACCGTGCAGGGGATGCCGACCTCGGCGAGGGCCTGGAGTTCCTCCATGCCGCGGCCGAAGACGTACGGGTCGCCACCCTTCAGGCGGACCACCGACTTGCCCTGCTTCGCGTGCTCGATCAGCGCGTTGTTGATGGCCTCCTGGGCCATGTAGCGACCGTAAGGGATCTTCGCCGCGTCGATCACTTCGACGTGGGGCGGGAGCTCGGCGAGGAGGTCGCGCGGGCCGAGGCGGTCCGCGATGACGACGTCCGCCTCGGCGAGCAGGCGGCGGCCGCGCACGGTGATCAGGTCCGGGTCGCCGGGGCCGCCGCCGACCAGGGCGACTCCGGGTGTACGGGTGCGGTGGTGCGGGGCGACGAGCGTGCCGTCGCGCAGGCCCTCGACGACGGCGTCGCGGATCGCGGCGGTGTGGCGGGGGTCGCGGCCGCGGGCGTCCGTGGTCAGCACGGCGACCGTGACGCCCTCGCTGTGGCCGGTGGCCGGGGTCCAGGCCGTCGCCTCGTCGGCGTCGTCGGAGCGGACGCACCAGACGCGGCGGCGTTCCGCCTCGGCGGAGGCCCTGGTGTTCGCTTCCGTGTCGCCGGTGGCGATCAGGGCGTACCAGGCGTCGGTGAGATCGCCTTCCTCGTAGGGGCGCCGGCGCCAGGTGATCTCGCCGGCGTCCGCCATGGCCTGGACGGAAGGGGTGACCTCGGGGGACACGAGGTGGATGTCCGCGCCCGCCGCGATGAGGGCCGGGAGGCGGCGCTGGGCGACCTGGCCGCCGCCGAGGACGACCACGCGGCGGCCGGTGAGGCGGAGGCCTACGGGGTAGGCGGGGTGTTCGGCCATGAGGGTGCGGCTCCTGTTGCGGCGGTGGTTCGGTAGCCCTGACGTGCGGATTTTACGGCGCGAGTGTTCGGGGTGGCACAGGTGTCCGGTGGCTGGGCGTCGTCATCGGGTGCGGGTGCGTGGGCCCGTGACCACGGACCCACGCGGACCACAGGAGCCTTACTTCTCCGTCACTCCCGCCGAATCGAACGTCGCCACCTCGTGCATCGCCCTGGCCGTGCTCTGGACCAGGGGGAGGGCCAGGAGGGCGCCCGTGCCCTCGCCCAGGCGGAGGTCGAGGTCGACCAGGGGGCGCAGGCCGAGCTTGTTCAGGGCCGCCACGTGGCCCGGCTCGGCGCTGCGGTGGCCCGCGATGCACGCGGCCAGGACCTCCGGGGCGATCGCACGGGCCACCAGGGCGGCGGCGCCGGCGCTGACGCCGTCCAGGATCACCGGCGTGCGCAGGGACGCGCCGCCGAGGAGGAGGCCGACGATGGCGGCGTGTTCGAAGCCGCCGATCGTGGCGAGCACGCCGACCGGGTCGGCCGGGTCCGGCTGGTGGAGTTCGAGGGCTCGGCGGACGACCTCGGTCTTGCGGGCGAGGGTCTCGTCGTTGATGCCGGTGCCCCGGCCCGTGACCTCGGCCGGGTCGGCACCCGTGAAGACGGAGATCAGGGCGGCGGACGCGGTCGTGTTCGCGATGCCCATCTCGCCGGTGAGGAGTGCCTTGTTGCCGGCGGCGACCAGGTCGCGGGCGGTGTCGATGCCCACCTCGATGGCCTGCTTGGCCTCCTCGCGGGTCATCGCCGGCCCGGTGGTCATGTCCGACGTGCCGGCCCGTACCTTGCGCGGCAGCAGGCCCGGCGTGGCCGGGAGGTCGGCGGCGACTCCCACGTCGACGATGCAGACCTCGGCGCCCACCTGGGTGGCGAAGGCGTTGCAGACGGCGCCGCCGCCGAGGAAGTTGGCCACCATCTGGGCCGTGACCTCCTGCGGCCAGGGGGTGACCCCCTGCGCGTGCACGCCGTGGTCGCCGGCGAAGATCGCGACGGCCGCGGGTTCCGGGATGGGCGGCGGGCACTGGCGGGACAGGCCCGACAGCTGCGCGGAGATGATCTCCAGCATGCCCAGCGCGCCGGCCGGCTTGGTCATACGCTTCTGGCGCTCCCACGCCTCGCCGAGCGCCTTGGCGTCGAGCGGGCGGATCTGCGCGACGGTCTCGGCGAGCAGGTCGTGCGGTTCCTCTCCGGGCAGGGCGCGGCGGCCGTACGTCTCCTCGTGCACGACCCAGGACAGCGGGCGGCGCTTGGACCAGCCCGCCTGAAGCAGCTCGGGCTCGTCCGGGAACTCGTCGACGTAACCGACACACAGGTAGGCGATGACCTCGAGGTGCTCGGGCAGGCCGAGGGCGCGGACCATCTCGCGCTCGTCGAAGAAACTGACCCAGCCGACGCCGAGGCCTTCGGCGCGGGCGGCGAGCCAGAGGTTCTCCACGGCCAGGGCGGCCGAGTACGGGGCCATCTGGGGCTGGGTGTGACGGCCGAGGGTGTGGCGGCCGCCGCGGGTCGGGTCGGCGGTGACGACGATGTTCACCGGGGTGTCGAGGATGGCCTCGATCTTCAGTTCCTTGAACTGCTTGGCCCGGCCCTTGGGGAGGGACTTCGCGTACGCGTCGCGCTGGCGCATGGCCAGTTCGTGCATCGTGCGCCGGGTGTCGGCGGAGCGGATGACGACGAAGTCCCAGGGCTGCGAGTGGCCGACGGAGGGCGCGTGGTGGGCGGCCTCCAGGACGCGGAGCAGCACGTCGTGCGGGATGGGGTCGCTGCGGAAGCCGTTGCGGATGTCGCGACGTTCGCGCATGACCTTCAGCACGGCCTCGCGCTCGGCGGGGTCGTAGCCGGGGGCGGCGGGGCCGGTGGACTGTCGTGCTTCTGCCACTGCTGCCGCGCTCTCTGCTCCGTGACGTTCCTGGTCGGCCAGGTCTTCCTGTTCGGCGCCCCGCGTGTCCAGGTCGTCGGCGTTCTGTGCGAGTTCGGCTTCGCCTTCGCGGGGTGCGGGGACGATGACCACGGGTTCCGCCTCGGGCTGGGCCGGCTGGGGGACGGCGGCCTGGGACTGCTGCGGGCCCTGGACATGGTGTCCGGCCTGCTCGTCCGGGGCCGGGCCGGGGAGTACGACGGTGACGTCCTCGGCGGAGGCCGGGGTGCTCTGCGGGGGCTGCGGTGTCGGGGAGCCCTGGGG
>NZ_NGFN01000404.1 GCF_002148965.1 Streptomyces swartbergensis | reverse complement strand
ACTGCCGCACGGCCTCCACCAGCAGGAACAACCCCCGCATCCCGGGATGCTGAGCCGACAGCCCACCCCCGTCGGTGTTCACCGGAAGATCCCCGCCCTCGACCCGCAGCCGGCCCTTCTGCACGAACGCCCCGCCCTCGCCCTTCCCGCAGAAGCCGAGGTCCTCCAGCGTCACCAGGGTCATGTAGGTGAACGCGTCGTAGATCTCCGCGAAGTCCATCTCCTCCGGCCGTACGCCCGCCCGCTCGAAGGCCAGCCGTCCGCTCACCGCCGCCGGGGACACCGTGAAGTCCGCCCACTCGGACATCGCGGCGTGCGAGACGCACTCCCCGCTCCCCAGTACCCACACCGGAGCGGTACGGCAGTCTCGTACGTACTCCTCCGCCGCCAGCAGCACCGCCGCCCCGCCGTCGGAACGGACGCAGCAGTGCAGCTTGGTGAAGGGGTCGGCGATCATGGGGCCGGCCAGGACCTCGTCCACCGTGACCGGGGTGCGGAACATCGCCTCGGGGTTCAGGGCCGCGTTGGCCCGGGCCTGGACCGCCACCTGCGCCAACTGCTCGATCGTCGTGCCGTGCTCGATCATGTGGCGGCGGGCCGCCATGGCGTACTTGGCGATCAGGGTGTGGCCGTAGGGGACTTCGAACTGCAGGGGGCCGCGCGTGCCGAAGGACAGCGTTCCCGTCCGGCGGCCCGCTCTGACGTCCGCGCGGGCCGTCGAGCCGTAGGCGAGCAGCACCACGCGCGCGTGCCCGGCCGCGATCGCGTCCGCCGCGTGGGCCGCCATGACCTCCCACGTGGAGCCGCCGACGGAGGTGGAGTCGACCCAGGTGGGGCGCAGGCCCAGGTACTCGGCGACCTCGACGGGGGCCAGGGTGCCCAGGCCAGCCGAGGCGAAGCCGTCGACCAGCGAGCGGTCCAGGCCCGCGTCGGCCAGGGCGCGGCGGGCCGCCTGGGCGTGCAGCGCGTACGGGGTCGCGTCATCCACGCGGCCGCAGTCCGAGAGGGCCACGCCGACGACGGCCACTTTCCTCCGGGCAACCATGAATCTGACGGTACATCAGATAATGCCCAGCACAACCACGGCAGGACTCTGGGCATCCCCGGCCCTCCGCCCTAATATGACGCACCGTCAGATGCGGAGGTGGTACCCCCATGGACGCCCGCTTCACCGCCGAGCAGGACGAGATCCGCCGCACCCTGCGCGAACTGCTCCACAAGCGGTGCGGCCCCGAGGAGCTGCGGGCCGCCGTCGACACCCCGGCCGGGCACGACCCGGCCCTGTGGACCGCCCTGGCCGAACAGCTCGGCCTGCCCGGACTGGCCCTCCCCGAGGGCTACGGCGGTGTCGGCTGCTCGGTCACCGAGCTGGCCCTCGCCTGCGAGGAGACGGGCCGGGCCCTCGCACCCTCCCCGCTGCTCGCCACGGCCGTCCTGACCGCCCCGCTGGTGATCACCCTCGGGACCGACGCCCAGCGGGCGGAACTCCTCCCGCGTATCGCCTCCGGCGGGCTCACCGCAGCCCTCGCGGTGCCGGGCCCCGCCCTCGCCACCGCCCTTGGACTCACCGGTCACGACCCGCGTGGGGAGTGGGCCGGTGGCGGCCGGGCCGGGGGCGTCCAGGCCCGGCAGGCCGACGGCGGCTGGCGGCTGTACGGGCAGGCCGACCAGGTCCTCGACGGGCACAGTGCCCGGCTGCTCGTGGTCGCCGCGCACACCGGCGGGTTCGCCCGCTCCCGCGTGCTGCTCTTCCTCGTACGCGGTGACGCCACCGGTCTCACCCGCGTACGGCAGACCGCGCTGGACGCCACCCGTCCCCAAGCCCGTATCCAACTCCGCCACACACCCGCCGAGTTGCTGGGCGGCGCGGACGACGACGTCGTCCCCGCTCTCGCCCGGCTCGGTGACACCGTGGCCGCCTGTCTCGCCGCCGAGGCCGTGGGGGCCGCCGACCGGGTGCTGGAGCGGACCGTCGAGTACGTGGGGCAGCGCGAGCAGTTCGGGCGGCCGGTCGGCTCCTTCCAGGCGGTCAAGCACCGGCTGGCCGACGTGTACGTCCAGGTGCAGGCGGCCCGCTCGGCGGCGTACTACGCGGCCTGGGCCGCCGCCCACGAGGAGACCGTCGGCGGCCTCGCGCTCGCCCAGGCGCTTCAGGCGCTGCGCTCGGCCGCCGCCGAGGGGATCCAGCTGCACGGCGGCATCGGTTTCACCTGGGAGCACGAGGTTCACCTGTACTTCAAGCGTGCCGCGGGCGACGAGCTGCTGTTCGGGCCGGTGCACCGGCTGCGGGCCCATGCCGCCGACGTGGCGCACGTTTTCGAGGAGGCCGGCAGATGAGGGGCGTGCGGTTCGTGCAGAAGGTGTCCTCGGCCCGGGGGTTCGCGCGCGTGGCACCGCACGTCGTCCCGGCCCTCGACAAGGCCGTGCACCGGCTCACGCGCGGAAGAGTGCTGCTCAGTGCGCAGCTCCTGCCGGGCGTGGTGCTGACCTCGACCGGAGCCAAGAGCGGCCTGCCCCGTCGTACGCCGCTGGCCTGTGTGCCGGAGGACGGCGGACGCGGCTGGCTTCTGGTCGGGTCCAACTTCGGGAGGCCGGGGCATCCCGCGTGGAGCCACAATCTGCTCGCGCATCCCGACGCCGACATCAGCTGGAAGGGCCAGGACATCCCGGTCACGGCCCGGCTGCTGGAGGGGGCGGAGCGGGCGGCGGCCTGGCAGGCGGTGCTGGCGTTCTGGCCGCCGTACGCGGCGTATCAGGCGCGGGTGGAGCGGGAGATCCGGTTGTTCAGGATCGTACGAAGGTAGAAAGCGGAGGCAGAAGGCGAAGGCAAAAAGCGCAACAGGCGGCGGTCCACCCGGGTGGACCGCCGCCTGGCAGACAGGACTTGGGTGCGGGGACCAGACAGGGCTTGGGTGCGGGGAAAGGGCCGGGGGCGCCGGGCCGATGGTTACTTCGTCGGCTTCCTGCCCGTGACGCCCAGGTGTACCAACAGCGCGAGGTTCGGCTTCAGTTCGGCCTGCTTCACGCCCCAGGAGGAGAAACCCTTCTGGTGGGAGGCGACCGCCGCGAGCATCGCGACCAGCGAACCGGCGATGGCCGCCGGGTTCACGTCCTTGTCGACCCTGCCCTTGGCCTGGAGCTCGGCGACGGCGTCCGCGAGGGAGTTGTTCACCGAGTTGAGGATCTTCATCCGGAGTTTGTAGAACCGCTTGTCGCCCTCGGCGGCGCCGAGATCGACGACCCGGAGGATCGCGTCGTTCTTGCGCCAGAACTCCAGGAACCCGTCGACGAGTTCCTGTGCCGTCTGCCAGCCGGCCTTGCCGGCCCAGGAGCGGCCCTCCAGGAGCTCGGTCAACGCGGCGCCCTCGGTCGCCATTTGCTCGGCGATCTCCAGGACGGCGCCCTCGACGTCCGGGAAGTACTGGTAGAAGGTCGCGGGCGAAGTGCCCGCCTTCCGGGCGACATCGATGACTTTGACGTCCCGGTACGGGGAGGAGCTGAGCATCTCGCTGAGGCAGTCGAGCAGCTTCTGCCGGGTCGCCTGCCCACGCCTACCGGCCACGCGGCCGTCGACGGTACGCACTTGTCCTGTCATGCCGTCAGCTTACCGAGGCGTGATCGGGGCGCGATTCGGCCGACTGCAAATGGGGTGTAAGGGAGTGCGGGGGCTGGTGTGCCTGGTCTGCGGGGTGAGGCAGTCGCGGTTACGTTGTCGGCATGGCCGAAAACAGGGCATCGGTGTACGCAGAGGGCGTTCCCTGCTGGGTGGACGCGCAGCTTCCCGACGTCGAGGCGGGCAAGCGGTTCTACGGTGAACTTTTCGGGTGGACCTTCGAGGACTGGTTCGGCCCCTTCGCGCAGGCGCTGAAGGACGGTGAACCCGTGGCCGCGCTGGTGCGCAAGATGGACGGCCGGCTGCCCACCGTCTGGACGGTGTACTTCGCGACCCCGGACGCGGCGGCCCTGGCCCGGCGCATCCGGGCGGCCGGCGGGCAGGTCGTCACGGCGCCGGTGCGGGCCGGGGAGCTGGGCGTCACCGCCCTCGTCACCGACCCGGAGGGCGCCGTCTTCGCCCTGTGGCAGCCGGGCGAGCACTCCGGCTTCGGCAGGCGGCACGAGCCGGGCACCTTCGCCTGGGCGGAGCTGTACGCGCGGGACACCGAGGCGGCCAACGCCTTCTACGGCGACCTCTTCCAGGAGGCCCTGTTCGGCCCCGACGCCGAGCCCGACTTCGGCCGCGCCCCCGTCTCCGACGTCTTCCCGGCCGAGATGCCGCCCCACTTCCTCGTCCACTTCGCCGTCGAGGACGTACCGGCCGCGCTGGAGGACGTCACCCGCCTCGGCGGCCGGATCCAGGCCCCGCCTTTCGGGACGTCGTACGGCACGGTCGCCGTCGTCACGGACAATCAGGGGGCGTCCTTCGCGCTGCTGCACCGCTGAGCACCGCTGAGCAGGGCTGATCAGGCAGTGTTTTTTCAGTGTTTGATCGCCTGTGTACGGAGACATCCCAATTGTCACCGGGTTCGCAACCACGGCTCCGGCCAGGAAGAATCGGGGTGCGTGCCGCCATGGCGGTGCGGTGGTGAGACGCTGCACGGGGTCGCGTGGAACATGTGGCTTGGCGCGGCTCGTCCTGGTCGCCGCCGGCCACGTCCACGTGGGCAGCGGCAAGGGCCTCTACACCCTCGACGCGGTCACCGGCACACCCAAGTGGCGCTTCCAGGCGGGCGGGGACATCGTGGGCGCCCCCTCGGTGGCCGAGGGCCGTATCCACTTCGGCTCCACCGACCACCTGCTCTACACCCTGAAGGCCGACGACGGCCGGCTCCGCTGGAAGCTCGCCACCGGCGGCGAGATCACCGGCTCCCCGGTCGTCCGGGACGGAGTGGTGTACGCGTGCAGCAAGGACCGCTGCGTGTACGCCCTGGACGCGGAGAAGGGCACGGGCACGGCACGCACGAGCTAGGGCATGACCCGAGGGCGTCAGTCCCGCAGCTCCGTGAGGAAGGCGAGCAGCGCCTCGTTCACCTCGGCGGGCCGCTCCTGCTGCGTCCAGTGGCCGCAGCCCGGCAGCACGAGCGGCTTCCGGCGCAGGTCGGGCATCGACTCGGGCAGCTTCTCTATCAGTTCGGGCGTGCCCGGGAAGGCCGGGACCAGGTCCCGGTCGCCGTACACGTACAGCGCGGGCGCGGACACCACCGCTCCCTGCCAGGGGGCGGTCAGCTCCCAGTTGCGGTCCAGGTTGCGGTACCAGTTGAGCGCGCCGGTGAAGCCCCGCGCGTAGCTGTCGGTGAGGGCGTCGAGGTCTTCCTCGGTCAGCCACCCGGGCAGCACCTCGGGGTCGGGCGCGTCCGCCAGCCAGCCGCGCTCCGGGTCGACCAGGGCCTGCTCGGGGCGGCCGGCGCCCGGGGCGTCACCGGAGGCGGAGTACAGCAGCTTGCGCAGGGTGGCGCGGGTGTCAGCCTCGAACTCGGCTTCGGCGACGCCCGGCTGCTCGAAGTAGTTCCAGTAGAAGCGCCCGCCGAACCGCTCCCGCATGGTCGTGAGCGGCGGCTGTGCGCCACGGAACGGCGGCGGCACGCTCAGCCCCGCCACCCCGCGCACCACGTCCGGCCGCAGCAGAGCCGTGTGCCAGGCCACCGGCGCTCCCCAGTCGTGCCCGACGACGAACGCCCGCTCCTCGCCCAGCGCGTGGACCAGCCCGACCACGTCGCCCACCAGGTGGAGGATGCTGTACGCGTCCACGTCCTCGGGGTGATCGCTGCGCCCGTATCCGCGCTGGTCGGGCGCGACCACCCGGAAACCGGCCTCGGCCAGCGGCCCGAACTGGTGCCGCCAGGAGTGCCAGGACTCCGGGAACCCGTGCAGCAGCACCACGAGCGGGCCCTCGCCCTGCTCCGCGATGTGCAGCCGTATGCCGTTCACGTCGATCATCCGATGCTCAACCACCCGTCGAGCATACGCGTGTACGGGTAAACGATTTCCTGCCGCAACCGGTACGTCGACGTAACCGGCGTCAACGCACCCGGTACTCCCGCCGCCGCCCCGCGAACAGCCGGGCCTGCCGCTCCCCGGTGAGATTCCCGAGCGCGATGAGGTGCGGCGCCAGCGCGAACCCCTGGCTCCGGCCGGCCTCGGTCGCGGCCCACAGCGCCCGCACGGTCCCCTGCACGGCCTCGGTCGGATACCCGGCGATCACGGCGGCGCACGCCCGCGCCGCCCCCAACGCCTCGCCCTCCGCCACGAGTTCCGACACCAGCCCGACCTCGTACGCCCGCCGCGCCGAGATTCGCTCCGCCGTCCCCATCAACGCCATCCGGGCGACCTCCCCGTAGGGCATGCGCTGCGCCATCAGGACGGACTCGTAGGCGCTGACCATGCCGTAGGTGGTGTGCGGGTCGAAGAAGGCCGCGGTGGTGTCGGCGACCACGAACTCCGCCTCACCGAGCAGGTAGAAGGCACCCCCGCAGGCCATCCCGCGCACGGCGGCGACGACCGGCTTCCACAGGTCGTTGGCCTTCGGCCCGATGCCGAGCAGCGGATCTTCCTGCGCGTACGGCGAGTTCGGCTGCGGCACGACGGTGTCCCGGTCGATGCCCGTACAGAAGGCCCGTTCGCCGGCGCCGGTCAGGACGACGGCCCGCACGGAGTCGTCGAATCGCAACTCCCGCCAGACCCCGGCGAGTTCTCGCGCCATCTCCAGATCGACCGCGTTGAGCCGGTCCGGACGGTTGAGGGTGACGACCGCGACCCCGCTGTCCTCGTCGGCACTCACCAGCACACCGCTCATGACCGCTCCGGAACCCACCGGGGAAGCCCGTCGTCGAAGACGGCCCGCACCCGCGTGCCGATCCGGAGACGGTCCGTGGCAAGGGAGTTGACCGGCTCACCGGGTCCGGCGACGAGGTTGCCGACGAGCCGGATGCGCGGCGCCTCGTCGAGTTCGACGACGACCACGTTGTACGGCGCCAGCTCGGCGTAGCCGGGCAGCAGCGGCGGATGCGGGACGACGTACGACCAGACGCGGCCCCGGCCGGACACCCGGCGCCATTCGGCCTCGAAGGACTGGCAGTGCGGGCAGCAGGGCCGGGGCGGGAAGCGGAGTTCACCGCAGCCGGCGCAGGCCTGGACACGGAGCTCACCCCGGGCGGCATACTCCCAGAACGGGGCGCCGTCGGTGTCGGTGACGGGACGCAGCATCTCAACTCCTCAGGAGAAGGGCGGAGGTGGGCACGCCTTCGCCCGCCGTGACCAGGCAGGCCGACGCGCCCGGCACCTGCGCGGTACTGGWCCCGCGCAACTGCTTCACCCCTTCGTTGACGAGGTTGAAACCGTGGACGTAGGCCTCGGACAGTCCGCCCCCGCCGGTGTTCACGGGCAGCGGCCCGCCGATCTCCAGCGCCCCGCCCTCGGTGAAC
>NZ_NGFN01000403.1 GCF_002148965.1 Streptomyces swartbergensis | reverse complement strand
CCCGCGGACCGCGCCGTCACCGTCACCGTCACGGCAGCGCCCGGTGCGTGCCGTGCCGCGTTGGTCAGTGCCTCCCGGACCACGCGGTGCAGCAGCCGTTCGGCGACCCCGCCGGGCTCGGCGACCGGGCCCTGCCCGGCGGGCTCCCAGCGCACCGGCAGGCCGGATTCCGCGGCGCGGGCGACGAGTTGCTCCAGGGTCTCGCCCGCCGGCGCCAGCGGCACGGGCTCGTCGTCGTCCTCGCGCAGGACGCCGATGATGCGGTGCAGCCGGTCCGTGGCGTCGGCGGCGGCCGCGCGCAGGTCGGCCGCCGCGGTCCGGTGCTCGCCGACGAGTCCGGGGGCGACCTGGAGGGCTCCCGCGCGCAGGGCGATGAGGCTGAGCTCGTGGCCGAGGGAGTCGTGCATGTCCTGGGCGATCCGGGCCCGTTCGCGCAGCCGGGCGCGTTCCTCGGCGAAGCGGGCCTCGTCCTCCAGCCGGGCGGCGCGCAGCCAGCCCGCCTCGGCCAGCTCGCGGCTCTGCCGCCAGTAGCGACCGCCGAGCCAGGGGAAGACGCAGCCGAAGAGCAGCGTGCCCGTCATGACGAGCCACCCGGGGGCCGGGTCTACGCCGACGAGCACGATCCGGGCGGTACCCGCGCAGCCGACGGCCGCGAAGCACAGCGCCGCGGGGCGTGCCCGGCCCGCCCGCAGCCCGAGCAGCAGCGCGAACACGCCGAGGGCCGGGCCGTAGGAGACGGTGAACAGGGCCGTCGAGGCGGCGAGGCTCAGGGCGGCGGCCAGCGCGAAGGCCACGAGCGGCAGCCGCCGGGACAGGGCGGCCGCGACCGCCAGCACCGCCACACCGGCCAGCTGCTGCCAGAGGGGACGCGGCTCGTTCAGCCCGAGCCGGTCCGCCGTGAGCGCCGGCAGGGCGAGGGCCGCCCAGAGCAGGGCGCAGCCGCCTGGTGCCCCGACAGGCAACGTTCGCCCCGTCGCGACGCCCGGCACGCTCCCCCAAGCTCTGCGAGCAGGGGGGACCCCCACTCGCCGCACCGGCCGAAAGCCCAAGTACATCCAGTACGAGGGCTTCCGGTCGGCACTCCCCCAAGCTCTGCGAGCAGGGGGACCCCCAGAGCACGCACCGGACGCCGCTCCTTGACGGGCAAACGTTGCCTGCCGGGGCACTGGCCGAGTGGGACGAGGACGTTCCATTCGCCCGACGCTATAGGCGGACAGCGGGGTGGCACTGCTGCCGATCGTCAGGTACGCCTGTCCCTCTTGGGTGGTGGTGTGCCCGGATCGCGGCCACCGCGTGGCAGGATCGAATGGCCATGACTGCTCCCACGAAGCCCCCGCACTCCAGCCCCAGCGACCCCGCGTCCGGCCCGCCCTCCGGCGAGAGCCTGCACTCCCCCGTCATCGACTGGTTCGACGAGAACGCCCGTGACCTGCCGTGGCGGCGTCCCGAGGCCGGTGCGTGGGGGGTGATGGTCAGTGAGTTCATGCTCCAGCAGACGCCGGTGAACCGCGTCCTGCCCGTGTACGAGCAGTGGCTGGCCCGCTGGCCGCGCCCCGCCGACCTGGCCAGGGAGGCGCCGGGCGAGGCGGTCCGTGCCTGGGGCCGGCTCGGCTACCCGCGCCGCGCCCTGAGGCTGCACGGCGCGGCCGTCGCGATAACGGAACGGCACGGGGGTGACGTACCGGCCGACCACGCCCAGCTGCTGGCGCTGCCCGGCATCGGCGAGTACACGGCCGCCGCCGTCGCCTCCTTCGCCTACGGGCAGCGGCATGCGGTGCTGGACACCAATGTGCGCCGGGTCTTCGCCCGCGCGGTCACCGGCGTGCAGTACCCGCCGAACGCCACCACCGCCGCCGAGCGCAAGCTCGCCCGCGCGCTGCTGCCCGAGGACGAGCCGACCGCCGCCCGCTGGGCCGCCGCCTCCATGGAGCTGGGCGCGCTGGTGTGCACGGCCAAGAGCGAGTCGTGCCACCGCTGCCCGATCGCGGCGCAGTGCGCGTGGCGGCTGGCGGGCAAGCCGGAGCACGACGGGCCGCCGCGCCGTGGCCAGACGTACGCGGGCACCGACCGGCAGGTGCGCGGGCGGCTGCTCGCCGTACTGCGGGAGGCCCACCGTCCGGTTCCGCAGTCGGTCCTTGACCGGGTGTGGCACGAGCCCGTACAGCGGGCCCGCGCCCTGGACGGCCTCGTCGCCGACGGTCTGGTGGAGCCGCTGGCCGGCGGGCTGTACCGGCTGCCGCTGACCTGACGTACGGACAGCCAGGTCACAGACGCGGGTCGTCGCCCGTCACAGTGATCTGGGTTGACAAATCACCCTGAATCCACCCCAACACGCCCACCGCTGTGCCCCCTTCCCCCGTCCGTTACACAACCGACGGACAGCCGAGTGCTAGCCGAAGGCTGCTTCGGACAGTGCCGTGACAACGCCTCCGTACCTTCAGTTCCGTTCCCGGAAGACACGGGACGACCAAGGAACACAGGCAGTGCACGGGCGGCGGGAAGCCGGCCGTAACGGGGAAGCGGAAGGCGGTTCACCATGGCGCAGGGCGAGGTGCTCGAGTTCGAGGAGTACGTCCGCACTCGGCAGGACGCGCTGCTGCGCAGTGCCCGCCGACTGGTCCCGGACCCGACGGACGCGCAGGACCTGCTCCAGACCGCGCTGGTACGGACGTACGGCCGCTGGGAGACCATAGAGGACAAGCGGCTGGCGGACGCCTACCTGCGCCGGGTGATGATCAACACGCGGACGGAGTGGTGGCGGGCCCGCAAGCTGGAGGAGGTGCCGACCGAGCAGCTCCCGGACGCGTCGGTCGACGACTCCACCGAGCAGCACGCGGACCGCGCGCTGCTGATGGACATCATGAAGGTGCTCGCCCCCAAGCAGCGCAGTGTCGTCGTGCTGCGACACTGGGAGCAGATGTCCACAGAGGAGACGGCCGCCGCCCTCGGCATGTCGGCCGGAACGGTCAAAAGCACGCTGCACCGGGCGCTCGCCCGGCTCCGCGAGGAGCTGGAGTCCCGCGATCTGGACGCACGCGCGCTGGAGCGTGAGGAGCGGGAGCGGTGCGCGGCCTGACCGGCGAAGGGTCTGCACGGGCCCGGGGCGGCATCCAGGCGGTGAGTACGGCGTCGGCCGTGCTCGCCGCTCTCGCCCTTTTGGTGTCCGGGTGCGGCGCGGGCGGCACCGGCGCCCGTGACGAGGGCCCGGCGCACTCCGACTCGGTGGCGGGCGCCGCCGCCGCCACACCGTCCGCCGCGCCGTCGAAGACGCCCGACGCGGTCGACGCCGTCCGGCTCGTCAAGGACGACCCGAAGGTCTCCCCCGAGGTGAAGCGCGAGCTGAAGCCGTGCGTCGCCGACGAGTACCCCGTCGACGTGTCCTACGGCAACATGACCGGCGGTTCCGCCGACGACGTCGTCGTCAACGTGCTGACGTGCGGTGACGCGGTGGGTGTCGGCAGTTACGTGTACCGCGAGCAGGACGGCTCGTACCAGAATGTGTTCAAGGCCGAGGAACCCCCGGTCTACGCGGAGATCGACCGCGGCGACCTGGTGGTGACCAAGCAGGTGTACGAGAAGGGCGACCCGGTGTCGAGTCCCTCCGGGGAGAGCGTGATCACGTACCGCTGGGTCTCCGGCCGGTTCGACGAGGAGTACCGCACGCACAACGACTACGGGAAGGTCGTCGGCGACACCCCCACGCCGGAGCCCGCGAGCTGACACCGGCGCGAGGGCGCGTGAACCGATCGGGCCGCTCGGACCGATCCTCAGGTGAACGCATCACACGGACCGTGCGTCCACCAGAGAGAACGCGACAGAACGCACCCCAGGAACCACACGAGGACTGAGAGCACCGGGATGGCAGACCAGACCCACGTCCTGTTCGTCGAGGACGACGACGTCATCCGTGAGGCCACGCAGCTCGCCCTGGAACGGGACGGCTTCGTGGTCACCGCCATGCCCGACGGCCTGTCGGGCCTGGAGGCGTTCCGGGCGGACCGCCCCGACATCGCGCTGCTGGACGTCATGGTTCCCGGCCTCGACGGGGTCAGCCTGTGCCGCCGTATCCGGGACGAGTCGACCGTGCCGGTCATCATGCTGTCGGCGCGGGCCGACTCCATCGACGTCGTGCTGGGTCTGGAGGCGGGGGCCGACGACTATGTGACCAAGCCGTTCGACGGTGCCGTCCTGGTCGCCCGGATCCGTGCGGTGCTGCGCCGGTTCGGGCACGCGGGCGGCGGCCGGGCCGAGGAGCCGGCCTCGCCGCCGAACGGCGGGGTGCTGACCTTCGGGGACCTGGAGGTCGACACCGAGGGCATGGAGGTGCGCCGGGCGGGGCAGCCGGTGGCGCTGACGCCGACCGAGATGCGGCTGTTGCTGGAGTTCTCCACGGCGCCGGGCACGGTGCTCTCCCGCGACAAGCTGCTGGAGCGGGTGTGGGACTACGGCTGGGGCGGGGACACCCGTGTCGTCGACGTGCACGTGCAGCGGCTGCGGCAGAAGATCGGCCAGGACCGGATCGAGACGGTCCGCGGCTTCGGCTACAAGTTGAAGGCCTGAGCAGGGGTGATGAGGGGGCATTTTCGGCGCCTGGTCGCCACGGGCTTGGAGCGCGCGGGAATCCGCACGGGCCTCAGATGGAAGCTGAGCGCGGCCATCGCGCTGGTCGGGGCGCTGGTGGCGGTCGCGCTGAGCCTGGTGGTGCACAACGCCGCCCGGGTGTCGATGCTGGACAACGCGCGCGACCTCGCCGACGAGCGCATCATGATCGCCCAGCGCAACTTCGAGCTGTCCGGGCGGATGAACTTCCCCAACACCAAGATCGACGACCCGAACCTGCCGGCGGCGCTGCGGGACCGGGTCGAGGCGGGCCAGCGGGCGACGTACGTGGCGGACCGGCCCGGTGACGTGCCCGACATATGGGCCGCCGTGCCGCTGAAGAACGGGCATGTGATGTCCCTGCACTCGGGCTTCACCGACCGCAGCTCGGACATCCTCCAGGACCTCGACCAGGCCCTGATCATCGGCTCCATCGCGGTCGTCCTCGGCGGCAGCGCGCTCGGCGTGCTCATCGGCGGGCATCTCTCGCGGCGGCTGCGCAAGGCGGCCGTCGCGGCCAGCCAGCTGGCGGGCGGCGAGACGGACGTGCGCGTGCGGGACGCCATGGGCGGGGTCGTCCGGGACGAGACCGACGACCTGGCGAGCGCGGTGGACGCCATGGCGGACACGCTGCGGCAGCGGATCGAGGCCGAGCGGCGGGTCACCGCCGACATCGCGCACGAGCTGCGCACGCCGGTGACCGGGCTGCTGACCGCCGCCGAACTGCTGCCGCCGGGGCGCCCGACCGAGCTGGTGCTGGACCGGGCGAAGGCGATGCGCACGCTCGTGGAGGACGTGCTGGAGGTGGCCCGGCTGGACGGGGCCTCGGAGCGGGCGGAGCTGCAGGACATCATGCTGGGCGAGTTCGTCGCCCGGCGGGTGGCGGTCAAGGACCCGGACGCCGAGGTGCGGATCGTGCACGAGTCGGCGGTCACCACCGACCCCAGGCGCCTGGAGCGGGTGCTGTTCAACCTGCTCGCCAACGCGGCCCGGCACGGCAAGCCGCCCATCGAGGTCACCGTCGAGGGCCGGGTCATCCGGGTCCGCGACCACGGGCCGGGCTTCCCCGAGGACCTGCTCGCCGAGGGGCCGAGCCGCTTCCGCACCGGCAGCAAGGACCGGGCCGGGCACGGCCATGGCCTCGGTCTGACCATCGCGGCCGGGCAGGCCCGGGTGATGGGCGCCCGGCTGACCTTCCGGAACGTGCGCACGCCCGGGACACCGGAGCATCTGCCCGCCGAGGGCGCGGTCGCCGTGCTGTGGCTGCCGGAGCACGCGCCGACGAACACGGGGAGCTATCCGATGCTGCCGGGGTCGGGGACGTAGCCCCTCAGGGTGTGGTCAGCAGGTCCAGTCCTGGTCCAGGTCGAGTCCGCCCTCCCGGGGCTGCGTGAACGAGAACCAGTTGCCGGAGTCGTCGCGGAACAGCGCCTCCGTGCCGTACGGGCGCTCCTGCGGCTCCTGGAGGAACTCCACGCCCCGGTCCTTGAGCTTCTTGTAGTCGCCGTGGATGTCGTCGGTGGTCAGCACGCCCGCGCCGAGGGCGCCCTTCGTCACCAGCTTCCGGAGCATCTCGGCGGACTCGGGGTCCATCGCGGGCCCGCCGGGCACCATCAGCGTGAGCTCGACGTCGGGCTGGTGGGGCGAGCCGACGGTGAGCCAGCGCATGCCGCCCTCGCCCATGGTCATGTCCGTACGGACCTCCAGGCCCAGTTTCTCCGTGTAGAACTCCTTGGCCCGGTCCTGGTCGAGGACCCAGACGGTCGAGATGGCGAGACCCTTGATCATGGCGTGCTCCTGCTGGTCGGGGGCCGGTTCGTGCCTGCCCTGCCACCGTAGGCAGCGGGGGTGTCAGCCCGCTTCTCCGGAATTGCGCTGCTTGCCGGAGCCGGAGCCGGAGGCGAGCCAGAGCCGGGCCCGGTGCTTGCGCCGGGCGCCGATCGGAAGCCGCCGGCCCAGAGCATGGCGTAGCAGCCCGGTATGAGGGCGGCTCCGCGCCCCACGTGCTTCGTCCGGTACTCGCTCGGCGTCAGGCCGGTCCAGGCCTTGAAACGGGCCGAGAACGTGCCGACGCTGCTGAAGCCGACCAGGTGGCAGATCTCCGTCACCGACAGGTTCGCCGTGCGCAGCAGGTCCTCGGCGCGGTCCATGCGGCGGTGCGTGAGGTACTGCCCGGGGGTCTCGCCGTACGCCTCCTTGAAGGCGCGGATGAAGTGGTACCGCGAGTACCCGGCGTGCGCGGCCACGGCGCCCAGGTCCAGCTCCGGATCGGCCCAGTCCCGGTCCATGGCGTCCTTGGCCAGGCGCACCTGCCGCATCTTGTCCATGGATCCGATGGTGGCACGGGGCTCTGACAGTGGGGTGTGCGGCCGCATGGGGAAGGCCCCCGGGGTTCTCCTTAGGTTCTAGCGATCGTCGCAACACCCCAGCTCAAAGGGTGCGATGTTCGAGATCCGCAGGACACGGACGGTGGCTCAGGGCCGCAGGAAGCTGACCCGTGAGCGGGAGGAATACTTCCGGCTCGTGCAGCAAGGCGTGAGTTACACGGAGGCGGCCAGGGCCGTCGGCATCAACCTCCGCACGGGAAAGCGATGGCGTAACGGCCGGAACCCCTCCGGCCGGCAGAAGGCGGCACCACCGGCCAGACCGGTGGTGCCGCCTTCTGGTGCGTCCCGGTACCTGCGTGAAGCCGACCGGATCTACATCGCCGACCGGCTCCTGGAGAAGGCGACGGTCCGCGCGATCGCCGCCGAACTGAGCCGCAGTCCCTCCACCGTCAGCCGGGAGATCCGCCGCAACCGGCACCCCGTCAACGGCCGGTACCGTCC
>NZ_NGFN01000402.1 GCF_002148965.1 Streptomyces swartbergensis | reverse complement strand
CCCTCGCCCCGCCCGCAGAAGCCGTAGCCCTCCAGGGACAGCAGGACCAGGGGCGTGAAGGCGTCGTAGATCTGCGCGACGTCCACGTCCTGGGGCGTCAGGTCGGAGTGCTTCCACAGGTGCCGGGCGGCGGTCCAGGCCGGTCCGGTGAGGGGGTCGTCGTTCCAGTAGTTGACCATGCCGTGGTGCTGGGCGGGGAGCGACTGGGCGGCGGAATGGACGTAGACGGGTTTCCGGCGGCAGTCCCGGGCGCGCTCGGCGGAGACGACGACACAGGCCAGTGCCCCGTCCGTCTCCAGGCAGTTGTCGAAGAGGCACAGCGGCTCGCTGATCCAGCGGGACGTCATGTACATCTCGCGGGTCAGGGGCCGGTCGAACATGATCGCGGCGGGGTTCTGGTTGGCGCGGTTCCGGCAGGCCAGGGCGACGTTGAACAGGTGATCGCGGGTGGCCCCGTACTCGTGCATGTAGCGACGGGCGAGCATGGCGATCTCGTCGACCGGCCTGAGCAGCCCGAACGGCCGGGTCCACTGGGCCGGGGTCGGCAGCTGGACGGCCGTGCTGGTCCAGGGCCGGGGACCGCTGCCCCGCTTGCGCGACCGCCAGGCGRCCCCGACGTTCGCCTGCCCGGTGGCGACGGCGGCGGCGAGATGGGCGACGGTGGCGCACGAACCGCCGCCTCCGTAGCCGACTTTGCTGAAAAAGGTGAGGTCCCCGAAGCCGCAGGCCTTCGCCAGCTCCACCTCGTCCGTCTCCTCCATCGTGTAGGAGGCGAGGGCGTCGACCTCGCCGGGCGCGATCCCGGCGTCGTCGAGGGCGGCCAGGACGGCACGGCAGGCGAGGGTGCGCTCGTCCTCGGGGAGCCGCTTGGCGAAGGGCGTCTGGCCTATGCCGACGATGGCGGTGGCGTCCTTGAGGCCGCCCGATCCTGCTGCCATGGTGCGCGCACCTCCGGGGCCGAACGGTCGCTGACAGGGCGTCAGGTTACCGATAATCTGACGGATAGTCAGCTCCTATGTCTTCGTCCTATGTCTTCGGGAGGCGCGCTGTGCGAGCGGATACGGAGTGGGGAAGCATCCCGGGGCTGGTGCGGACGGCGGCCGAGCGGTACGCGGACGCCGAGGCGGTCGTCGAGGGCCGCACCCGGATCACCTACGCGGAGCTGGGCGCCCGCGTCGAGCGCGCGGCGGCGGCCTGCCTGGCGCACGGCATCCGGCCGGGCGACCGGGTCGGCATCTGGGCGCCGAACACCCTCGACTGGATCGTCAGCGCCCTGGGCGCGGTCTCGGCGGGCGCGGTGCTCGTGCCGTTGAACACCCGCTTCAAGGGCGCGGAGGCGGCGGACGTCCTGCGCCGCAGCGGGGCGCGGCTGCTGTTCGTGACGGGCACGTTCCTCGGCACGTCGTACGTGGCGTCGCTGCGCAGGGCGGCGGGACAGGGCCCGGGTTCCGGACCACTGCCCGGCCTGCCGGACCTGGAGCACGTGGTGGTCCTCTCGGAGGACGCCCCGGCGGACTTCCTCACCTGGAAGGACTTCCTGGCGAGCGGAGAGGCGGTCGGGACGGCGGAGGTACGGGCGAGGGCGGACGCGGTCGACGGCTCCCGGCCCTCGGACCTCATCTTCACCTCGGGTACGACGGGCCGCCCGAAGGGCGCGGTCATCACCCACGCGCAGACGCTGCGGGCGTACGACATCTGGAGCGACCTGGCGGGCCTGACCCGGGGCGACCGCTACCTCATCGTCAACCCGTTCTTCCACACCTTCGGCTACAAGGCCGGGGTGATCGCCTGCCTGACGCGGGGCGCGACGATGATCCCCCAGCCGGTGTTCAACGTGAGCACGGTCCTGGCCAACATCGCGGCGGAACGGGTCTCCGTACTCCCCGGCCCGCCGACCCTCCTGCAGTCCCTCCTGGACCATCCGGCACGGGACGCGCACGACCTGTCGGCACTGCGCCTCGTGGTGACGGGAGCGGCGGTGGTGCCGCTGCGGCTCGTCGAGCGGCTGCGCGGGGAACTCGGCGTCGACACGGTCCTGACGGCCTACGGCCTCTCCGAGGCCGGCGGCATCGTCACGATGTGCCGGCGCGGCGACGACCCGGCGGTGATCGCGTCGACGTCGGGCCGCGCGATCCCCGGCACCCAGGTCCGGGTCGTGAACTCCCGGGGTGAACCCCTGGGACCCGGCACGCCGGGCGAGGTCCTGGTCCGCGGCTTCAACGTCATGACCGGCTACTACGAGGACGAGGCCGCCACCGCCGAGGTGCTGTCGGAGGACGGCTGGCTGCGCACGGGAGACGTCGGCGTCCTGGACGCCGCGGGCAACCTGCGCATCACCGACCGCCTCAAGGACATGTTCATCGTCGGCGGCTTCAACGCCTACCCCGCGGAGATAGAGCAACTCCTGGGCCTGCACCCGGACGTGGCGGACGTGGCGGTGATCGGCGTCCCCGACGCCCGGCTGGGCGAGGTCGGCAGGGCGTACGTCGTACGGCGCCCGGGCGCGCTGCTGACCGCCGACGACCTGATCGCCTGGTCCCGCAGGGAGATGGCCAACTACAAGGTCCCGAGGACGGTGGAGTTCGTGGCGGAGCTGCCCCGCAACGCGAGCGGGAAGGTCGTCAAGGGGGCGCTGCGGGACGGCCTCCTCAGCGGCTGACCGGCGGCAGCGGCGGGGTGCCGGTGACGGACATGACGAGGGAGTAGAGGGTGGTGTCGGCGGCGATGAACAGCCGGTTGCGCCGGGCGCCGCCGAACCGGATGTTGGCGACGGTGCCGGGCACGAGGATGCGCCCGAGGAGCGTGCCGTCGGGGTCGTAGCAGTGCACACCGCCGTGCATGGCGGCGGCCCACAGGCGCCCCTCGTCGTCGAACCGGATGTTGTCGAAGTTGCCGCCGCGGCACTCGGCGAAGACGTCGCCGCCGGTCAGGGTGCCGTTCGGCCGGACGTCGAAGACACGGATGTGGTTGGCCACGCTGTCCGACACGTACAGCTTGCGCTCGTCGGAGGAGAACACCAGCCCGTTGGGACCCTGGAACCCCTCGGCGGCCACTCGCACCTCGCCGCTGCCGGGGTCCACGCGGTACACGTTCCGGGCCCCGATCTCGCTCTCCGCGCGGTGCCCCTCGTAGTCGGTCGCGATCCCGAACTCGGGATCGGAGAACCACACCGACCCGTCGGACCTCACGACGGCGTCGTTCGGACTGTTGAGCCGCTTCCCCTTGAACCGCTCGGCGATCACGGTGACCGAGCCGTCGTGCTCGGTCCGGGTCACCCGCCGGTTGCCCTGCTCGCAGGTGATGAGCCGCCCCTGGCCGTCCAGGGTGTTGCCGTTGGGATACCCGGCGGGCGAGCGGAACACCCCGACGGCCCCGGTGGTCTCGTCCCACCGCAGCAGCCGGTCGTTCGGGATGTCGCTCCACAGCAGATACCGCCCGGCCGGCACGTACACCGGCCCCTCCGCCCACCGGCACCCCTCGAACAACGTCTCCAGCTTCGAGTCCCCGGCCTGACACCTGCCGGTGCGGAACCGCTCGTCGAGGGTCTCGTAGGTCTGGGGTTGCTCGCCGGGCATGGGGCGCCACCTTCACCGTCGGGCCGGGTGCTGATCTGCCGGAGCCACTATGACGCGACACGCCCACACATGTCCCGGCAACACTCGTCCATCCGGACACCGCAGAACGGTGGCGCGGTCCTCGGAAGCGGAGAGAGTGTGCGGACCTTGTGGACTACCGTGCGTCGCCCTGTGATCGGTGTCTCCCGCGGCTGACGTATCCGCCGTGCACAAGGCAAACTGGCGTGGTTGCTCAGGATGTCTAGGGGGACTGCATGGACGGTGTACCGGACGGTGTACCGCGCGTACCGGAGCAGCGGCGTTCCGACTCCTCGGCGGAGCCGCCGAAGTCGCCGAAGTCGCCGGAGTCGCCGGAGTCGAGGGGATCGACGGCGCGGGCCGGGCTGCGCTTCGGCGTGCTCGGACCGGTGCGGGCCTGGCATGGCGACGAGCCGCTCACCACCGGTTCCCCCCAGCAGCGCGCCCTGCTCGCCGCCCTGCTGCTGCGCGAGGGCCGTACGGCCACGGCAGCGGAGCTGATCGACGCCCTGTGGGGCGAGGAACCGCCCTCGCAGGCCCTGGCGGCGCTGCGGACGTACGCCTCCCGGCTGCGCAAGGTGCTGGACCCCGGTGTCCTGGTCAGCGAATCCGGCGGATACGCGATACGGGGCCTGGGCGACGGCGCCCTGGACCTCGCCGTCGCCCAGGACCTGGCGACCGAGGCGGAGAAGGCGCGGTCGGCCGGCGACCTCTGCCACGCCCGCGAGGTGCTGCGGCGGGCCCTCGCCCTGTGGGACGGGGAGACGCTGGCCGGCATACCGGGCCCGTACGCGGAGGCACAGCGCGTCCGCCTGGAGGAATGGCGGCTCCAACTCGTCGAGTCCCGGCTGGACATGGACCTGGAGCAGGGCTGCCACGCGGAGGCGGTCTCGGAGCTCACCGCCCTCACCGCGGCCCATCCGCTCCGCGAGCGGCTGCGCGAACTGCTGATGCTGGCGCTGTACCGCAGTGGCCGTCAGGCCGAGGCCCTCGCGGTGTACGCCGACACCCGGCGCCTGCTCGCCGACGAACTGGGCGTGGACCCGCGCCCCGGCCTCAGCGAACTGCAACAGCGGATCCTCCAGGCCGACCCGGGGCTCGCGGAGCCCTCCTCCCCGGCCCCCGAGCCCGCCTCGGTCCCGGTCCGCCCGGCGCAGCTGCCGGCGACGGTGCCGGACTTCACCGGCCGCTCCGGCTTCGTCCGCGAGCTCGGCGACATCCTGGCCTCGGCCGAGAACCGGGTCATGGCGGTCTCGGCCCTGGCCGGCATCGGCGGCGTGGGCAAGACGACCCTCGCCGTGCACGTGGCCCACCAGGCGCGCGGGGCGTTCCCGGACGGGCAGCTGTACGTCGACCTCCAGGGCGCGGGCGCCCGGGCGGCGGAGCCGGAGACGGTCCTGGGCTCGTTCCTGCGCGCACTCGGCACGGCCGACACGGCGATCCCCGACTCCCTGGAGGAACGCGCGGCGCTGTACCGCTCGGTCCTGGCCGGCCGCCGCGTCCTGGTCCTGCTGGACAACGCCCGCGACGCCGCCCAGGTACGCCCCCTGCTGCCCGGCACGGACGGCTGCGCCGCGCTGGTCACCTCCCGGGCGCGGATGGTGGACCTGGCGGGCGCCCACCTGATCGACCTGGACGTGATGGCGCCGGACGAGGCGCTGGCGCTGTTCACGACGATCGTGGGCGAGGAGAGGGTGGCGTCCGAGCGGAAGGCCGCCCTGGACGTCGTCGCGGCCTGCGGCTTCCTGCCGCTCGCGATCCGCATCGCGGCCTCCCGCCTGGCGGCCCGCCGCACCTGGACGGTGTCGGTCCTCGCGGCGAAGCTCGCCGACGAGCGCCGCCGCCTGGACGAACTCCAGGCCGGCGACCTGGCGGTGAAGGCCACCTTCGAGCTGGGCTACGGACAGCTGGAGCCCGCCCAGGCCCGCGCCTTCCGCCTGCTGGGCCTGGCCGACGGCCCGGACATCTCCCTCCCGGCCGCGGCGGCGATCCTCGACCTGCCCGTGGAGAACACCGAGGACCTCCTGGAATCCCTGGTGGACACCTCACTGCTCGAGTCGGCCGCTCCCGGCCGCTACCGCTTCCACGATCTGGTACGGCTCTACGCGCGTGCCTGTGCGGAAAGGGACGAGCAGCCGCCGAGCGAGCGGGGCGCGGCGCTGTCGCGGCTGCTGGACTTTTATCTGGCGTCCGCGGCGGGGGTGTACGCGATCGAGCGACCGGGAGACCGGCTGGTGGACCATCTGGCCGCGACCACGCACGAGGGGCTGTCCTTCGACACCAGGGAATCCGCCCTGGACTGGCTCTTCGGCGAGGCCGAGTGCCTGCTGGCCTGCGTCAGGCAGTCGTTGCCCGCCCCCACGCTCCGGCGGGCCGCCAGTCTCCTCCTGGTAGCGAAGGACCTCTCGGAGTCCGGCGCCAGCTCGCTCTCCTACGAGCGGGCCGCCACCGCGCTGTGCCGTGCGGCCGAGGAACTGGGCGACGCACACGCCGAGGCGCAGGCCCGAACGACCCTGGCGCAGGTGCACGTGCGCGCAGGGCGCTTCGACGAAGCGGCTGTCGAGGCGAGCAAGGCCATGTCCCTGGAGTCCGCCGGGGACCCGTGGTCCAGGTGCAACGCGCCTCTGGAGCGCGGCGTCATCGCCTTCTACAAGAAGCAGCTCGAAGACGCCGAGACCTATCTGAGTGTCGCGTTGGACAACTTCCGCGAGGACACCAACGCCCCGGGAGAGGCCAGCGCGCTGTGCAACCTCTCCCGTGTGCATCTGGCGCTGGGCAAGACCAGCACGGCGATCTCGCTCGCGGAGCAGGGCATAGAGATCTACGACAGTCTCGGAGCGGCCCTGCGACTGGCCAACGGCCGGTACGCCCTCGGGCTCGCCCTCACCGTCGCAGGCCGCTACGACGAGGCACTGGCGCAACTCACCGGGGCGCTGGACGTCTTCCGGGAGAACCGCCAGCCGCTCTGGGAAGGCGTGACGCACTTCCGTATCGCGGAGGTGCACCTCGCTGCCGACCGCCCCACGCTCGCCGCCGCCCACGCCGAACAGGCCATCGCCCTGCGCGGCATCGGCGGGGAGTGGCGTCGCGGAACGGTCCTCACCGTGCTGGGCAGGGCCCTGTCCGAGCTGGGCCAGCCCGACCGTGCCCGTGCCTGCTGGAACGAAGCCCTGACCATCTACGAGAAGCTGGGCTCCGCCGAGGCCTCCGAGGTCCGCGCACTTCTCAGTCCAGTGGCGCCCTGAGCGCGGATGATGAGCGGACGTTCATCGTTCGTTTATCGCCGCACGGCACTCTCTTGCTACCAGCCCGTCGCGTCGGGGGGCAGACGGTTTGGTGCACGGCCGTACACGTACGGTGTACCGGCCCATGGACGCTCGTCCGGCAACCCACGGGGGAGTTGCCGGACGGGCGTCCCTCGAACCGGCCATGTCACAGAGAGAGGTGCAGATCATGAGCGACACGGTCAAGCCCGAGGACACGCACATCTCCGGCGGGAAGGACGGGGACATCAAGCCCCTGGACACCCACATCTCCAGCGAGGAGGCGGACCCGGGCGACGTCAAGCCTCTCGACACCCACATCTCCAGCGGCACCGCGAAGCCGCTGGACACGCACATCTCGGACGAGAAGGCCTGACCGACCAGGTCCGACGGGGGACTGCGGGGAGATCGGCCGCGGCGGCGCGGAGGGGGAGCCGTCGCGGCCGATGCGTGTCCGGACGCTGGTGCGGCCGGAGTTGGAGCGGTTGGGCCAGGGGGCCAGGAGTAGGCCCAGGTAGCGGGGCCGGTACATGCCCAAACGCTCCAGTCCCCCGGATACGGCAAGGGGGTCTGCCCG